>JAEENZ010000048.1 GCA_016283985.1 Bacteroidales bacterium | reverse complement strand
CACCCACGCCATGATATACGGCACCATCTACGGCAGTTTCCTGGACGATACCTACCCTAAGGGAAAGGGCTACTGGAGCACCAAGGTGCTGACGGACGTGCTCTCCAAATATCCCCAGGCGGTGGTGTTCGGCGGGCATCTCCACTTCCCCCTGAACGATCCGCGCAGCGTCTGGCAGGGTGCCTTTACCGTGATGGGCACGGCTTCCACCCGCTATATGGCCATAGACAACGGCGGCTACGAGGAGATGGCGGGCCTCACCGTGATGAGGGATAAGGATGATTTCTCACAGGGCCTGCTGCTTCAGTTCGACAACAAGGGGAACATGCGCGCTGCGCGCATGGATTTCTACAACCAGACCACTATCGGAGAACCCTGGACGTTTAAACATCCTTCCTCCGATGGCGCCCATCTGCGCAAGTATAACCACGAGAGGCTGGCCGCCGCCAACAAGGCTCCGGTGCTGGGCGGTATGGATGTGGAGGCCGTGCCCGGCGGCGCTGTCGTAACCTGGCCTTCAGGCGCCGACGATGAATTCGTGCACACGTACTATCTTACCGTGAAGCAGGGCGGCGCCGTGGTTTTCACAAAGAAGATACTGGCAGATTTCTACCGTGTTCCGCAGACATCCCGGATGAAAAAGGCCTGGCGTCTGGAACTCAAGCTTCCTGCCGGGACCTACGAATTCAGCCTTGTCGCCCGTGATTCATGGGATGCCGAGAGCAACACTTTGATCAGCGAGCGCAGAATCGACTGATACTCTTTACGACTACTTTCCCTATCTTGCACGGCAGCACGAGTTTGATCTTGCTGCCGTATGCTTTTTTATCCTTCAGGATGGCGGGCAGAAGTTCCTGCTCCGGGCAGGGGAGTTCAGTGGGCAGTCCGCAAGCTTTCAGGTCAGCTGCGATGCGATCGGCCAGGCCTGGCTCTTCGGCGATGCCGAGGCTCTCTGCGTACTTCGCTGCCTGCGCCATGCCGATCGCCACTGCCTCGCCGTGGGTGAACTGTTCTTTTCGGCCGGTCTCTTTCTGCCACCATTCGATGGCATGCGCCCATGTGTGGCCGAGGTTGAGTTTGCGCCTGAGCCCGGTTTCGAATTCATCCTTCTCTACAATCGCTTGCTTGATGGCTGCCGCCTGGTGGATCAGCTGGGACAGCGAAGACTGTCCGGATAGCGGAGCATTTTCCCGGAACGGGTTGCGGAGCAACGCGGAGTCTTCCGGACAGTCTCCGCTGCACGGTGTCTGGAAGAATGCCACCGTGCGTTCGTAGGCGCGGCGCGGATTCTTGATGAGGAAAGTCTTCAGCATCTCGGCCAGGCCGCTGCGGAGTTCGCGCTCGGGCAGAGTCTCCAGCACTTCCGGGAATATGGCCGTGAACTCTGGCTGGCGGATGACCCCCAGAAGGTTCTTGTACCCATCCAGGTTCACCCCGGTCTTGCCGCCTATGCCTGCATCCACCATCGAAAGGAGAGTGGTGGGGATGTTGGCGTAGCGGATGCCGCGCTTGTAGATGGATGCCGCGAATCCCGCCATGTCGGTGGTGACGCCCCCTCCCACCGCCAGCACCAGCGCATCGCGGTCCGCCCCGCAGTCTCGCAGCCAGCGGCAGATGTTCATCACCGTATCCATGGTCTTGTGGCCCTCATCGGCCGTGATGGGTAGAAGGTTGTCGATCTGGGGAAGGGGGCTGTCCGTGCCCCGTTGCGCGGTACGGGCGTCTGTCCGAAGGCCGGCGACCTTCCGGGCGAAGTCCTCTACGTTCCGGTCGCAGACCACGAAGACCTGCTTGTATTTCTTGAGTTCAGCTGCCAGTTCTTTCATATCCTCTGCAAGTTACGAATTTTTTTCTTACCTTTGCCACTCCAAACGCGAGCCCCGGCCTCTGTGCCGGCTCCGCCCCCGGCCTCCGTGCCGACTCCATCCTGCCCGGATGGCGGAATTGGTAGACGCGCTGGACTCAAAATCCAGTGTCCCTTAAAGACGTGCGGGTTCGATTCCCGCTCTGGGCACGAAAAAAGGCATCGCTTTCCCGCGACGCCTTTTTTCGTGCCCTGTCTTCGACTGCCTTGTTTGGGGAAGGTGGAATTTTACCCCTGACACCTTCCCCGCCGAAATGGCCTCTCAAGCCCGTGGAAGGCACTTTCAATGGTGAAGGTGTGGGCCCTAAAAAAATACCCCACCCCGGCACCGAGGTCGCCCTGATAGGGCTTGTAGAAAATGCGGAAGTCCAGATGGTCGCATGCAAGGCCGATCTGGTATTTCATGCAGCCGAGATATCTGCCGAAAAAGTCGAATTCGAATCCGCCTCCAAGATACGCGGAGCCCCAATCCATCTTCACCAGGTTGGCATTCAGCATGATAGGAACCTGGAATCCGGACAGACGCCGTCCGTAGATATACCGGATGCCGCTCACGAGATTTAGCCATTGGTCGCGCTCTCCCAGACGGGCGCGAGCCCCGATGCCGATACTTACAGAAGATATTTTATCTGCCGGAAGGAAGCAGTCCGCGGTGGCATCTGCGCCAAAACGAACCTTGTCCCGCCCCATGGCAGAAACCGTCACCAACAGGAATGCGAACAGTACGATAATCCGTTTCATTTCGCGAAGATATTCAAAATTTGTATCTTTGGAGAAAATAAAACTATAAAGAGATGAAAAAACTGATAACCGCAATTCTCCTGCTCGCGCTGGCAATGCCGGTTTTTGCGCAGGAACCAGTGGAACAGAAATGGACTGTCAGGACATCTGCCGGATATCTTCCGTCGGTGCCCGTGGTGGTCTCTCTTTTCGGCGCGATCGCTATCGGTATCGCAGTCAGCGCCAACGAAGAAAACAACGAGACGCTCAAAATCGATATTCCTCCGTATTTTGGCTTTGACGTTCTCTACAATTTTAACTCGCGCTGGTCAGCCGGCCTCAGCACCGGCTACACCGGATGTGTGTTCAAGACTGTTGACAAGGATTCAGGAGCAATCCATTCCCAGCAGTTCTGCACCTTCATTCCGGTTGACGCGGTCGGTCGCTGCAACTATCTTTCCCGCCCTAAAGTGAAGCTTTACGGCTCCGTAGAGGCCGGTATACTGCTTTCATTAGGCAGCAGTGATCCAAGTCTCTCCTTCGATGCCCAACTCAACCCCATCGGCGTCGAGTTCGGCCAGAGATTCTTCGGTATGGTCGAGGCAGGTGTCGGAATGAACTATTTCGGCGGCCGTCTCGGTATCGGTTACAGGTTCTAATTTATGAGATTCCTGCGTTACCTTTCCGCCGCACTGGCCCTGATGGTCGTCTTTTCCTGCGAAAAGGCTCCGCAGGATTCCATCGTCATCACGTCGGATGGCAATATAATCTTTCCTCCAGAAGGCGGAACGGCAACGGTTTCATTCACGGCCAGCGGCTTCTGGACAGCCGCGCCTGCCGATGCCGAGGCATCTTCGTGGCTGAGCGTGAGCCCGAATCAGGGTACCACGGACGACACCATTACGCTCTTTGCCCGTGTCAATCAGGATGAAGACGACCGCATAGCGGTTGTCAACATAACGTGCGGCATGGCGTCGGCGTCGGTAATCGTTACGCAGGGGCGGTCCCAGACGCCTCCCGACTCAGGCGTTACAAGCTTCACCAACCCTTACGCCGAGCTCCCCGTATTCGACAAGACCAATACGGATTATTACTATAACACCCTGTATGCCAATACTGTAAAGAGCAAGAAACGGGTTCGCAACTTCTCTTTCTGCTACGACACCCGCAGGCACAATCCCATCTGGGTGGCGTTCCCCATGCACAGTATATATGCCGAAGGCTCGGGACGCTCCACGAACGAACTGGGTGGCGATCCCTGGATGCGGTATCCGGACCTCCCCCTCGACAAACAGTCTATAATCTGGGATATCGCTGGAGACGGTTTCATGTACTGGTCGGCATCTTCTCCCCTCATTACCGGTGGCAGCTGGACCAAGGGACACCTCTGCATGTCCTCCAGCAGGGCTGGAGCGGGATCGGAACTCAACCTGCAGACATTCTACCCGGTGAACATCGCGCCGCAGTCCAACTCCTATGCGGGAGCGGGCATATTCGGCACTTTGTGGGGCGAGACCGAAAACATGCACTGGCAGCGTGGCAGCGAGATATGCTACGATACCCTTTATGTCGTGGCCGGATGCCATTATGCCAACGACGAAAACATCGAATTCGACGCGTGCAACTGGAACAACCGCTCCGACAATTCCAAAGCCTGCGTCATGCCCAACTCATCAGTACAAGATACTTCTCCGGACGCGTAATGGTATTACCGGAAAGGATGTCAGGAAATGCACCGAAAGCGAGCTCAAAACCATCGGTTTCTGGTTCGACTCGGTCCTGCCCGTCGGCTCTTCGGCAGAGATAACGGACTATGCCGTTTCCGTAGCCGAGATAGAAAAGAAGACAGGTATCGTCTTCTTCCCCGATATCCCCGCCGCTGCCAAATCCCAGTGCGAGCCTTCGGACTGGGGGTTGTAGAACGCAACATATGATTCATCTCACCACTCAAAGAAATTGAAACCCAAACCAAGGTTGAGGGACCACGGCTGGGGTAGGTGTCGGAGAGATGTGCGGGCCACATAGACGCTGGCTCGCACCGTCTGCTCGGCGGCTCCTCCGATGCTCACAATGCGGTTCAGTTTGTATTCGGCAGCCAGTCCTCCCTGAAACCTGAATCCGGCGATTTCATCGCTCTTCTTGGCAGGATCGGTGGGACTATGCGGATAATCCAGGAATCCTACGCCTACGCCCGCGAACGGCGTGATTTTCCACCATTGGGTGTTATACAGGGCATAGCCCAGGGAAGCGGAAAGGTTCCCGCCGGTAATCTTTTCTCCGGCATTCCAGGAATAGCCGTCCAGAGTGACGGTTTTCTTGTATCGTCCACCCCATCCAAGCAGGCCGTCAAGCATAAGGGCAAACCTGTTGTAGGTGACGTCGAAGCCAAAACCCACCCCGGCGAGAGGTGTGACGTAATCGGTAATATCCCCGAAAAACAATTCGTAGCCGGCATTACAGTGGAGTGCGAATCCAAAGCCGGTAGGAATCAGATGAAGATCTTCAAACTTGGCTTCCGGCGTCTTTTCAAGTTCTTCCTTGGTGCTATTCAGGAAGTTGACAGTCCTGAACAGATTATTGCCGTTCTGGGTGCTGTCGATCATTTTTGCCATGTTTTTCTTGGCAAGATCCAAATGGGTGGCAACCAGCGCCGATCTGCTGGCCCGAGTCCCTGATACCAATTCTTGCTGCGCCTTCCGGCGGGCCAACTCAACGTAATTAAAGGCATTCTGAGCAAGCGTCAGCGTAGCCCCGGTCTTGTGTTTGGGGTCGATCCATGAGCCCGACGGAACCATGAAGGCTCTTGAGGTCGGAGAAATGAAGGTTGTATTACCGGCCCTTGTGCGGGTCTCCGACCATTCGATGCCATATTCCAGATGGAATTGTTGAGTCTCCGAATAGAAGGAAGATGCGAAATCTCCATATTTCAACCATCCCTCATCCCAATATTTCCGAGGGTTGTTGTTCTTAGCGAACATCTGCTCGCGGAATGCCCTGCTTATTGAATCCTGCTCGTGTTTCCTTTTCGCGATGCTTTCCTCCGACTCAGGCGTCCGCACCAGCCACCCGATATGGGGTGTAAGTGCAAATGTGGCCGGATCCTCCTTCACGGCGACGATGCCGGCCACCAGCTCCATCTTGGTGGAGTCGATGGGCTCCATGCACTCATCCACACGGATAAAAGTAAACGGTACGCAGACCGTTTCGGAGAGCATGGTCTTCGTGATGGGCACTTCTTCCGGAGTGCGTCCGTTACTATCGAAGGGGAAGAACTTCAGGAACCATCCATCCACCCTGGTGACGGGAGGGGAGTGCCTGGCGCAGGTAGGCCCCTGGATTGTCCGGGGACGTGTTTTGCAGACTATATCTTTCCAGAACCAATAGTCGGGACGCCCTTTGGCCGCATTGATGAATTCTTCCAGGATAGGTTCCAGGTCGTTCACCCACCAGTCCAGGCCGAAACGGCGCAGCGCCTTCGTTTTGGCAAGTACCTTTTCCCAATCCTCCGGAGTGCCGGTCAGTGTGATGTAAGGGATGCCGCAGACTATGTAAAACGCTTCGTACTTGAAATACGGCTTCACCACGTCCATCAGGGTGATTTCCGAAGCGATGCGTTCGTTGACCCCGGTGGTGGAAAAGTCTGCCACGAGGGTTTCGGTTACCTTGTTGTTGGTATACTTCTCGATTTCAGAGACGAACTTGCCAATCGTTCCTTCCCAATCCGCCTGGCTGCTCAACAGGTCGTTGGTTCGTACCCTAAGAACCATCTGTCCTTCGTGCGACACCAGTTTATTCCGCACTTTTTCGGGATTCTTGTTCACATAATGGCTAAATCCCTGCGAAATCACCATCCATATGGCATCCGGTGTGAGCACAACTGGGCGGTGCTGGCACCAGGCCTTCACCAGCATCTGGAAAAGCACATCCTCACCAATAACATGTAGATCCGGTTCGTCTTTGAAACTGTTTGCCAGGATTTCGGGGATATGGGCATCGAACTCATTGGGAGTATGAAGAGTCTTTGCGATATCCTCGCCAGAGCGAAGGCCGTACAGCCCTTTTTCCGGCTTTTCCACCTCGTCCAGTGCGAAAGTGAATCCGGGCGTCTGGGCATATACCCCGAACCCCGTCAGCATTGCGACAAATAAAATGACAAGCCTTTTCATAACCTTGGAATAACAGCTATGGCAAAGATAGTGATTTCCCGGAAAATGGGTATATTTGCATTGATATGCGCCGGCTGCTGACAGCCATACTCCTGCTGATAAGCCCCCTGGCCCTTCTGGCTCAGGGCGGGCTCGGGCATTTCGCCAGGGGAACCGTCGTGGATGCCTCCAGCGGCAGGCCGGTGGCAGCGGTAGGGGTGATTGTGCCTGGGCGGAACTACGCCACGGTCACAAATGCGGACGGCACCTTCATCATCAAATCCGACAAGCCCATCTCCGAACTGCAGTTTTCTCGCATCGGCTATCGCGATGCCGTCCAGAAGGCGGGTGCCGGGGAGATGACCGTGAAATTGACCCCCATCGCTTATCCCCTTCAGGAGGCTTCCATCGTGTCCGGCAATCCACGTGAGATAGTGCAGTCTGCCATCGACCGCATCCGGGACAATTATCCTTCCAAGCCGGAACTTCTCCGTTGCTTCTACCGCGAAACTCTACAGAAGCGCCAGCGTTATATCTCCATAAACGAGGCGGTTGCGCGGATATACAAGGGCCCTTACCTGGTCCCCGGGATCAGTTTTGACCGTACCGCCCTCGAAAAAAGCCGTGTCATCATGAGCCAGCGGAAGGGGGATACTTTGAGCGTCCGAATGATGGGAGGTCCTACCTTGGCGGCGACCTTCGATGCCGTGAAGAACAGGAATATCATCCTCAACAGCACGGACCTCTCCCTTTATTCGTTCCGGATGGAATCCCCCGCATACCTCGCGGACCGCCTGCAGTTCGTAATCAGCTTCTCACCGGAATACGAAGCGGAGTACCCGCTCTATTACGGAAAATTCTACATAGACCGGGAGACCCTGGCATTCAGCAGGATAGAGCTTTCGCTGGACATGTCGGACATTAGCAAGGCTACGCGGATGATGCTTGTCCGAAAACCCCTCACCCTCCGTTTTACCCCGAAGGAACTGACATTCGTGCTGACCTACCGCCAGCAGGATGGGGTTGCGCGGATGGATTATTTCCGGTCCTCGATGGGTTTCCGCTGCGACTGGAAGAAGCGCCTGATAGCAACCAACTACACGGTGGTCAACGAACTGGTGGTCACGGATGTGGTCGAGCCCGCCGTGCCCATAACCAGGAACGAGGAGTTCAAGCCCAGCGACGTGCTGGACGACAAGGCACCTCTATTCCTCGATCCTGATTTCTGGAAAGACTACAACATTATAGAACCCTCGGAGAGCCTCGAACATGCCGTGGCCCGACTGAGAAAATAGAATGACACTATGCTAAAAAAACTAACCATCGCTTTCGTAGCGGCCGCCCTCCTCGCCGGCTGCACATGCTCACCAAAAGTCAGTTATAAGATCTGGTACGACTGGCCGGAAAGGCATCTCCCGGATTTCTCCACCCTAGGCGAACCGGCCCTTCAGGGCGTCAAGAGTAACCTGGACCTGGAAGGTATCGACGACACCAAGAACCACTTCTGCGCCGTTTTCGAAACGGAGATCAAGGTAAAGACCGAGGAGGAATACACGTTCATCCTTACCACCGACGACGGCAGCAGGCTCTATGTCGACGGTGAAATGCTTATCGAGAGCGACGGCGCCCGCGGCCCCATCGAGGAGAAGGCAGTCAAAGTGCTTACAAAGGGGAAACACGCCATAAAAGTCGAATGGTTCGACTACGACAAGGGGCAGTCGATAGTATTCCGCTACTCATCTCCTTCCGTCCGAGAGCGGGAGATAGACGACACCCATCTTTACAAGGAAGACCGTGCCACCAGCCGGCACCGCTTCGTGAAACCCCAGGTCAAGGAGGCCTACAATCGTTTTGCGGCTTGGAAGGGGGATGATGAGGTGCTGGTCTATCCAATCCTTACCGACGTTCACACATGCGGCCGTTTCAGCTACAAGCATATAGGTTACGGGGCCACCGCGGCCAAGATGTTCGGTGCGGATTTCATGGCCAATCTGGGCGACATCGGCCTCAATGCATACCAGGCGACGGCCGATTCCGTTTACGCAAAATGGATCAAGGATAGGACCCTCGAGCAGATGAAGAAGTTCGACGGCGTGTGGATCTACACCCCCGGCAACCATGACTGGGATGCCGGTCAGGGCCGCTATCACAGCGAGCAGGAGCTGCAGGATTTCTTCCAGAAGCCCTGGGTTGAGCGCGCCGGAGGCAATCTCCATCTCATCCCCGAAAGGACCTACGGATACTATGATATCCCGGAGAAGAACTTCCGCATCATCTTCCTGAACAGCTGCACCACACGCACCCTGACTGAGGCTTACTACCTGTTCGGAAACGAGGAGATCGCCTGGCTGGGAGACCTTCTGGAAGCCACCGACCCCGCAACTAACGTGATAGTGATGGCACACTACATGCCTCACCCGATGGGCCGCTGGACCAGCAGCAAGCCGGTGGAACCCACCATGACCCAGAACCAGGCCATCATGGACCTGCTGTCGGAATATGCGCAGAAGCGTACGATAGTTGCGATGATCACCGGCGACAGCCACACCAACGACTACACCTGCTACAACGGAGTGAACTACTTCATCTCCCAAGGCTACGGCTGGGTGGTTCCGGACCTGATGCTCCCCACCAACCGTCACGCCTTCTTCGATTATAAGGAAACCCTCTGCATCGACGTGGTGGCCGTGAAGCCCTCCACGCGCGAGGTCCACACCTTCCGCATCGGCGCCGGCGGGGCGGACTACGACTGCGAATTTACCTATTAGCCCGTGAGAGCGTTCCTCCGGCTTCTTCTGGTTCCGGCACTCCTTCTTGCCATTTTCTCATGCAAGAAAGAAGTGCTGGCACCGGTCATCGAGCGTGGGGCGGACGTGGCCATCCCCCAGGAGGGAGGCATCTACTCGGTGCCTGTCACCTATCAGGCCACCAAGGCCGTTGAGTACGGCAGTTTCCGCTATCGCCTGAACATAGAACACCAGCTCGGTCCTTTGATGGAGGTAACGGGCAAGGTGGAAGAGATAGTATTCGAGGTGCCGGCGAATGAGACCTACGCGACGCGCACCGTCCGGCTTGCCGTGGAAACCGAAGGCTTCTGGAAAACGGTTTTCTACGGCATCCAGGCGGCGAAAGAGAAGTATCGCCCGCCGGTTGACGGACAGTGGCAGAGTGCCGCCGATGCCGTCAAGGCCATGCGTGTCGGGTGGAACCTTGGAAACACTCTGGATTCCTGCGGCGACTGGATCGTTCAGTACACCGAACGAAAGACATCCGATTTCGAAACGGCCTGGGGACAGCCTGTCACCAAGCCCGAGGTCATGCAGGCCTTTGCCGCCGCGGGTTTCGGGGCCATCCGGGTACCCGTCACGTGGTATCAGCACATGGATGCCTCCGGGCAGGTTGAGAAAGCCTGGATGGACCGCGTGGAGGAGGTGGTGAACTATGTGCTGGATGCCGGTCTATACTGCGTGCTGAACGTGCATCACGACACCGGCACGGACGGGTGGATGAAGGCCGACAAGGCTATCTATGAAGCTACTGCAGACCGCTTCCGCGGCCTTTGGACCCAGATTGCAGAGCGGTTCAGGACTTATGGCGAGAAACTGGTTTTCGAGGGATACAACGAGCTGCTGGACGGCAGCAATTACTGGAACGCACCCAAGGACGAGAGTTCATATGAGTATGCGAACAAGTATAATCAGGATTTTGTAGATGCAGTCCGCGCCACCGGGGGCAACAATCTGCACCGCAACCTTGTTTGCAACACTTACTGCGCCGGCGGCGGTGCTGCAAACCTGGCCGGTTTCGTCCTTCCTGAAGATGAGTGGAGCAACCATCTGATTGCGGAAGTACACAGTTATGCTCCGTATTTCTTTGCATTCCAGATAGACAACCCCGCGCAGGACCAGACAGTTTTCGATGCCGCTGCGGAAAACACCGTTAAATACGATATTTCAGTGGTTGGGAATCATTTCGGCTCGCTGGGAATTCCCTGTATCATAGGCGAATACGGCGCCGCGAACAAGAACAACATGGCCGAGCGCTGCAAGCAGGCAGCCTGCTATGTCAGCACGGCCAAGACTTACGGAATAGTCTGTTTCCATTGGATGGGCCTGATGGACGGCCCCGACCGCAGCACCTGCACCTGGACCGAACCAGCCCTTCGGGATGCGATTCTCGGGGCGGTGTTGTAGGTGCGCCAGTTTTATTATCTTTGCAGTCCAAATTGTTAAGAGATGATCTGCACCAGCATACAGAACAAGACCTACGAAGAGATCCTCGCCCTTCTGGACGATCCGTGGATAGAGATGGCGGAGATCCGCCTGGACCGCTGCAAACTCTCGGACGAGGAGATAGAGGATTTGTTCGCGAATACCGATACGCCGCTGATTGCGACGTGCCGGATTGCGGAGGTTGGCGAGAAGAAGGCCGAGCGTCTTCTTGGCCTGGCGGTTCGTGCCGGGGCTCGCTTTGCCGATCTGGAGGTTGAAGCCGATGCTGGGTTCAGCAAGCGCTTCCGCTCCATGTGCGAAGAGTGCGGTACGGAGATCATCCGCTCATTCCACGATTTCTCCTGCACCCCCGATCTGGAGTATCTGCAGCAGGTGCGCGACCGCTGCTACCGTTACGGTGCTGATATCGCCAAAGTTGTGGTGACGGCCCATTGCCCCGAAGATGCGGAGCGTGTTCAGGCACTATATGGTGAGCCAGTTCCGGCGGGCCTTGTCGCTTTCGCTATGGGCCAGGAAGGCCGCGCCTCCCGTATCGGCTGCTTGAAAGCCGGTGCCCCATTCAGCTACGCCTGCCTTCCCGACGAACCCACCGCTCCCGGTCAGATCGACTATCTGACCATGCATCGCGAGGTCTACGGCGACTGGCGCGGGTTCTTCCGCAACAGCCTGCAGATGCCCGCATCCAAGAGTTTTGCGCAGCGGGCCATCATCGCCGCCGCCCTCGCAGACGGGCGCAGCCATCTCCGCGGGTATTCCCCCTGCGACGACAGTGAATCCGCCCTGGCGGTCGCCCGTGCCCTTGGTGCCAAGGTCCGCGTAGACGGCAGCACCCTGACCATCGACGGCATCGGCGGAGCGCATACAAAACTGGAAACCCTTCATACCGGTGAATCCGGGCTCCTGACCCGCCTGATGATTCCCCTGATGGCAACGATCAACGACTGTCCCGTCACCATCACCGGCGAAAAAACCCTCACCCGTCGCCCTCTGAAGGGGGTGAGCGACATCATGGCCTCGTTCGGCGTCATCGTCCGCGAGAACACCGTCCCCATGCGCGTGGACGGCCGCATCATCCCCGGCGTGGCTGAAATCTCCGGAAAGGACGGCTCCCAGCTGATCTCCGGCCTGCTGACCGCTCTGCCTCTCTTCGACAAGCCTTCCACCCTCATCGTCACCGATCCCAAGAGCATCCCCTACATGTTCATCACCTGCGACGTGCTCAAGCACTTCGGCATCAAGATTTCCTCCGAGATGGAGGGGGATGAGAAGATGCTGGAAGAGCAGGACTGGAGCGGATGCACGGGCGTGACCTTCAAGATCCGCGGCGGGCAGAAGTACCATGCGGCGGACTTTGACATAGAAGGAGACTGGAGCAGCGCGGCGCCTTTCCTGGTGGCCGGTGCCCTGTTCGGAAAAGCCGAGGTGCAGGGGCTGGATACATCCTCGCTGCAGGCGGATCTCACCATTGCGGACATTCTGGTCGAGGCCGGAGCCGTTGTATCTGAGCTGGATGATGCCGTGTGCGTGTCCCGTGCGCCTCTGGAGGCCTTCTCCGCAGACCTGAACAATGCCCCGGACATCTTCCCGATAGTCTCCGTGCTGGCAGCGTTCTGCTCCGGCGAAAGCGTGATTTCGGGCGTGGGACGGCTGGTCGGCAAGGAGAGCAATCGCTGCGAAGCTATCCTGGAGATGCTTTCCGGGCTGGGCGTGCAGGCTTCCGTGGTCGGGGACGACCTTCATATCGTGGGAGAGACCCTCACCTCGCGCCTGCTGAACGGCCGGCTGCTGCATGGCGGCGCCTTCACTTCCCGCGGCGACCACCGCATGGCCATGGCCCTGAAGATCGCCTCTTTCGGCGCCGGCCCCATCGCCATCGACGACCCTGCCTGCGTCGCCAAATCCTTCCCCGGCTTCTGGGAGATGTTCGATTAGCAATCAAAATGGGGAAGGTGGCTTTTTAATGCCAGGACCTTCCCCATCAATATTGCATTGCAGTACCTTGTAGGCCAATTTTGGCGGGGAAGGTCTGCCACCTAAAATTCCACCTTCCCCAAGGGTACTAGAGTTCCCACCCTCCGCCGGGAGCAAACACGGCGGAAACCAGCTGATCATAGAACTGACCGCGCTTGGCGAGGTCCAGCACATTGTAGCGCCAACGCATCAACTGCACTTTGGGAAACATTGCCTGGATGTCCTTGCGCGTAATGCCGATATGTTCGGGCTCATAGGGAGCACCGGCAATCTTGAATGCTTCCTGCATCTTGGCAAACGACCAAACCTGTCCGGCGATACGTTCGCGGAGTTCTGGCCAGGATTCACGCAGGGCCG
>JAEENZ010000009.1 GCA_016283985.1 Bacteroidales bacterium | reverse complement strand
GCGGCAATGACGGCAATAGAATTCAACAACATATCAAAGCAGTATCGGCTGGGCCTTGTCTCGACGGGGACGCTCTCGCACGATCTGAACCGCTTCTGGCAGACGAAGGTTCTGCATCGCGAAGATCCGTATCTCAAGGTCGGCGAAACGAACGACCGGGCCACGGCGGGCGGGAGCGAATACGTGTGGGCGCTGAGGAACATCGACTTCAAGGTGGAGGAGGGCGACGTGGTCGGCATCATAGGCCGCAACGGCGCGGGGAAGTCGACGCTCCTCAAGATACTTTCCCGGGTGACGTCCCCCACCACCGGCGTCATACGCGCGCGCGGGCGCATCGCCTCGCTCCTCGAGGTGGGCACGGGCTTTCATCCCGAGATGACGGGCCGCGAGAACATCTACATGAACGGCTCGATCATGGGAATGCGCAAGGCCGAGATAGACCGCAAGCTCGACGAGATAGTGGACTTCAGCGGATGCGAGCGCTACCTCGACACGCCTGTCAAGCGCTACTCCTCCGGCATGACAGTCCGCCTCGGATTCGCCGTTGCCGCACACCTGGATCCGGAGATCCTGGTCGTGGACGAGGTGCTTGCTGTAGGCGATGCCGAGTTCCAGAAGAAGGCTATCGGAAAGATGCGTGAAGTCAGTAAGGGAGAGGGACGCACGGTCCTGTTTGTCAGTCACAACATGACGAGCATCAAGTCGCTCTGCAAGCACGGTATCATCCTCCAGAACGGACAAATCATCGATCAGGGAGACATCGACCCCATCGTAAGTCACTACCTGAAAGGTGACAATGAGGTGGAGAATTACAAGTATTGGGAGCATCCCTCTATCGGTCGCGACGGATTCCAACTTCTCGAATTTGGTATTCGAAAAAGAGGCGGGGAATTTAACGATGTTATGAGGATGGATGACGAACTGGAACTTGTCATCCACTACCGACTGTCGCGTCCCATAGAGTCTTTTTGGATTACTTGCCACATGAAGAATGAGGAAGGTACAAAAATCTTCTCATTCAGCGGTGCCTCAAGATGTTATGACAAGCATCACGAAGCGGGCGAATACATCCAAAAGTGCCTAATCCCCAAGGATTTCTTAAACTGGGGCAACTACGCGATTGACTTCATGGCTCTCGAGCAGACACATAACATTCAAGGACTTGCCAATGAAAGTGACCTAATCTCTTTTACCGTTGCCAATAAGGCCATAGAGCTAGGAGGTTTTATGGGGAAAGAACCCGGTTACGTCACGCCCAGATTTGATTTCACGGAAGAACGGATCGCTCAATGAAAGATTTGATTACCGTCACCTCTCCCCTGCTCCCTGACCTGGATGCGTTCGACGGCCTTCTCCGGGAGATCTGGGACAGCAAGTGGATCACAAACAACGGTTCCTTCCACCAGCGGTTGGAAGCAGCCTTGGCTGAATACCTGAAAGTCCCATACGTAAGCCTCTTTACCAATGGCACTCTACCGCTGCTAACGGCCCTCCAAGCGCTTGACATCCATGGGGAGGTCATCACCACGCCCTACAGTTTCGTCGCCACCACACATTCCATCTGGTGGAACGGATGCCAGCCCGTCTTCGTGGACGTGGACCCCGCTACAGGCAACTTGGACCCGGACCGGATCGAGGAGGCCATCACGCCCCGTACAGCTGCCATCATGCCCGTCCACGTCTATGGCCGCCCCTGCGATACGGCACGCATCCGGGAGATTGCCGAGCGGCACGGCCTGAAGGTCATCTACGACGCCGCACACGCGTTCGGTGTCGAGGTGGACGGGGAAAGTATTCTCACGGCAGGTGACCTGTCCACCCTGAGTTTCCACGCCACCAAGGTATTCAACACAATCGAAGGCGGTGCCATGGTGATGCACGACGCAGATATGAAGAAGCGCATTGACTTCTTAAAGAATTTCGGTTTTGCCAACGAAGTAGAGGTCGTGGGGCCCGGCATCAACAGCAAAATGGATGAGATCCGCTCCGCTTACGGATTGCTAAACCTCCGGCAGGTCGATGCGGCCATCGAAGCCCGGCGCGAGGCAGCCGCCCGGTATCGGGAGGCACTGAAGGATGTCGAAGGGATCGCTTTCTTCCAGGAGATTCCCGGTGTGCGGCACAACTACTCCTACTTCCCCGTTTTCGTGGAAGAAAAGAAGTTCGGGATGTCCCGGGATGCATTGTATTTCAAGATGCAGGAACAGGGCATCTACGGGCGCCGGTATTTCTATCCACTCATCAGCAGTTTCAGCCCCTACCGGGACCTGCCCAGCGCCGCCCCGGAGAACTTGCCACAAGCGAATAAACTGGCGGACAGCGTCATCTGCCTGCCGTTGCACCATTCTTTAAGCCACGAAGACATCAATAGAACCCTTTCTTGTATTATCCAGAAGTAGTCAGATGAAAGAATTAATCATAATCGGAGCACGAGGATTCGGTCGCGAAGTTTATTCTTTGGCAAAGGATTGTCAGGAAGCCAGAAATGATTTTGTCATAAA
>JAEENZ010000008.1 GCA_016283985.1 Bacteroidales bacterium | reverse complement strand
CCAAGATCACCATCGAAGGCAAGACTTTCTTCCTGGATGATCCCCAGCTCGCCTCCAAGAACATACCCGCCAAGCTCATCAACAAGCTCAAGGTCATCAACAAGAAGAGCGAGCAGGCCGAGTTTACCGGCATCGATGACGGCGAGGAAGAGAAGGTCATCGACCTGGATATCAAGCCCGGAATGATGAAGGGTGCGTTCGGCAACATGATGGCAGGCGGCGGACGGGATATCCCCACCGACAACGTCACCCAGCCCGACTGGCGCTACCAGGGCGCCGCTTTCATAGGCAACTTCACCAAGGACAGGCAGCTGAGCCTCATCCTGAACGGCAACAACACTAACAACCGCGGTTTCAACGACCTGTCCGGATCCATGATGGGCAACATGCGCGGCGGCGGTGGCGGAATGGGCCGCCGTCAAGGCGGATGGGGTGGCGGAAACGGCATCACCACCTCCTACATGGCCGGTGTGAACGGGGCCTGGACCCTCTTCGACGGCAACATGGACCTTGGCTCGAACTATCTGTTCAACCATACTGGCAAGGATGTGATTGAAAGCAGCGAGAAGATAAACTACTACGACGACTACAGCGTAATTGACCGTTCGGAAGGCACCAACTCCACTTTCAGCAACGGTCACCGCATCGGCGTGCGTCTCGAGCACAAGTTCAGCGAGAACACATCCATCCTGTTCGAGCCCCGCATCAATTTCGGCAACGGTCATTATGCCCAGCAGAACGAAACCTGGAGGTATGTGGATTCCCTTTCCAACCCCGGCGCACAGTTGATGTCCAACTCCACCAACCTCCAGTCCGGCAACAACGAAAACGTATCCACGAGCGGGTTCATGCTCTTCCGCCAGCGCCTGGGCATCCCCGGTCGCACCCTGACTGTGATGGGCCGTTACTCTTTCAGCAACAACGACCTCAATTCCATCAACCAGTCGAATACGACCACCAAGGGAGTTCCTACGGTCATAGACCAGAGCATCAAGTCCAACCAGAACAGCTCCAGCCTCATGGGGCGCGCTACCTACACGGAGCCCATAGGCCACAATCTCTATCTCGAAGCCAATTACCGTTATTCCTGGTCCAAATCTTCTTCCGAGAAGGATACCTGGGATAATGTGCTGAGCCAGAAGTCTTATGTGTATTCCAACGAGATAGTTAACGAGTCGCACAATCAGGAGATAGGCGGCAACCTGATGTACCAGAAAGAAAAGTCCCGCGCCCAGGTAGGATTTGCCGCTCTTCCTACACGCACCTATAATAGTACGACCCGGTATAATGCTGCGTCAGGCTCTTGGAAACCGGAAGAATACAAGGATTTCCGCTGGAATTTCTCGCCGCGCGTCATGCTCTGGTGGGAGTTCAGCGAAAATGCGAATGCCCGGCTTTTCTACCGTGGCAATTCTTCCCAACCCTCTACCAGGCAGTTGATGCCCGTGCCGGACAATTCCGACCCTCTCAACGTTTCGTTCGGTAATCCTTCGCTTACGCCTTACTTCTCTCACAACCTGCGTGGGGAAGTGCGTTACAACAACAAGAAGAACTTCGCTTCTTTCAACATCAATTTCAACGGAGGGTATGTGCAGAATCCCATCGTGAACCTTACCTGGATCACTAACGGTGCGGCCTATTCCATGCCTTTCAACGGCCCCGACAGCATGAACGCCGGCATCAATGGATTCGCCAACATCCCCATCGCAAAGTCCAATTTCTCCATTTCGAACTTTGCCCGCGTAAACTGGAGCAAGTCTTCATCCTATGTTGGGAACGACATAGACATGACCACCTATACGACCGGGGGAGACTATTATGCCTTCATGGATGAACTGATCGGCCATTGGAATGATAACTCGTGGTACGAACAGCATATTACCGTGAGCACCACCCGCGCCCTGTCCGCAGTCGAGCGCTTCCGTCTTACCTACCGTTCCGACAATCTGGAACTTACGGCATCCGCCCGCACCAGGATGAGCAAGTCCTGGAATACCGTCAACGACGGAAAGACTTCCACCTTCAACAACCAGATCCGCCTTACTGCGAACTGGACCTGGGATGGCCCCGGCATTACTTTCAAGAGTGAAGGCAATTACAACTGGTACAACGGCTACACCATCGACCAGCCCTCGGAATACGTGCTTAACGCCGAAATCCAGAAGTTCCTGTTAAAGAAGAAGATGACCCTGGCCCTTAAGGGTTACGACATCCTCGGCCAGGCCAAGAATCTGTCGGTAACCGACGAGGCGAACTATCACAGCGAGGTGCTGAACAACACCCTCGGCCGCTACGTCATCCTGTCCCTTACCTACCGCTTCGGCACCTTCGACCGCAGCAAGATGCGCGGCCCGGGCGGCATGCGTGGTGGTCCTGGCGGCATGCGCGGCCCCGGCCCCAGGTAGCCCCTCGCTCCGCACCCGGCCTGCGACAGATCTTCGCTCCGCTCGTGCTGGCCCCTCCTGCCTAGCTTTTAAGGGTTCTCCCGGCCCAGATCCTCGTCGCCTCGCTCTTGCTCTTCTGGGCGCGTGGAGCTAACTATTTGTTAACCAGTATGTTAACAATTTCGCCTTCCCACATCCAAGGGAAGGCGAAATCGTTAAATGCTTGATAGTAAATCACTTGCCTCCACGCACTCTGAAGAGGTGAAGAAGCTTTTCAACCTGCCTTGGGGTCGCACTTGTGTTCAAAAGCAGTTCCTGAAACAGAACCGCACGGGCATCGTCTGGCAATCTAAGCACATCTTTAGCTGATTCTAATCCTTTGTTTGATACCAGATACTTGCACATTTGAACATACGCTTTATGGGAATACGGATCGAAATCTTCTTTCATATCATACTCGCTACCCTGATTGGACGCAAAAGCCAGACATGCCTTTTCATATGATCCGTATAATTTGAACATCTCGGAGTAGTCTATGCAATTATAGCGACTGATAATATAGTCGACTAACTGGTTCTTTTCCCGATAATCCAATTTGGCGAACAGTCTCCTCAGGCAGGGTTCGGAAAGCGGAGCATCCTTTTTACGGAATGCTTGCACCTCCTTCAGTGCTCTGCGCAAATCCATCGATGCTTTCCTTAATACTATTTTTTCTGAGAAAGGATGATCGGATGTCGCATAGGCAAGAAATGTCCATCTGTAATTCTGTGAAACTGCGGCCAGTTTTTTCTCGACAGGGTTGTTGTAAACATAGGAATAGGATGTCTTAATAGTCTTTTCTCCATGCTTTTCCGCAGCTCCGAACCCCTTTTCAAATAAGGGGCCTTTCCTTCCGGTGCTTGAATTGAAAGACTCCGTATACCCTTTGTTAAGTTCACGGAAAAAGGGTGAAACCTCTTTCCGGGATCCATTTTTAGTCAGGACATGTATATGGTCGAACATCGGGCAGACACCCAGCACTTGTATCCTGAACCGCCTTGCCAATGTACACAACAAGGTGAAATAAACTAAAAAGTCTATTACTGAATAAAACAGAAGACCGCGGTCTGCAGTCCTTTGGTAAATACTTAATGCCACAGGTCGGGCATTGTTGAACGTTCCCTTCATATCTCATTCCGGCGCCACATGGTGTTAATGCCCGCCTTTCACAAAGTTGGAAAACATCTTTGAAAAAAGCAAGGTACTTTCCAACTTATTTAGTGGCTTTTTCCAGGATGGAGCAAAAGGCCGTGGAGCTAATTGCCAATTAGTCAGCGTATTAACCATTTTGCCTTCCCCTAACCAAGGGAAGGCAAAATGGTTAAACCTTTAATAATCAGTGAAATGGCTCCACGCGTGCCAAATTGGCAGAATAAAAAAAATACAACACCTCCGAATCATCGGAGGTGAGGTTATGTGCGAGCCGCCTGAAGCGTAACCCTTAATCTTCAAAAGGTCTGAACGCCACGCAGGCATTGTGGCCGCCGAAGCCGAGGGAATCGGAGATTCCGAGGGTGAAGGGATGCTTCTGGGCAACGTTGGGGGTGTAGTCCAGGTCGCATTCGGGGTCGGGGGTATCCAGATTGATGGTGGGGGTGATGATGCCTTCCTTCAGGGAGAGCACGGTGGCGATGGCTTCCGCAGCACCGGCAGCGCCCAGCATGTGGCCCGTCATGCTCTTGATGGACGTGATGTGAGCCTTGTAGGCATCCTCGCCGAGGGCGAGCTTGTATGCCTGGGTTTCGGAAGCATCGTTCAGGTGCGTTCCGGTGCCGTGGGCGTTGATGTACAGCACATCGTCGGATGTATATCCGGCCTCATCC
>JAEENZ010000047.1 GCA_016283985.1 Bacteroidales bacterium | reverse complement strand
GTCGAAGCCCGGCTGAGAGATCTTTTCGGCCTGCCCGGCCTCGGAGATGTTGCACATGCGCCACTGCTGCCCCTCCGCAGAATCAAAGTAGATATGACTGGCGAGACGGGCCTGGTTGGGGGATGGGGCGGCCAAGAGTGCGATAGGAAGGAACAGACTTAGAAGAAGCAGCGTCTTTTTCATATTATTGTTGTTTTATTTGCTATTTTTGTGGTGTTCTACAAATATAATAAAATGAAAGGTAAATCCATCATTTCTGCCCTTTGCGTGGCATTGCTGATTTGCACCGGTTGCGCCGGCAACGTCGGCTGGACCGACAGTGAAAAGGCGGTAATCGCCAGCACCATTCCCGGCACCGATTCGCTGGGCACCAGCATCCTCCGCGTCCTGACCATAGCCGACCAGGCCGATTCGCTGGTTCTGCGCACGGAGTGCGCGGATTTCACGCCCGCTATGCTGCAATCTCCCGAGTTTTCAGCGCTTTCTTCGCTCATGCTGGCAACCGTCCAGGATCCCTCCGAAGACGGAGTTGGAATTGCCGGACCGCAGGTGGGGATTTCGCGCCGGATCGTTGCAGTTCAGCGCTTCGACAAGCCCGGCGAACCATTCGAAGTGTATCCGAACATACGTATCGTTGGGTATAATGGCGACACAGCCCCCGGTCCTGAAGGATGCCTTTCCGTCCCCGGCCTCCGCGGCGACGTGATGCGCTGGCGCGATATTGATATTACTTACACCCTGGTCGGTGCCTCCGCCGACGGCCAGTCCAACGCCGCGTTGGCCCCCCGCGACACCACCGAGCGCGTGCAGGGCTTTACCGCCGTCATCTTCCAACACAAATGCGACCACCTCGACGGCGTTCTTTATATAGATAAGGTAATTCCCGGAACTTTGAGGGAAAGCGACTAGGCAATCCACACAAGTACGTGCCTGTCGAAGGTCATGTACTCCAGGTCGAACTCCTCTTCGAAACCGTCCTTATTGATAAACGTGGCTTCGAGTTCTCCCTCGCCCTTCACGCGGAACGCGTCGATCTCAATCTGCTCGGCGAAGTCTACCTTGTACTGGCTCATCTTCTTGTAGACCGCTTCCTTGGCGCACCAGTAGATGGCAAGCTGCTCGTTGCGGTGATCGTCGTCCAGGTCGTCGATTTCCTCTTCGGAAAGGGCTTTCTTCTCAACCGCGGAGAAATCGCGGTCCAAGCTCTCGCAGTCGATGCCCACGTCGTCGAGGTCGTTGAGGATCACGGCCACGTACTTGTCGGTATGGGTGATCGAAATGTTGGTTGCGTTGTTTTCGATATAGGGTTTGCCGTTATCGTGGTGGGAAAGATAGACTTTCTCCTCGAACATGGCGTCCAGGAGCGCACGTACGGCCAGTTTCTGCTTGCGCAGGGATTCGCTCTTTATGAACGAGATTTCTTCCAGTTCGTCGGAAGGGATGGAGGATAATGCTTTAAGTTCTGCCTCGCTTTCTGTGATATGCCAAATTCCGAGACGCGAGTGCGCGTCGTCGTCGAGGTCTTTTGTAAGAAATAGTGCCATAAATAATTACAACATGCAAATATAATCAATTTTTAGATATCTAAAAAATATGTATCTTTGTGCTGCTTTAAGCGACTATACTCTTAATTCATCATGAAATATCTAACTAACGAGAAATTGGTCATCGTCGGAGCAGGTGGAATGATTGGCTCCAACATGGCCCAGTCCGTGCTCATGCTCGGTCTCACCCCCAATGTATGCCTCTACGATATCTACGAGCCCGGCCTGAAGGGCGTGCTCGGCGAGATCGACCACTGCGCGTTCGAAGGTGCAAACGTCACCGCAACCATCGACCCGAAAGAGGCGTTCACCGGTGCCAAATACATCATCTCATCCGGCGGCGCACCCCGCAAGGAAGGCATGACCCGCGAGGATCTGCTCAAGGGCAACTGCCAGATAGCAGCCGAGTTCGGCGACAACATCAAGAAGTACTGCCCCGATGTCAAGCACGTCGTGGTTATCTTCAATCCGGCGGATGTCACCGCCCTCACCGCACTCATCCACTCCGGCCTGAAGCCTGAACAGCTAACCAGCCTCGCCGCCCTCGACAGCACCCGTCTGCAGGAGGCGCTCGCGCAGGAATTCGGCGTGCAGCAGTGCAAGGTCACCGGCGCCCACACCTACGGCGGACACGGTGAAGCCATGGCGGTTTTCGCCTCCCAGGTGAAGATCGACGGCAAGCCCCTCGCGGAGATGAAACTCAGCGAAGAGCGTTGGGCGGATATCAAGCTCCGCACCGTTCAGGGCGGCAGCAACATCATCAAGCTCCGCGGACGCAGCTCCTTCCAGAGCCCTGCCTATCAGGCGGTCAAGATGATCGAAGCCGCTATGGGCGGCGCCAAGTTCACCTGGCCTGCAGGCTGCTATGTGAACAACAAGGTGTTCCAGAACGTGATGATGGCCATGCCCACCGTGATCGACAAGACCGGCGTGCACTTCACCGCTCCCAAGGGCACCGCTGAGGAGATGGCCGCGCTGAAGGCATCCTACGATCACCTCTGCAAGATGCGCGACGAGATCGTCACCCTCGGCATCGTTCCTCCGGTGGCCGAATGGAAGAGTTTGAATCCGAATCTCTAGTAGATATGCAAACAAAAGCGGCGGCCCGACGGGTCGCCGCTTTCTGTTTACGGCCGGGACTATGACTCCTTCGGCTGCGGGCGCCCGCCGGGACGCTCTTTTGGCTGGCCCTTGCCGCCGGTGAGGTTGTGGATCTGGCGGGTGCGGAAGCTGTCTTCAGCCACATAAAGCTTGGCGGTCTTCGTCACGCCGAGAATCTTGATAAAGTCTTTCTCGTAATCCGCCAGCACGTTGCGCTGACCGCTCTTGGCCCTGTTGTAGGCAGCGAGGGCGTCCTTGATTTCGGCTTCGCTCTTTCCTTCCTTGACGGCCATCTTAAGGGCCTTAAGGGCGGCACGGAAGGTCTGGTTGTTATCCATCTGCTCCTGATGAGCCTTGTTGTAGACAGGCCAGAATTTCTCGGCCTCTTCGGGGGTAAGTTCAAGTTCTGCGGTCAAGTAGGCGATGTGCTCACTCTGAATGCGGTCCTTGGCATTCTGTCTGAATTTCTCCATGTCTTCCTTGGAGAAGTTCTTCCTTTCCGGGCGGCCCTGGGGCTCCTGTGCGCCGAGGGTCAGTGCAGCCAAAAGTGCGAGGCTGGCGATCAAAAACTTTTTCATAGTTCTACTGATTTAAAATTAAGTAATCTTCTATCTGCGCAAGCGTGATGTCGGAATCGATCAGATACTCGATTATCTCATCTTCCGATGCTGCGGGCATGGCCGTCCTGCTCAAGATCAGGTTGCCGGCCACCACCGCGACTGCGAAACACGCTGCAAGCGCGAGGTACGGTGCGAACTTCTGGAAACGCGTCGGCCGCTTCTCCTGCGCAGGAATAGACGAGAGTCTCGTGCGGAGATCCTCGAAGTAGCCGTCGGGCACCTTGTATTCAATTTTCTTACTCATACCGATTATTTAGATGTAAAACCAATTCAAAAGTTTAATCCGCCAGCTCGACGGAAGCCTTAATCTTTTCCGCGGCCTGATGATAAGATGCCTTCAAAGCGCCCACCGAAGTGCCTGTAATCTCGGAAATTTCCTCATAGGGCAGTTCTTCGAAATAGCGCATGCAGAAAACCGCGCGCTGCTTGTCCGGCAGCTTAGCCACCGCGACGGCCAACTTCCGCTGCGCCTCGTCACCGTCGAACCAGGGGTCGGAATCCAGCATCCGTTCCGCCTCCGCATCGAGGGAAGAGAAGCGCAGCGCCGCCCGGACCTTCTGCTTGCGAAGGAAACTCAGCGCCTCGTTGGTGGCTATCCTCCACAGCCATGTGTTCACGGATGAATCCCCCCTGAACCCCGGCAGCGCCTTCCAGACTTTCACGAACACCTCCTGCAAGATGTCATCGGCATCCTCGTGCGAGCCCACGATGGACCGCACGTGCCAGTACAAGGATTCGCTGTTCTGGTCGACCAGCGACCGGAACAGCGAATCGATATCAGACATACCCTGCTGCATACAATTATTAGATGCAGTAGATAAACGAAGGTTTACTTGCGCGCAATAGCCTTCTTAGCCGCGGCGGCGATATGAGCCGCATCCAGCCCGTAGGCCGCCATCAATTCGGCGGGCGTGCCGCTCTGGCCGAACTTGTCGCCGCCGTTTATGAATTCGATGGGCGCGGGCTTGTCGCCGGCAACCACCGAAGCGATAGCCTCGGACAGGCCGCCGAACGCATTGTGCTCCTCGGCAACCACCACGGCGCCGGTCTTACCGACCGACTCCAGAATGGCGGCAGCATCCAGAGGCTTCACGGTAGCAACGTTCAGCACCTCGGCGCTAATCCCCTCTGCCTCAAGGGCTTCCGCAGCCTGCAGAGCCTCCCATACGAGATGCCCGGTAGCCACCAGGGTCACGTCGGAGCCAGGATTCAGATTATACACCTTGCCAATCACGAACGGCTCGTCAGGATTGGTGAAGTTGGGCACGGAAGGGCGTCCGAAACGCAGGTAAACCGGGCCTACCATACGTGCCGCGGCCAGGGTGGCCTGCACGGTCTGGTTGTAGTCGCAGGGCACGAGCACCGTCATCCCAGGCAGGGCGCGCATCAGCGCAAGATCCTCCATGGTCTGGTGCGTAGCGCCATCCTCTCCCAGGGTGATGCCCGCGTGGGAGGATGCGAGCTTGACGTTGGTGCCGCCGTAGGATACTTCCTGGCGCACCTGGTCGTACACGCGGCCCGTCACGAACTCTGCGAAAGAGCCGCAGAAGGGCACCTTGCCGGTGAGGGCGAGGCCTGCCGCAACGCCCACCATGTTGGCTTCGGCGATGCCGCACTCGATGAATCTTTCGGGGAACTCCTCGGCGAAGGCATCCATCTTCAGGGAGCCTTTCAGGTCTGCAGCGAGGGCT
>JAEENZ010000046.1 GCA_016283985.1 Bacteroidales bacterium | reverse complement strand
TGTTGATACCGGCGCGAAGGGTAAGGTTTTCTTCCTTGTAGTTGACCCCGAGGTAAATCTCGGGAGTGTTCCCATACTTAATATAGCTTGCGCTCTTTCCCTCAGGGCCGTTGGAGGCATACTGCATCTGCCACAGCGCAGCGCCGGTGAGGCTGAAACCGTCCGTGAGCTTATAATCTGCCTGAACGAGAGGTGTGCGGCTGAAAGGACCGAAAGGAGCGCCTGTATTCAGGGAGAACACGTCCGGCATGTCGGCCGCCATGGGATGCCAGCTCTGCCCGGCCTTGAAAGACCAGTCATTCTTTGCAAGGGTAACAAAGGCCTGGCGCAGGCGGAAATTGGCTGTGCCGGTGACCTTGTCGTTGCCGAGACCGTTGTAGAAGTCTCCCTCCACTCGGGCTCCGACTTTCCAGCCTTCCACTTCATAGCCCTTCACCTCAACCCAGAGACGGGAGGTAAGTGCGGCGAAACGGAAGTTGGGGTAGCCGTTCACATCGTCACCGTTGGCGGCAAACTGCTCATCGTAGGGAACGTATGTGAAGAAATCCTCGGTGAGGCCTATCATCTTGCGGGAGTCGAAAGCATAGAAGTTGCGGATGAATCCGTGCACCTCGATGCTGGGCTTGCTCTCCTGCGCAAAAGCGGAAAGAGCAGCTGCGGCGAATGCCAATACAGTTATTATCTTTTTCATTTTCAATAATTTAAGCAAAAGGGAATATCTTGGTGAGCCAGAAGAATCCAAACACGAAGCCAACGACGCCGATGATAATGCCAATCTTCGACATATCCTTGGTTTCCACCAGTCCGGTAGAGGCTGCGATAGCGTTCGGAGGAGTGGAGATGGGGAAGCACATTGCGATGGATGCGCAGGTCGCGATGAAGATGATCATCGCCTTGGTGCCTCCGAGTGCGATGAACGACGCATTGTTGGCTGCAGCAGGATCTGCCATGCCTTCGGCAACGACTATCAGGATAGGAATCAGCAGGGCCGCTGTTGCGGAGTTGCTGATGAAGTTGCTGAGGAAGTAGCATACCAGGCCGGCGATGACGATCACCAGCACCACGGACATGCTTCCGAAAGGAATTGCCTCGATCAGAACCTTTGCCAGGCCGGTTCCCTGCAGGCAGGTGCCGAGGGCGAAGCCTCCCGCCACCAACCAGAGAACGCTCCAGTTGATCAGCTTGATATCATCCTTGGTGAAGATTCCGAGCATGGTGAACAGGGCCAGAGGAATAAGGGCCACTACGTTGGAATTGACCTTATGAATTGCCTCGGTCATCCACAGCAGGATGGTTCCCACGAAGATGATCCAGGTGGCATAGTATTTCCAGTCTTTTGCTTTCTTGTTTTCGGGGATCTCAAGCACGACTTCCTTTGCCTTGAAGGGGAAGAAAATCTGGAGCAGGAACCATGCGAAAACAATCATGATGACCACGTAGGGCACCATGTGTGCCATCCAGGTAACGAAACTCACGTCTGAGCCGGCTTCGGCCAGGAACTTGACTGCAGTTGCATTGGGAGGGGTTCCGATGGGAGTTCCAATTCCGCCGATATTTGCAGCGATAGGAATTGCAAGCGCAAGACCTACACGGCCGTTATCGTCCGAAGGGAGAACAGCAAGCACGGGAGCCAGGAATGCAAGCATCATGGCTGCGGTGGCGGTGTTGCTCATGAACATGGAAAAAACGCTGATCACTATCAGGAATCCGAGCAGCACGGACTTGGGCTTTTTGCCGAAGGGCTTCAGCAGCACACGGGCCAGCGTAATGTCCAGGCCGAATTTCTCTGCCATGATGGCGAGCACGAAGCCGCCGAGGAAAAGCATAACGACAGGATCGGCGAAGGAGGCCATCAGATCCTTGTAGGGAACCAGCTTGCCTGCATTGGGGGTGCAGAGGAATCCGAGGCCCTTGTTGGAAACTGTAAGCAGGGAAATGACGATAACCAGCAACGAGGTTGTCCAGTTGGGGATTATCTCGAATATCCACATGAGGGCAGCGAACACGAAGAGAGCGATTACGCGCTGCTGTGTTGCAGTGAGGGCGTCGATGCCGAAGAAGGATGTAGGCACGGCCCAGAGGAAGATTGTGGCTATGAGCACGATAGGCAGAAGTACACAATACTTGACATTGAATCTCTTGTCAGCCATATTAAGATTAATTATACACGTCAAAAAAACCGCTTTCCTAGAAAGCGGCACAAAGTTAACAAATTATTTCTGATTTATCGTTGTTAATATACGATAGCTCATGGGTGCGCCGGGGAACGGATTTTGCAGCCAGCAGGGATTGTCATGAAAAAGACAGTGATCGTATCCCTGCTGGTTGTTTTGTGCGTTGTGCCGATGCGTGCCCAGCAGATTTACAATATGGATTTCGACGACTGGAGCAAGGAATCCGGCATCTGGTATGCGCGGATGAAGGACGCTCCGGCGTCGAAGCGTGTCTGGGATTCCGCAAATCCGGGGCTCAGCACGTTGGGAGTGAACGGCACCACGCCCGAATACAAGCACGTGGCCGTGCCCGGTGAGGGCAAGGCCGCTGCCAAGATAGAAAGCAAAAAGGTGCTGTGGGCCTTCGTGGCGGGGAATCTCTTCACCGGCAAGTTCAATAAAGTAGTTGAGCTCTCGGGCGCAGACCTGCATTTCGGCGTACCGTTCTCCGGCCGTCCGAAGAGCCTTTCCGGCTACGTACACTACATACCGAAGCCCGTCAATTATGCCAAGGAGCCCTATCTTCACATGAAAGGAAAGACGGACTACGGCCGCATAGAAGTGCTCCTGATGGATATGGACAAGCCCTATCACATCGTCACCTGCAAGGAAGAGTTCTTCGACACCGTTACCGACCCTCGCGTAATCGGCAGGGCGGTGATGGAACTCACCAAAGATACTGGAGGATACATTCACTTCGACATCCCCTTCAAGTATAGGAATGCCAAGACTCCCAAATACGCAATTCTGGTCATCACGCCCAGCTGGTACGGTTCCTGGTTCACCGGGGGCAGTGGCAGTACGGTATATGTGGATGAATTCAAATTCAATTACTAAGCTATGAAGATACTTTTTGTCGTCAACAACTACTACGCATCGGGCAACGGCCTTTCGGCATCCGCCAGGCGTACGGTGCAGTATCTGCGGGAGGCCGGGCAGGAAGTCCGCGTGCTTTCCGGCAAGAACCATGAAGCGGAAACGCCCCAACCTGACTATGTGCTGGGAGATTTCCACGTGCCGGTTTTCGACGGCCTGGTGCAGTCCAACGGCTACAAGTTCGCCCGCACGGACATTCTCACAATCAGGAAGGCCGTGATGTGGGCGGATGTCGTGCATCTCGAGGAACCTTTCATCATCCAGATGGTGACCGCGCGAATCGCAAAATTGCACGGAGTTCCCTGCACTGCCACCTATCATCTGCACCCGGAAAACCTCTTCTGCGCCATCAATCTCGGTGAATGGAAGTTCTTGAACGAGAACATGTTACGCGCTTGGCGAGACCTTGTGTTCGACCATTGTTCCGATATCCAGTGCCCCACCGAAAACGTGATGGAACGACTGCAGAAATTCGGCTTCAAGGCAAGGCTCCATCTTATATCCAATGGCATCATTCCCGATGCTAACATACGCCCTGCGGCAAAGGCCCAGGACCCGTCCAAGCCGTTCCTGGTGGTATGCATCGGGCGCCTTTCTGTGGAGAAGGACCAGCCCACGCTTCTGGAAGCGATGAAATACTCCAAATATGCCGACCGCATCCAACTATACTTCGCGGGCCGCGGCCCGGAAGCTGATTCCATAGAGGAAAAGGCCCATAAACTATATGAGGACGGTATAGTGAAGTACGATCCAATCTTCCGTTTCCACGACCGTGACGGACTACGCGAACTTGCGGCGAAGGCCGACCTGTACATCCACTGCGCAACTGTGGAAGTCGAGGGATTATCTGCCCTGGAGGCTCTTCAGCAGGGGGTTGTGCCGGTTATTGCGAAAGGTGAACTCACAGCTACATCCCAGTTCGCTCTCGACGAGCACAGCCTCTTCCCGGCTAAGGATCCGGAGGAGCTGGCCGCCTGCATCGACTATTGGCTGGACAACCCGACCGAAAGGAAGGCGATGGGAGAGCGCTACGCGGAATCCACCGAAGACTACGACATACACAAATCGATAGCCGCCCTGATTGATATGTTCAGGACGGCCATCGGAAAATAAAACTTTGTACTCAGCCAGGACTAGATAATCCCCTGCTCGAGCATGGCCTGGGCGACCTTCATGAAGCCGGCGATGTTTGCGCCCTTCACGTAGTCCACGCTGCCGTCGGCACGGGTGCCGAACTTCACGCACTGCTCGTGAATGCTCTCCATGATGGTGTGAAGCCTGTCGTCGACCTCCTGGGCACTCCAGCTGAGGTGGGCGGCGTTCTGGGTCATCTCAAGGCCGGAAGTGGCCACGCCACCTGCATTGACGGCCTTGCCGGGAGCGAAGAGCACTCCGTTGTTCTGGAAGAAGTGGATGGCACCGGGCTGGCATCCCATGTTGGACACCTCGCAGCAGCACCAGCAGCCGTTGGCCTTCAGTTCCTTCGCATCATCCTCGCTGAGCTCATTCTGGAATGCGCAAGGGAGAGCGATGTCGCAAGGCACGCTCCAGGCCTTCTTGCCGGCCACGAACTGGGCCTTGCCGGGGAACTTGGTTGCCATATCCTCAACCTTGTTGCGGTTGGAGGCACGCATGTCGAGCATGTACTCGTTCATCTCGGGGGTCATGCCGTCGGGAACGATGCAGACACCGTCCGGACCGGAGATGGCGACCACCTTTGCTCCGAGCTGGGTAGCCTTCTTGACTGCGCCCCAAGCCACGTTGCCGAAGCCGGAGATGGCGACCTTCTTGCCCTTGATGTCCTTGCCTGCCTTATGCAGCAGATGCTGGGTGAAATAGAGCGCGCCGAAGCCGGTTGCCTCGGGACGAAGGATGGATCCGCCCCAGGTCATGCCCTTTCCGGTGAGAACTCCGGTATGATACTCGCGTGCGAGTTTCTGGTACATTCCGTTCAGGAAGCCAATTTCGCGGCCGCCCACGCCCACGTCGCCTGCAGGAACGTCCTGGTCGGGACCGATGCAGCGCCAGAGCTCAAGCATGAATGCCTGGCAGAAACGCATGATTTCGGCATCGCTCTTGCCCACGGGGTCGAAATCGGAACCGCCCTTTGCACCGCCCATAGGAAGGGTCGTGAGGGCATTCTTGAATGTCTGTTCGAAGCCCAGGAACTTGAGCATGGAAGGGGTGACCGCCTTGTGGAAGCGGAGTCCTCCCTTGTAGGGGCCGATCGCGCTGTTGAACTGTACGCGGTAGCCGAGGTTGGTCTGGACCTCGCCCTTGTCGTCGATCCAGGTTACGCGGAAAGTGAAGATGCGGTCGGGCTCTACCATCCTCTCCACGATCTTCGCCTTCTCGAATTCGGGATGCTGATTGTAAACTTCTTCAATACTTTCGAGCACTTCCTGGACTGCCTGGAGGTACTCGCTTTCTCCAGGATGTTTTGCCTGGAGCATCGCCATTATTTCTGACGTTTTCATCTTGATTGTGTTATTAAATGGTTTGGTTTATTTCACTTCCCATGTGGAGCCGCTGTGAAGCAGGTCGTCCACGCAATGGATTTTCGATTTTGTCATCACGTCCTTCACCTGGTCGCGCACGCCGTCGTCGTAGGTGACGTCCTTGACGTCCCTTATAACTCCCAGTGCCACAGGGAATTCCGGATATTTCATATTCGCGAGCATCATGTGGATACCGGCGTTCTCGCAGTGTGCGTCGTGCACGAGTACATCGTCCAGCGTATAGCCGTCCTGCCCGATGGTGACCACCTTAAGCCCGAGACCGTCCAGCACGAGGCCCTTGTCGCGGTCCTTGCCGAAAACCATCTTCTCGCCGTGGCGGAGGATGATGGTGCGGTCGGCACGGGTGGCGGGATCGGAAATGTCCTTATGCGCTCCATCGTTGAATATCACGCAGTTGGTAAGCATCTCCATCACAGACGTGCCGTCGTGAAGGGCGGCCGCCGTCATTATCTCTTCGTTGAGCTTCAGCTCCACATCCAGGCTGCGGGCGAAGAAGGTACCCTTGGCACCCAGCACGAGCGAACCCGGGTTGAACGGGTGCTCCACGGTGCCGTAGGGAGATGTCTTCGTGATGGCTCCGAACTTGGAGGTCGGCGAATACTGTCCCTTGGTGAGGCCGTAGATCTGGTTGTTGAAGAGGATGATGTTGATGTCGATGTTGCGCCTGATGGCGTGGATGAAATGGTTGCCGCCGATTGCCAGGGCATCGCCGTCTCCGCAGGCCTGCCACACGGTCAACCAGGGATTGGCAACCTTGATGCCGGTGGAGATGGCCGTTGCACGGCCGTGGATGCTGTGAAAACCGTAGGTATCCATATAATAAGGAAGGCGCGAGGAGCATCCTATGCCGGATACCACCACGTAGCGTTCCTTCTCGTAGTTAAGTGCGGAGCTCACCTTGGGGAGAGATCTCTGCAGGGCTGCCAGCACGGCGTGGTCGCCGCATCCGGGGCACCAGCGCACTTCCTGGTCGGACTTGAAATCTTTGAAAGAGAGTGTTGCCATACTACAGAGCCTCCTTTATTGCGGCCACGAGCTCGTTCACGAGGAACGGCTGCCCCTGGACCTTGCCACACTTCAGTATCTTCGTCTCGGGGAAGAGCCCGAGCAGATAATTTGCGAACTGCCCGTTGTTGAGCTCGCACACCAGCACCTTGTCGAATCCGGAAAGGATCTTGCCGGTGTTGCGGGGAACAGGGTAGATATAATCGAAATGCACGCGGGACACCTCCACGCCTTCCGCCCGCACTTCGTTCACGGCAGAAAGGATGTGCCCGTAGGTGCCGCCCCAGCCGACCACCAGGAGTTTTCCCTTTTCGGGACCGTCCAGCTGGAGTTCGGGGATGTAATCGGCGATCTTCTGAACCTTGGCTTCGCGTTCGGCCACCATCAGGGCATGGTTCGCGGGGTCGGAGGAGAGCACGCCGTCGTGATTCTTCTCCAGGCCGCCCACACGGTGCTCGAATCCCTTCTGTCCGGGAATCGCCCACTGGGGTACCAGTGTTTCGGGATCACGTTCGAAAGGCTTGAACTTCCCGTCTTCGGGCAGACTGGTTGCGAACGGCGGCTTGATGGCGGGATAATCCTTCATGGAAGGTATCAGCCAGGGTTCGCTGCCGTTGCCAAGGAATCCCTCGGAGAGCATCATCACCGGAGTCATGTGCTCCAGGGCGATCTTGGCGGCATTGAAGGCCGTATCGAAGCAGTTGGAAGGCGAATGTGCCGCCACCACGGGTATAGGGCATTCTCCATTACGTCCATACAGTGCCTGGTTCAGGTCGGTCTGCTCGGTTTTCGTGGGGATGCCGGTGGAAGGACCTGCTCGCTGCACGTCCACCACCACGAGCGGAAGCTCGGCCATGACCGCCAGTCCGAGGGCCTCGCTCTTCAGCGACAGGCCGGGACCGGAGGTTGTGGTGACTGCGAGGTTGCCTGCATAAGAGGCACCGATTGCCGTGCATATGCCGGCGATCTCGTCCTCTGCCTGCAAAGTCTTGGCTCCCAGGCTCTTGTGAATTGCGAGTTCCTCCAGAATGTTGGTTGCAGGAGTGATAGGATAGGATCCGCAGAACAGCGGCAGGCCGCTCTTTTCGGATGCTGCCAGAAGGCCCCAAGCGGTAGCCTGGTTTCCGGTTATGTTGCGGTAGCTGCCCTTTTTGGGATGCGAAGGTTCGATGTGATAGGTGTTGGCTATCATCTGCATGTTCGCAGCATAGTTGAAACCGTCTTTCAGCACCTTCTTGTTGGGTTCTATCACCTCGGGATGCTTCTTGGCGAACTTTTTCTCGAGATAGGTGAAGATATAATCCAGGGGACGGTCGTAGATGAAACAGGCCATACCAAGCGTGAACATGTTCTTGCACTTGCGTATAGCCTTGATATCCATTCCGCTGTCCTTGAGGCTGAGTTCGGTCAGACCTGTGATGGGAGCTACGATGAGCACCCTGTCCTCTACTCCGAGTTCCTCGAAAGGGTTGTCCGTCTTGAAGCCTGCCTTGCGCAGGCCGGGCTCGTCGAAGGCGTCGGAGTCTACCATTATCATGGCGGTGCGCTTGCACCATTTGGCGTTTGCCATGAGAGCCGCGGGGTTCATCGCCACAAGCAGATCACAGAAATCGCCTGGGGTGTTCACATCGTCGCTGCCTATGTGCACCTGGAAACCGGAAACGCCGGAAACCGTCCCCTGAGGGGCGCGGATCTCGGCAGGATAATCCGGGAAAGTGGAAAGCTGATTGCCATAGATGGCGGACATATCTGCAAAAAGAGACCCGGTGAGCTGCATGCCGTCACCGGAATCTCCTGCAAATCTTATCACAACATCCTTGGCATCAAGTACCTTGTGTTGCATTAATTGAGTGGTTATAGTTTTAATACTGTGGGTCGAACTGCTACTGGGCCGAGGTCTGTGCCTTGGCGGCAAGCTCTGCCTGAAGGGCTTCCATGGTCCTGTCTTCAGGAATTCCAAGGGCCTTGCGGCACTCGGGAGTGATGTCCGTGCTCTGGGTTTCATCGACGTAGAGAACCGCGCTGCGGTCGAATACGAAGATATAACCACCTGCTTTGGCAATTTCGTTCATCTTCTCCTGGGCCTTCTTGTAGATGGGCTCCATCAGCTTCTGCTGCTGCTCCTGGAGTTCCTGCTCTACGTTCTGGCTGAATTCCTGGATACGCTGCTGGATCTGGGTGAGCTCGTCTTCCTTGGTTTTGCGGGTTGCAGGCGTATAGCTGTTCACGTTCTGCTGATACTTCGAATATTTGTCCTGGAACTCGTTCATCATTTCCTGATAGGATTCCTGGGCATTCTTCTGCGACTCCTGCATGACAGCACGGGCCTGGTCGGACTCGGGCATGAGCTGCACAAGTTCGTTGAAATTCACGTGAGCGAACTTCTGTGCCGATGCTGCGACACCGATGAGCGAAACCGCTACGATCAAAAGAATCTTTTTCATATCTAAACTAAATTAAAATTGTTGTCCAATGATGAAGTGGAACTGGCTCCCACCGTTCGTGGAGTCGTCGAATCCGTAACCCCAGTCGATGCCGAGCAGGCCCACCATCGGTAAGAAGATGCGCGCACCCACTCCGGCGCTGCGTTTGATCTGGAAAGGATTGAAATCCCTGATGTCCGCCCAGCAGTTTCCTCCCTCCAGGAAGACCAGTGCGAAAATGGTGCTGGAGGGCTGCAGGATGACCGGATAACGGAGTTCCACGGTGAATTTATCGTAAACGTTACCGGCATAGGCCTGGCCGTTTGCATTATATGTCGTCTTCGTATACGGAGTAAGCGAATAGTTCTCGTAACCGCGCAGGGGTATGATGTCGGAACCGTAGGTACTGTAGCCCGACATGCCGTCTCCTCCCACCAGGAAGCCTTCGAACGGGGAATAGCCCCAGTTTCGGTTGTAATAGCCGAGATATCCGAACTGCGCCTTCGTCATGAGCACCAGGTCTCCGATCAGCTTGGTGTAGCTGGCAGCGGAGAATTTCCATTTATGATACTCGATCCAGCGGAAGCGGTGGTCCGAATCCCAGGTATCGTAGTTCACATCCTTGTAGCTGTTCACGGCCACCTTGTTGCCGTATGCATCGTAGGTGTGCCTGCGAAACAGGGAATAAGGAGGGGTCATCTGCAGGCTGAACTGGAAATCGGAACCCATACGGGGATATATCTGCTGGTCCGTGGAGTTTCGGTTCAGGCTCAGGGTATAGCTGAGATTGTGCGAAAGGCCGTCGTCGAAGAAGAAATAACCCGACCACCAGTTGGTAAGTTTATATGTCTGCCAGCTCAGGCCGTTGTACAGGACGAAATAGTTGTCCGGCCATTTCAGACGGTTACCCAGCGACGCTGCAAAACCATAGATCTCCAGCATCCTGTCGTGGGAGAGATGTAAATAGGTTGAGTTGGTCTGACGGGTATAGTATGCGGACAGGCTAAGCGAGGTGGGTTTCTTTCCGAAAAGCCATGGCTCCAGGAAACTCGCAGAAAGGGCGGTATAGTACGAACCGTTCGTCTGGAACCTGAAGGAAAGGTTCTGCGCATCTCCCAGAGGCACAGGCCGCCAGGCTCCCTTATCGAACATGCGGTGGGTGGAGAAGTTGTTGAACGACACGCCGGCCGTAGCCACGAATGTGCGTCCGCCCCATCCTCCGGAAAGCTCGAGCTGGCTGGAAGGCTTTTCGGTTACGTTATATACAAGATCCACCGTGTTGCTGTTCTGGTTCGGAATCATGGAGTAACCATCAGAACTCATGATGGATTCCGGGTCGAACTGCCCCAGGGAGGCGATTTCGCGTATTGAACGCTCGAAGTCGCTCTGGCTGAACAGATAGCCCGGACGGGTGAATATCTGCCGGCGCACTATCTTCTCGCTGGTGAGGTCGTTGCCGTTGATAATTATATTGTTCAGGGTCGCCTGCTTACCTTCCGAGATGCGCATCTCCACGTCTACCGAGTCGTTCTGGATATTGGTTTCGACCGGGGTGACGCTGAAGAAGAGATAACCGTTGTCGCGGTACATCTTGGAAATGTCGTACTCAGTCTGCTTGCCGCCGCCGTGCAGGCGCTTCTCCATCGTGACTATATCGTATACGTCTCCGCTCTTGATGGACAGTATCTTGTTCAGCTGGTCGGAATGATAGACGGAATTGCCGGTCCAGGTGATGTCCCGGAAATAATACTTATCCCCCTCCTCGACGGTGATGTCGATGCCGAGACGGCCGGGCTCTATGGTATAGATAGAGTCCTTAACGATGCGCGCATCGCGGTAACCAGCCTCGTTGAATGCGCTTATGAGGGTCTTCTTGTCGTTGGGATACTCCTTGGGGTCGAATTTCTTGGAGTGGAAGAAGTTGTAGAACTTGGGAGACTTGGTTTTCTTCATGCTCCGCGCAAGCTTGTATTCTCCCACGTGCTCGTTGCCGATGAAGTTGATTTCCTTGACCTTGACCTTTTCTCCGCGGTCCACCGCGAAATTGACGCGGATGGCTTTCTTGATGATGGTATCTTTCTGGACCTCCGCCTTGACCTGACAGTTCAGGAAGCCCTTCTCGGCATAATATTTCTTTATGATTCCGTAGCAGGTTGTCTCGACATAATCGGAGAACTCTCCGCCTCGCCGGAGGTTCAGACGCTCCTGCAGGTCTTTTTTCTCCCCGGACTTGACCCCGGAGAACGACCATCGGGAGACCCTGGGACGCTCCACGATCAAGATTTTGAGATATGCTGAATCACGGTCTGCGTTGAGATGGTCGATTTCCATCGACACGTCTTCGAAATAGCGCTGCAGCCAAAGGCGGCGCACTATTCCGGACAGGTCCTCGCTCGGAACGGTAATCTCCATCCCCTTCTGCAGGCCCGTGAGGGAAATAATCTGGCTCTCGCTGAAATAATTGTTGCCCTCTACGCTGATTCCTCCCACCTTGTACTTCACGGGATGGTTGTAATCCACCTCCACTCCCCCCTCCTGGGCGAACAGCACGGCTGCCGAAAACAACAGCGCCGACAAGGCAATTATCTTTCTGATCTTCATTCCTTACTTTACTTTTCCATATCGCCTGTCCCGCGAAGCGAACTCTTCGAGGGCGGACAGGAGGCTATCCTTTCTAAAATCAGGCCAAAGTGTGTCGGTAAACACAAATTCGCTATAGGCCGCCTGCCAAAGCAGGTAGTTGCTAATGCGCTTCTCGCCCGAAGTCCGGATGATGAGGTCCGGGTCGGGGAAACCGGCGGTCACGAGATAAGGCTCTATGCTGTTCCCCCCATCCGCCGCCATCCGGTCTGCAGCCTGCTGGATATCCCACTTGCCGCTATAACTGACGAACACTATCATGGTAAGACCCGTGTTTTTCGAGGTGGCTTCCTCCAGATGGCTTACAGCTTCATTCAGCGCAGGAGCGAGCCTGGCCCGGTTGCCCAGGACCACGAAGCGCACGTTGTTGCGCATCATAGTTTCATACTCCGCAGCCACCGCCTTGAACATAAGCTTCATGAGTGCATCGACCTCATCCTGGGGGCGCCCCCAGTTCTCTTCCGAGAAAGCGAACAGGCTCAGATAGGGTATCCCCCACTCCGCACATGCCTCGGTTATCACGCGGACGCTCTCTATGCCCTCGGCATGGCCGAATGCACGCTCCTTGCCGCGCTCTTTTGCCCAGCGGCCGTTGCCGTCCATGATTATGGAAATATGTGTGGGTAGTTTCTCGGGAAGCTGCATGTCACTCTACTGTATTTCTTACGTCCTGCCCCCAGAAGAAGCGGCTCTTGAGGGCGTCTATGAAATTGGATTTCCCCAGGCTGACGTGCCTCAGGGGGAAGGGAGCCGTGCTCACTCGTATGACCGTGCCGCAGGGGATGGTGTAGCTGCGGTTGTCCAGGCTCAGGATCATGTTTCCGCTGCGGGACTTGCCGCGCAGCACCACGTCCGCACTTGCGGGCACCACCAGCGGGCGCAGGTTGAGGTTGTGCGGGGCCACGGGGGTTATCAGCCTGACGGGTGCATCCGGCAGGCATATGGGACCTCCGGCGCTCAGGCTGTAGGCGGTGGACCCTGCGCTGGTAGCAACCAGCAGGCCATCCGCCCAATAGGTAGGCAGCGGATTGCCGTCCACCTCAACGTCTATACCCAGCATCTCGACCGTGTCGCGATGAAGGCTGAGCTCATTTACGGCAAAAGGCCAGAAATCAGGAATATCGGCACCCAGGCAGTTCACTTTCAGAAGATCCAGTTCCTCGACCTCCCACTTGCCGGAGATGACCGCTTTTTCGGCCTCCTCCGCGGAATTGGCGGCCAGGAATCCCAAGCGGCCGAAATTGATTCCAAGGATCGGAATACCCTTTTCCGCCACGAGACGGGCCACACTGAGGAAGGTTCCGTCTCCCCCGAAACAAAGGGCCAGGCCGGTGCCGGACTCCACGGAATCCTCGCCGCGGATTTCATAAAGGGACGCACCTCCGGCGGCAAGACGCGACAGCAGATTCCCTATCCGCGAATCTCCCTTGAGGGCGCTCTTCTTTATGTAGTATCCGATTTTCATATTAAGCCTACAAATTTAACATTTATTTACGATATTCGGCCGTTTTTGTTACTTTTGTATCGTTATGACCAAACTTAGCGTCAACATCAATAAAATCGCCACTCTCCGCAACGCAAGGGGCGGCAACCTGCCGGATGTCACCCAGGCTGCGCTGAACTGCGAGAGATTCGGCGCACAGGGCATCACCGTACACCCAAGGCCGGACGAGCGCCACATACGCTACAGCGACGTGCGCACCATCCGTCCGCTTCTTTCCACTGAATTCAACATAGAAGGGAATCCCACTCCCAAATCGTTCCAGGACCTTGTACTTGAGGTGGTTCCTGATCAGGTAACCCTTGTTCCCGACGCCCACGACGCCATCACTTCCAACGCAGGATGGGATACCGTCCGGAACAAGGAATTCCTCACCGGCCTGTGCTCACTTTTCCATACCAAAGGCATCCGGGTATCCATCTTCATCGATCCCGTTCCGGAAATGGCCGTAGCCGCCAAAGCCTGCGGGGCAGACCGGGTAGAACTCTACACCGAAGCCTATGCCGCACAGTATGCCTCAGGCCGCGAGAAGGCCATCGAGCCGTATCTGAAGGCCGCCGAAGCGGCAAGGGAAGCAGGCCTCGGCTTGAATGCCGGGCACGACCTCAACCTGGACAATCTCGCCTATTTCATCCGCACCATCCCATGGACGGACGAAGTGTCCATAGGCCACGCCCTCATCTCCGATGCACTATATCTGGGGCTTGAGCGCACCATCAAGGAGTATTTGGCACGGATTTAGAATTATTTCGTATCTTTGTAGGCTTTACACAGAAACAAAAACAATAAAACAATACAGTAATGAAGAAAATCGCTCTCATCATCAGCGCCGCAGCCCTCGTGTTTGCCGCTGTCTCTTGCAAGAACGTCAAGTCCGCTGAAGGCGCTGAAGGAACCGCCGCCAGCGAAGGCCCCGCAGCAGGTGCAATCGTCTATTTCAATCTGGACCGCGTACTCGAAGAATACGATATGGCCAACGACCTCCGTACCCAGGTCGAAACCAAGGTCAACAGCATCCAGCAGGAAATCAACCGTCGCGGCACCAAGCTCGAGAAAGACGTGAAGGCTTTCCAGGACAAGATCGACAAGGGCCTCCTCACCCGCAGCGTTGCTGAGGTCCAGGGCCAGAAACTCCAGCAGCAGCAGAACAGCTTCCAGCAGTATGCAGCACAGAAGCAGCAGGAGATGGCCGAAGAGCAGCAGGTCATGCTCAATCAGATCGCAGATGCCATCAAGAGCTACCTCGATGAGTTCAACGCAGAGAAACAGTATGCGATGATCCTCAGCACCCAGGGTGCAGTTCTCCCCGCCCCTGTTGCAGTTGCAGATCCCGAGCTGGACATCACCGATGCCATCCTCGAGGGCCTCAACGCAGCTTATGTAAAGACCAAGGCCAAGGAGACCAAGTAATTTGAAAATCGCCATCCTGTCCGCGTTCCACCCCTTCAGGGGAGGCATCGCCCAGTTCAATGGAAACCTCTATCATGAGCTGGGAAAGATTGCGGATGTCAAGGCATTCAACTTTTCCCGGCAGTATCCGGGATTCCTCTTCCCCGGCAAGACGCAGTACGTGTCCGCCGGGGATGCTTCTTTTCCACTGCCGTCCGATGCCGTGCTGGATACGGCCAATCCTTTCAACTGGCCTTCCGCAGCCCGCAAGATCAAGCGTTGGCAGCCAGACCTGCTGCTGATGCGTTACGTGATGCCCTATTTCGCACCGTCGCTGGGTTTTGTCGCCCGCAGGCTCAGGCGCAGCGGCTGCAAGGTGGTGGCCATTGCGGACAACGTCATCCCCCACGAAAGGCATGTCATCGACAAGCCCTTCACCAAGTATTTCCTGGGAGGCATGGACGGCTGCGTCACGCTTTGCGATGCCGTTGCGGACGACCTGCACCGCTGGGCTCCCGACCTGCCATCGGAGGTCATATTCCATCCTCTGTATACTCATTTCGGGGAGAAGATGCCGCGCACCGAGGCCGAAAAGGCCCTGGGCTTGAAACCCGGTATGAAGAACCTGCTTTTCTTCGGACTGATACGGGAATACAAGGGGCTGGACATACTTCTGAAAGCCTTCGACACCCTGCCGGAAGATTACCAGCTGATCATTGCCGGAGAGTGCTACGGGCCGTTCGACAAGTATCAGGAGATGATAGACGCCTCCCCCGCAAGGGACCGGATCAAGCTCTTCCGGCATTACGTCGACGATGCGGATGTGAAGCTGTATTTCAGCGCAGCCGACGTCACGGTGCTGCCTTACCGCAGCGCAACCCAGAGCGGAGTGAGTTCCGCTTCTTATCATTTCGAGGTTCCCATGATCGTGACGGCCGTCGGCGGGCTTAAGGAAACCATCGGCGATACGGGCACGGGACTTGTTGCAGAAGAGGTCAGCCCAGCCTCGGTTGCCGGAAAGATAAAGGAATTCTTCGCGGATCCTTCCGTGCGGCAGGGATGCATCGAGAGCATACGCCGCGAGTCTGAAAGACTCTCTTGGAAACGATTCTCGGAAGAATTGCTTACATTTGCAGGAAAGTTATGATCAAGAGACTGTTTGCAATCATATTTCTATCTCTCTCGCTGGCCGGTTTCCAGGCTGCAGCGCAGCAGTACGAGGCTCCCGAGGTAAAGATTTCGCAGGATAAGGTCCGCGTGAACGGCAAGAGTTACTATGCCCATGTGGTGACGGAGAAACAGACGCTGTATTCCATCAGCAAGGCATATAACGTAAGTTTGCAGGATATTTATGATTCGAACAGGAATCTGGATCTGGAGAATGCGGGGCTGAAGGTCGGTCAGGTTATCTTTATTCCCACGCAACCCACTGCACCGGCAGGGACAGTCGTCCCCTCCGCGTCGCAGAGCGACCCTGTACGGGAAAATGCTACGGGGACGACTGTCCCTGCCGATACCAAGACCGAAAAGCCTGCAACTACAGGGTCATCGGCAATGGATCGCTGGCTCTTCCCTGGAAATAACCGGATGAATCAGAATCCTCCTGCAACTGAAAAGCCCGCAGCTGAACCCGAAACGCAAGTCCAGGCTGCTGACGGGGAAACCGTTTCCGGAGCATTTTCCCGGAACGGGTTGCACAGCAACGCGGAGGAAACGGTTTCCCCGCAGCAGCCCGATTCGTTGAAAGTTCAAGTTGATTCTTTAATTACGGTTGCAGATTCGCTGAATGCTTTCGTTCTGGATATTCCTGAAAGAATCAGCGTAGCACTTCTGCTGCCCTTCACCAGCAGCAAACTTTCCGACAACACTGTCGATTTCTACTCCGGCCTCCTTCTCGCCGCCCGCGACCTTGGCAAATCGGGAGTACAGATCGACATAGATGCCATCGACGTGCGGGACAGTTCGTCCATCACACCCGCATCACTCGCCGGTCATGACATAATCTTCGGACCCATCACCTCAAAGGACATGAAGGTCATGCTGGAGAGGTGCCCCGACGGCAAATTCATAGTATCCCCTCTCGACCCCCAGGCGGTCGCCTTGACCAAAAACGCACCTTCCATCCAGGCTCCCACTCCCACGGCCCTTCAGAATCAGGATATCGTTCGATGGGCCATAGAAGAGATGGCTCCCGGCGACAGCCTCGTACTCATCACCCAGAAGGGTGTTACGCTTTCCGAGGGATCAAAATGCATCGTGGATGCCCTGAAGGCTTCCGGCGTGAAATACCATACCATCAGCTACGGTATCCTGGAAGGCCTGTCGATACAGAAGGCCTTCGAAGCGCATTGCAGCGCTAACGGCATCACCCGCTACATAGTTGCGGCGGACGACGAATCGTTTGCAAACGATGCCGTGCGCAACGTAAACCTGATGCTGTTCAAGAAGCATGACGTCGCACTTTACGCCCCCTCGCGCATACGCTCCTTCAATATGATCGAGACCGAGTACCTGCACAGCGTGAACACTCATATCAGCGCAGCCTACTTCACCGACTGGGGCAACAAGAACGTGAGCAATTTCATCATGGCTTACAGGGCCCTTTTCAATGCCGAGCCGAATCAGTTTGCCTTCCACGGCTACGATACCATGCACTTCTTCATCGACATCTGCCGCACTTACGGCCGCCAGTGGCCCAAGGTGCTCCAGGATTACAGCGAGCGCGGACTCCAGACCGATTTCCGTTTCGTACGCGATGAAGACGCCGCCGGATTCGTCAACGCTGCCGTCCGCCGCGTAATCTACACGCCGGACTTCAAAGTGGTTTTACAATAGGAATTATCCCAGCAAAGATTTTGCGTTGGCCACGGCCTCGGGGGTGATGCGTTCGCCACTGAGGAGGCGGGCGATTTCCTGGACGCGTTCATCGGGTGAAAGGAGGCGCATGGTGGAAACATCCCCGCTTTTCTCCACCACGAAATGTGCGGAGCCCTTCGCGGCAACCTGCGGGAGATGCGTGATGGCAAGCACCTGCATGTCCTGCCCCATCTTGCATATCATCTGCCCCATCTTGTCGGCGGCACTTCCGGAAACTCCGGTGTCGATTTCATCGAATATCATGGTGGGCATGCCAGTATAGCGTGCCATCAAAGCCTTGAGGCTCAGCATGATACGGGAGATCTCACCACCGGATGCGCACTTGGCGACATCCACTGGCGAAGCACCTGTAGCAGAGAATCTGAAGGCTACGGAATCGGAGCCGGTGGCAGATGGATCGGTCGCCGCCACATCTACCGCGAACACGGCCCTGTCCAGCTCCAGGTAACGGAGCGATTCCTGTATGCCGGCAGCGAGACCGGGAGCCGCCTTGGTGCGGGCGGCATGTATCTTATCGCATAGCGCGAGATGAGCCTTCTTGGATGCAGCCAACTGTTTTTCCAGTTCAGCCAAACGAGCCTCCAACGCATCGGAATCGAACAGAGCCTCCGAATAACGGTCCCGGGCCGCAATCAGTTCTGCCACGGACGCACATCCATGCTTTCGCATCAGGTCGTACAGAAGACCCATGCGTTCTTCCACCTGCTCCAGACGCTCCTGGGACAGATTAACCCGGGAATCCAGCGCAGCGACGGTTTCCGATATATCGGCTATTTCGATGCGGGAAGAACGCAGGCGCTCCGCCAGATCGGCCGTTCCGGGAACCAGCCCGGAGAGTTTGCCGATCAGGCGTTCCGCTTCTTTCAGGGCGGATTCCACGCTCATGCCCTCTTCCGGTTCCAACAGGGCGGAAACGGAGGCGAAATTCTCTTTGATGGACTCGGCATTGGCGAGCTGCTTCTGTTCGGCATCTAATTCCTCGAGTTCCCCATCCCTCAGCCGGGCATCGTCCAGCTGCTTGAAGCGGGCGGCATTGTATTCGCGGTCAGCCTGCAGGCGGGAAAGCTTTTCGCGCAGTGCATCTATCTCCCGGGAAACGGCCTGGACCTCATTCCAGCGGGAACGGCACTCCTCCACGTCGGCGGCGCATCCGGCATAATGGTCCAGCACGTTCATCTGGAAACGGCGGTCCGCCAACTGCAGGCTCTGGTGCTGGGAATGCACGTCAACGAGCTGCGCGGATATCTCCTGAAGCAACTGTACGCTCACGGGAGAATCGTTGATGAAGGACCTGCTGCGGCCGCTCGCGTTCAGCACGCGGCGGATAAGAAGATTCCCGCCGTCCCACTCCACTTCGGCCTCTTCGAGGGCCTGGCGGATGGCTTCAGGCGCCGTAAACTCTCCCTCCACTATGCAGTTCTGAGCTCCGGAAGATATTAACGCGGCATCACCTTTCGCGCCCATAAGCAGCGAAAGGGCTCCTAGCAGGATGCTCTTGCCGGCGCCGGTCTGCCCCGTAATAATGCCGAGACCCTCCGGAAGAGAGATATCCAGAGAGTCTATCAGCACATAATTCTCTATGTGTAGGGAGCGCAGCACGGCTACTCCTCGCTCTTGGCGGTGCGGAAATAGATTTCGTCGTTCTCGAACTCGGAAATGGCCACGAGGTCGGGCTTGGGCTGACGCTCGTAATACTTCGAGATCTCGATCTGCTCTTTGTTCTCGAAGACTTCTTCTTTGGTGGCGTCGCGCTCACCGCGGAAATCTTCCAGTTTCTTGTTGAGTTCCTTCTTCTCGGCCAGTGCTATCTGGTTCGCCCTCTTGGAGAGGATAACTACAGTTTCGTAAATGTTGCCCGTAGGCTCAGCCAGGTTCTTGATATCCCTGGTAATCGTGTTGACAGGTATTTTCTTTTCCATACTTCTTATACCTTCCGCAGTTCGCGGAAAGTTTCAAATTTTTTCTTTCGCTTTCTTATAGAGATGCTCAAGTTCCTTGCAGCGGGAAGACTCGGGATACTCGCCCACGAAATTCAGGTAGTCGTCCACGAACTGCATATAGCGCTCTTTCTGTTTCTCGGGCACGCTGAGGAAAGCATATTTATAGGAGGACATCGCGGTGTAGAACAGAATGTCCTCGCGGTAAATGTTGTCCGAATCTTCCTTCAGCACGTTCCTGAAGGCAACGCGGGCGGCCTTGTAATCCTCCATCTTATAATAGAGGTAGGCGTTCTCATATGCCTTGCGGTCCAGGCGTTCGTTCAAGTCTTCCAGCATCCTCTTGCAAATCGCCGTATGCAACGAGGCCGGATGGTTCATCTGATACTCGTTGATGGCCACGATGGCGTTGTAGGTAGGAGACTGGTCCAGTTCCCAGCGGTAGGTGCTCTTGTAAAGGCAGTCCAGACGGAGGAACTCTGCATCGTCCGAGAAGGGGCTGCGGGGGAACTTGTCCAGGAACGTCTTGAAATTGGTTTCAGCCGTGTAATAATCCTTGTCGCGATAGTTGCTGAGCGCCCAGTAGAACTGGACGGTATCTTCCTGTGGGGTGCCGCTGGTGAGCACCGACATGCTCTCGAACATCTCGGCCGCCTTGCGGTACTTGCCCTTGTTGAAGAACTCGAAGGCGGCGGTGTACTTGGCATCCACGTCGTTCCCCGAAAGCAATTGCTCATACTGGCTCTTGCAGGAAGGAAGGAGGCAGGCAAGCGCCGCCACCGCAAGAATGATTCTGGTCAATTTCATCTCTTCAAATATTTTTCAGCGTCCAATGCCGCACGGCATCCCGATGCCGCCGCGTTGATGGCCTGGCGATAATGTGGATCCTGCACGTCTCCAGCGGCGAAAACGCCTTCCACGTTGGTATGGGAACTGCAGCCGTCCGTCACTATGTAGCCGTTCCCGTCGATGGCCACCCATTCCTTGAAAAGGTCGGAATTGGGATGATGCCCGATCGCCAGGAAGAAGCCATCGACTGCTATATCAAAAACCTCGCCATCTTTGCGCTCGATGCGCACACCTGTCACTCCGGCAGCGTCTCCGAGCACTTCGCGGGTGTTGCAGTTCCAGAGGATTTCGATGTTGGGAGTGCTCTTGACACGGTTCTGCATGGCTTCGGAAGCACGGAAAACATCCCTGCGGACGATCATGTAGACCTTGCGGCAGAGACCGGCAAGATAGGTGGCCTCCTCGCAGGCGGTATCTCCTCCGCCTACCACGGCCACGTCCTTCTTGCGGTAGAAGAATCCGTCGCAGGTGGCGCAGGCCGACACGCCCATCCCCCTGTACTTCCTTTCGGAGGGCAGGCCCAGGTATTTGGCGGTCGCGCCGGTGGCGATGATGACGGCATCCGACTCGATGGCAGGTGTGCCGTCGATCTCGAAAGTGAACGGGCGCTTGCCCAGATCCGCCTTGGTAATGATGCCCCGGCGGATATCCGTGCCCACGTTCTTCGCCTGGTCGCGCATGGCGCCGGTGAGGCTGAGGGAGTCGATGCCGTTGGCGAATCCGGGATAGTTCTCCACGAGAGTCGTGGTGGTGAGCTGGCCGCCCGGCTCAGGGCCTTCGTATAGAACGGGGCTGAGACCAGCCCTGGATGCATATATGCCGGCAGTGTAACCTGCAGGGCCTCCGCCGATTATGAGAAGTCTGACTTTTTCCATTATGCTACCTTTAAATCGTACAAATATAATCATTATTTTACTATATTTGCCCGACATGAGACGATTGAATTCCGCACCGGATATCGACAGATTCCGCTCAATTCTTAAGACGAAGGGGCTAAAGGCAACCCCGCAGCGTCTGGCGGTTCATGAAGCCATGCTGGCCATGGGGCATGCCAGTGCCGATATGGTTCGGGATTGGATACTTGCCCGGGGCAAAGTGGCGATTACGGTGGCATCCGTCTATAACATCCTTTCCCAACTCACATCAATGGGGCTTTACCGCGTCATTCCCTCCAAAAGCGGAATAGTGTGGTATGATTCCCTTACGAAACCCCACCTGCACATCTATAACCGTAAGAAAAATGAGTTCAAAGACCTGGAAGATGATGCCTTCATGTCCAGGCTGCAGGCTTTTTTCAAGGAGAATCCTCCCAAAGGATATAAAGTAGATGAGATAGATGTCCTTCTCACCTGCCACAGAAGCAGAAACACTAAAATTTCCTGAATATGAAACTAGTCAATCTTGGAGAAAAAGACACCCTGCTCAATTCTTTCATTGCCGAAATGAGAGACAAGAAAGTGCAGAAAGACCGCCTGCGTTTCCGCACCAACCTCAAGAGGCTCGGGCAGATCTTCGCATACGAGATCAGCAAAACCCTGCAGTACAGCGTAAAAGAGGTGCCCACCCCTCTTGGAACGGCCGAAGTCAAGACCTTCGATACCAAGATAGTCCTCTCCACCATCCTCCGCGCCGGCCTGCCTCTCCACGATGGCATGCTTTCATATTTCGACAATGCCGAAAGCGCCTTCCTGGCCGCTTACCGCAAGTATGACGCGGCAGACAAGTTCCATATCAACACCGAATACTGCACTACGCCCAACCTGGAGGGCAAGACCCTGATCATAGCCGATGCCATGCTTGCCACCGGGTCATCGATAATTATGGTATATGAGCGCCTGAT
>JAEENZ010000045.1 GCA_016283985.1 Bacteroidales bacterium | reverse complement strand
CAGCCCTTAATGTCCGGATTCCAGATTATATGATGGATATTGTTTTCCATCCATATCTGGCAATACATTACTCCGTAGGTCCAGGCGAGAGCCAGGCCACCAATTACGAGGATGGCGATAGAGAGATTGCGGATACTCTTTTGCGTTGAATTGTTCATATCGTTGTCTATTTGTTTTGCGGTATCGAAAGACAAAGATAATGCCAATTTTATGAAAAACATAAAATAAATTTACGATTTACATAAAAATTCTGTTTCTCATATTTAAATAAGAATGCGTATTTTTGTATCGTTATGAAGAAAGCAACGGCAGCATTAATCTTATTGGTTATTTGTTTTTCTGCGCTTGCGCAGAAGCCACAGTCTTATCTGGATGTCAAGGACCTGCCGGATATCCTGAACTTCCTGCCTGCGCCTCCGGCGGAGGGTTCTCCCGAATTTGCGGCCGACAAGGCCATGCACGACTGGGCACGCAGCCTGAAGCCAGGCGAACGAACCGAGCGGGCTGCCCGTGAGGCGACCACGAATGTGGATACCATGGCGCTCTACTTCAGCGGCGCTTTCGGACGCCTTCTTTCAGAGCAGACCACGCCTGTCACAATGCACCTGCTGCGACGCTGTATCCGCACATTCCGCGCAGCGGCCACAAAGCCCAAGAACGCCTATCTGCGTACGCGCCCGTATGTCTATTATGGGGAGGGCACACTTTTCAAGCCTACCGAAGAGAAGGAGCGGCATACGGGTTCCTATCCTTCCGGGCACACCGCCCGTGGATGGGGAATGGCCCTGGTGCTCGCTCAGTTGAACCCCGAGCGGCAGGATACCATAATGGCGGCCGGCTACCAGTGGGGCCAGAGCCGCGTGATAGCCAACTATCACTGGCAGAGCGATGTGGATGCCAGCCGGATGATGTCATCGGCCGTTTTTGCGCGCTTGCAGTGCTGCGAGCAGTACCTGAAAGACCTGGCGGCCGCGCGGGAAGAGCTTTCCGGTGTAAGCGTTGCGGGGGATGATGAATGGCAGCTCCGCCGTTGGATCCGCACAGTCTCGTCCGACGAGTTCGGGGGCCGCAAGCCCATGACGGAATACGAAGACAAGACCATACGCTATCTGGCCGGAGAACTGGAAAAGCTGGGCCTGGAACCCGCCTTTGACGGCAGCTGGTATCAGCCCTTCCGGATGATTTCCGTGACGGCCCGGCCTGTGGGTAACCAATTGATTGCCAAAGGGAAAAAGAAGGCGGTGCTGAAGTATCCCGACGATGCCGTGGTATGGACTGCGCGTGCCACCGACAAGGTGGATCTGCCGAAGTCGGAGTATGTCTTCTGCGGCTTTGGCATACATGCTCCGGAATACGGCTGGGATGACTATAAGGATATGGACGTGCGTGGTAAGATAGTGGTAACGATGGTGAACGATCCCGGCTACTACGATGCCACCCTCTTCCGCGGCCGCAACATGACCTACTACGGTCGCTGGCTCTACAAGTTCGAGGAGGCCCGCCGTCAGGGCGCGGCCGGATGCCTGGTGCTGCACAACACCGAGGCCGCAAGTTACGGCTGGCACGTGTGCGTGAACGGGCATATGGAAGACAATCTGGCCATCTACGACCCTGAAACGCACAATGCCGGTGAACTGGGGGTGAAGGGATGGCTGCACGAGAACGGCGCCCGAAAGCTCTTCGCCGCGGCCGGTCTCGATATGGATAAGGCGATAGAGGCTGCTAAGAAGCCCGGCTTCAAGTCATTTTCCCTTAAGTTGAAGGGAGATGTGAAGATGGATGTCTCCTACGATATCCGGGAAACCCGGAATGTGGGCGGCATCCTCCGTGGAACCGATCCTGACGGGGGAGTGCTGGTGATGAGCGCGCACTGGGACCATCTGGGCATAGGCACCCCGGACGAAACCGGCGATGCCATCTACAACGGCGCTGCGGATAACGGCTCCGGGATGGCAGGGGTACTGCTGGCGGCCAGCAAGTTCGTTTCGCTGCCCGAGCGTCCCAGAAGATCCGTGCTTTTCCTCTTCCCATCCTCCGAAGAGAGCGGGCTGTTCGGGTCTGAGTACTACTGCACCCATCCGGCCGTGCCCATGGAAAAGACTGTCGCATGTCTCAATTTCGAAAGCATAGGCCCGGCGGAACTCACGCGGGAGATGGTCGTGCTTGGTGGAGAGGGGAGTCCTCTGGCACCATACTATGTGGCTGCTGCAGCAGCCCAGGGGCGCAGCATCTTCTTCGATGATGACAATTCGGATGGCTGGTTCTTCCGTTCGGACCACTATAATTTCGTGAAGAAGGGAGTACCCGCGGTGGTTTGGGAGAATGGGTTGCATCCGGCGGATCCCGTCAGGCCCAACAAATACCCTATGCCAGTGTGGTATCATAAGCCGTCCGATGAATATCGGGACGACTGGGACCTTTCCGGCACTCTTGCAAACGTGAACCTTGTGTTCAGCGTGGGCCTTTCCCTTGCCAATGAACGATAATATGAGTATATTTGCTAATGATGACTCCTAGAGAACATACTCACGATGATCGAAACCGTGCAATCATATAAAGAATAATATGGTACCTGTCAGTTCAATGATAACCATGGCGGTCTGCGCCGTAATCGGCTTTGCCGTGCCCGTCGCCCTTGCCTGGTGGATGGCGAAAAAGTATAAGAACAGCCTTTATACCATACTCGTGGGTGCGGGCGTATTCATCGTCTTTGCACTGCTTCTGGAGCCCATCCTTCATCAGGTGGTGCTCAAGGGCCCTCATGGCCCGGCCATTACGGGAAACACCTTGTACTATGCGCTTTACGGTGGCCTGGCCGCCGGTGTTTTCGAAGAGACCGGCCGCTTCCTGGGCATGAAGTTCCTTCTCAAGAAGAAATCTTCCAAAGCCAGGACCGGCATCGCATATGGTATAGGTCACGGCGGAATAGAGATGCTGATAATATTCGGGGTAACCATGGTTTCCAACCTGGTGTTGTCCGTCATGATCAACAACGGCCAGGCGGATACCCTGCTGGCAACGGTGCCGGAGATGGCCAGGGAGCAGGTGCAGGCTCAGTTCACGCAGCTACAGACAAACGCTGCGGGTAGCTATCTTTATGGCGTTTGGGAGCGTTTCTCCGCCCTTATCCTGCAGGTCGGCCTCTCCCTTATGGTCTGGACCGCAGTCCGCAAGGGTGGCAAGTGGCTCTGGCTCTTCCCTGCGGCCATCTTCCTGCATTTTGCAGTCGATGCATGCTGCGTGCTGCTGGTGAAATCCGTCAGCATGGCCATTGTGGAAACCTTCGTCTTCGCCTTTGCCATTGCAGTCGGTGCAATAGGATTCATGCTGGCGAAGAAGCTGAATGCCGAGTAAGCTATGGCCAATCTTCTGCTGGACAGAATGTTGGCGCAGGCCGATCCTTCCCAGGTGGCAGGATTGGCCCGCTTTTTCAAAACAGGTCCCGGCCAGTATGGAGAAGGGGATAAGTTCCTGGGAATCAAGGTGCCAGTAACTCGCTCGGTGGTCAGGGAATGCTGGCGTTCCGTCGGCTTTCCGGAACTTGAGGAATGCATTACCAGCGAGTATCACGAGGTTCGTCTCGCCGCCCTGCTGACCCTTGTGGAGCAATTCCGCCGCTGTCATTCAGAAGAGCATGTCCGGTTCTATCTCTCCCATACCGCTTTCATCAACAACTGGGACCTCGTAGATCTCAGCTGCTACCCCCTTGTCGGAGAATGGCTGCTGCAGAGGGACCGCACGCTGCTCTACGACCTGGCGCAGAACGGCCGCACCATCTGGGAACAGCGCATCGGCATCGTCAGCACCATGACCTTCATCCGCCACGGGCAGCTGCAGGATACCTTCGACATCGCCGACATCCTTCTGCACCACCCTCACGACCTTATCCACAAGGCTGTGGGATGGCTTCTGCGCGAAGCCGGAAAAAGGGATAAAGCCGCCCTGGAGGCCTATCTGAAGCCCCGCTACCGCACCATGCCCCGCACTATGCTGCGCTATGCCATAGAGAAGTTTCCGGAAGAGGAACGGAGGGATTATCTGACCGGCAGCGTGCACTGAAAAGCATTTTTCTTGCATTTCTGGGTCAGGAACAGTATATTTGTGGGAGGAAACGATAAACGAATATGGAAACGGACAGAATTATTCTTCGCCCGTGGCGCGACAGCGATGCTGAAACGCTCTACAAATGGGCAAGCGATCCTGATATCGGGACGCGTGCAGGATGGCCTCCGCATAAAAGTGTAGAAGAGAGTCTGGAAATAATACGTACCGTGTTCAGGGACGCCACGAATACGTGGGCAATCGAGCTTAAAGAAACCGGGGAGGCCATTGGCGCAATGGGCTACGGCCCGTCTTGTGACTGCAAGCTTCCGGCCAGGGAAGGTGAACCAGTCTGCGGCTACTGGATTGCAAAACCTTATTGGAACAAGGGTATCTGCACGGAAGCGCTGCACCTTATGATAGACCATATCCATAGGACAACGGGTATCAAATCCCTTATTTCCGGCCACTTCGTAGATAACCCCGCCAGCGGCCGCGTCATGGAAAAATGCGGATTCCTTCCCACTGGGCAAATGGTTTTCGACGGAACCCAGTATATGGGCGCCGGCCGTCCCATCCGGGTCTTGCGGCTGATACTCAAGGCCGACAACGAATAGGCGTACAAATAAATGAAAAGAATAATCATAATACTGCTGGTGCTAGCTGGCATGCAGCTGCAGGCCCAGGACCTGCCGTATTTCAAGAAGATTGTCAAGGAACTGAGTTCTGCAAAGTTCCAGGGGCGCGGCTATGCAAGAGACGGTGCCAACAAGGCCGGCAAATATCTTGCGAAGGAGTTCGAAAAGGCAGGGGCGGAAGTTACGCTGCAGCCTTTCACCATCAACATTAACACATTCTGCGGCAAGGCGGACATGTGGGCTGATGGCCGGAAGCTTCGCACGGGCGTGGATTTCTCCATGCGGGAATACTCTCCCGGAGTGCACGGGGAATTCCCTGTGTATCACGTGGATACGCTGAACTTCGACGGAGACCGTCTGCTGGCGGAACTGGCGAAGCCCGAGAATGCCGGATGCCTGGTCTGCTGCGATTTCTGGTTCACATACAAGCACCGCAAGGTCTTCTCCAAGCTCCAGAAAGCAGGGGAGTGCGCCAACGCCGGCCTTCTCTACACCTGGGAGGCTCCCATCAAGTTCTTCAAAGCCTATGGCGAGAAGGTTGTGGACAAGCCCATCGTGTGGGTCACTCCGGAGGCCATCAAGGATGTAAAGAGCGTAAAGCTGGACGTGGACAGCAAGTTCCTGAGCGATTACGGGCTGTTCAATGTGATCGCAAAAGTAGAGGGGAGGAAGCACGACGCATGCTACGTGTTCACGGCCCACTACGACCATCTGGGCAACCTTGGCAAAAAAGTGTATTACCCCGGCGCCAACGACAATGCTTCCGGCACGGCGGCAATAGTTACGCTGGCAAAACACTATGCGCTGCATCAGCCCGAATACGACATGTATTTCGTGGCGTTTTCCGGAGAAGATGCCAACCTGCGCGGTTCCACCTTCTTTGCAGAGCATCCCATAGTGCCGCTGACTCAGATCAAATACCTATTCAACATCGACATGATAGGGGATGACAACCCCGCACTCTACTGCGAGTTGAGCGACGCGGGGATGCCGCAATTTGCTGAGTTCGAGGCAATTAATGCGGAGCA
>JAEENZ010000044.1 GCA_016283985.1 Bacteroidales bacterium | reverse complement strand
GCCAGCCCGCGGATCATGCCGTAGGCATCTATCACCCTGAAGGAGAATACCTTAAGGGATTGCTGCTCTATGTAGAATAAAGAATACATTAAACTGATATATGAAACTGATAACCACCCTTTTATGCCTTGCCTCCGCAGTTCTGCCCGGCAAAGCTGACGTTCTGCCGTTGCATCGCGACATAAATGCCCTTTCAGTGGGCGTGCAGGACAAGCGCACCGAGGTGGTATTCTTCCCCGATGCCGAGTCTGCAATGCAGAAGAATATCGAACAGAGCCCTTTCTACAAGTGCCTTAACGGCGAGTGGGACTTCCTGTATTTCGATTCCGAAAAGCAGGTTCCCGCCGACCTTTCCGGCGTCGAATGGACCAAAATCAACGTTCCCGGCAACTGGGAGGTGCAGGGATGGGGCCTTCCCATCTACGTGAACATCCCCTATGAGTTTGCATCCGTGGATCCGCAGCCGCCGACCCTGCCGGAAGACATCCCTGTGGGTATCTACCGCAGGAGTTTCACCGTGCCTGCCGAGTGGGCCGGGCGCGAGGTTTACCTGAACGTCTGCGGTGCCAAATCGGGTGTGTATACCTTCTTGAACGGCAAGGAGATAGCCTACAGTGAGGATTCCAAGGACCTCGCCCGCATCGACATAACCCCTTATCTGAAGGATGGAGAGAACGAACTGCTCATGAAGATGACCCGCTGGAGCACGGGCTCGTGGCTGGAATGCCAGGATTTCTGGCGCATCAGTGGCATAGAGCGCGACGTGTACCTGTCTTCCGAAAAGGTGAAGCAGGACTTCGACTTCGAGGTTGTCTCCACCCTATTCGATGGATATGTGGACGGGGATTTCCGCCTTTTCGCTACGGCTGGCACGACCTTCAAGCTTCTGGATAACGACGGATCTGCAGTGGCTGAGGGCTCCGTGCCTTTTAAGGCCAGGATTCCTGCCGTTCGCAAGTGGAGCGCCGAAACGCCTGAACTTTATACCCTGGTTCTCGAGAAGGAAGGGGAGTATGCCCGCTTCGACGTGGGCTTCCGCCGCACCGAAATCACCAAGGATGCTGTGCTGCTCTTCAACGGCCAGCCGGTGAAGTTCAAGGGAGTCAACCTACACGAACACAATGAGTTCACCGGGCACTATACCTCCCGGGAATACATCCGCCGCAGCCTGCTGGTGATGAAGAGCCTGAACGTGAATACCATCCGCACCTGCCATTATCCTCAGCCGCGCGCGTTCTACGAGCTCTGCGACAGCCTCGGCTTCTATGTCTACGATGAGACCAACATCGAAAGCCACGGCATGCGCTATGGGGAAAAATCCCTCGCGAAGCACATCGAATGGCTCCCTAAGCACAAGGACCGCACCCTCAATATGTATATGCGCACGCGCAACTTCCCCTGCGTGACACTGCTTTCGCTGGGTAACGAGGCCGGAATGGGCATCAACTTCATGACCACCTACAAGATGCTGAAGGAATTAGAGAAGGGGAAGATGAACCGCCCCGTGGTGTATGAGCGTACTGAGGGCAGGGAAGGCACAGACGTGCACTGCCCCATGTATCCCAAGATGACCAATCTCTACTATGAGAGGGACGACGATCCCGTGCACAAGCCCTATATTGCCTGTGAGTATTCCCACGCCATGGGCAATTCCAATGGCTCTTTCGACCTCATGTGGCAGCTGATGTACAGCCATCCGCGTATGCAGGGCGGATGCATCTGGGACTGGGTGGACCAGGGCCTGGCGGTGAAGGATGATTCCGGCCGCAAGTACTGGACCTACGGTGGCGACTACGGCGACATCGAGAATGATCCCGCCGCATGGTTCGCCGACCGCAATTTCAACTGCAACGGCGTGGTCAATCCCGACCTGGACGTGCATCCTGCCGGCGCTGAAATCAAGCATTGGTATCAGAACGTATGGTTCAGTGCAGGGGAGAATCCTGGAGAGTTCAAAGTGCTGAACCGCAATTACTTCCGTTCACTGGACAAGTATGGCTTCGCCTGGGCCCTGTATGCCGACGGCGAGAAGGTCTCAGACAGCACGCTTTCGTTTGCAACCGCACCTCAGGCTGAGGAAGCATTTGTAATTGAACTGCCTTCCATGGCCATGGATCATACCTGGTACATCAACTTCACCGTCACCAATGCCGGTGCCCAGCCTTCTCTGGAAGATGGTTGCGTGCTGGCAGAGAATCAGGTTGTGCTGGTTCGTGCCGAACCTCCCGTGGCAAAGCATCTGGCCGGAAAGGGCGTTTCCAAGGTGCGCGGCAACGGTCAGATAG
>JAEENZ010000043.1 GCA_016283985.1 Bacteroidales bacterium | reverse complement strand
TTCGACGTGGTGCGCATCCCCATCGCCCCTGCGGTAATGACCGGGGGCGACGAACTGGTTTACCTTCCCGCTTACATAGACATCATGCAGGAATATATCACCAGGGCGATGGAATCGGAGAAAGTGGCCTACAGGGGCCTCAAGGGCATCTGTTCAAAAACAATCGGCCCTGTCTTCACCGACAGGAACGAAGCGATCACCGCCTTCCTTGCGGGAGATGCCTTCGCAAACGCGAAGGTGGTGATAACCTCATCGTCTTCCAACAGGAAGATCGAGATGGTCATCACCACCGATACTCACGAACTGCGCAGTATCCGCAGGAAGAACTAGAAGTTCATCTTGAGAGTCATTCCCGCCGTAGGCTGCAGCGAGTTGCCGCATGCCGTCATTTCGGTAGGAGTGAATGCGAAGTAAGGCTCAAGATTCATGGTTACTGAACTCCTCTGGTTATAGAGATCCTGATAATACATGTTCTTGACTTTAGCCACCCTTATTGCGTCGCAGCATGACCAGATACATAGCGCGACGTCGGCCACCACGGCTCCAACCAGGAGTTTGGAACTGGATTTAGCAGCAGCTTCATCAGTATAGCCCGTAACGTTGCCGTCGGCATCAGTAGTCACCGATGCCGAAAACTTTTTGGCGGCGCTGCTCATTGTGGCGCTAAGCGCGAGGTTCCCGCCGAAGAAAATAAGGCCGCGGCCGATTTCACCGCAAAGCACCTGTCCCAAACCGGGGATAATCAATGAAGCGACTCCGGATACTGCCCTGTAATAGGGATCATTCCCCTGCGGAACATACATTTTAGGGTCGTACATGTCCTTGAGTTCCTTGTACTTCATGCCCGGAACGATCTGGGCGTTTGCCTGCACCAGCGATGCCAATGCCAGGACGATAATCAAAAGCTTTTTCATATTCATAAATATTACTGTTGTTTCTCAAATATTATCACATAATCCAGAGGTGCGTTCACGAAGCGGTCGACGTCGGTATAGCGCTCCGCCGTTATTTCCGGAATCGGATCCATGATATGGAACGCGAGGGCGAAGCATTGGTCTGGAATCTCCAGCAACTTGCCTTGGGTGAACGACCTCATGCCGGCGGTGACGAACTTGAAGTCGATATCGGTTCCTATCTTGCCCTCACCGGTAGAAAGATCCACGGTAACATTGCTTGCACCCTTGGGTATAGGACTGAAATACTTGGAAAGATCTTCTCCGAAATGCGCATCGGAAGGTTCTCCAGCCGAGTTCTTCATCTGCCAGATACAATCCCAATACACACCGTTCTCACCGGCCCCCCATTCAATCGTGCCACTCACGGTAGTCCCATTTATGCTGATACCGCTTATTGCAAGGGTATTGTCGGATTCTTTATAGATTGAATCATTCCAACACCAGCTCTTTTCGATGGGGCTGACGAATGCGGCCGTACTGCCGGATCCGCCGTTTACCCAGATTCCGAACGGCTTGCTGTTGCCGCCATACACGTTCCAGGTTCCGGGCAGGGAATTGATGTCGAAATCATACACCGGAGCATCGAACTTGAAGTCGGCATCGGTCGTCTGCGATGCAGCGGGAACCGTAAAGCTGTCAGGCATCTTTTCTATCTCCATGAACAACTGACGGGGATTGCCCGCGATCTTCCAATAATCGTTGTAAATGATATCCGTCCACACATCTGATTTGCCGCCGGTTATATTGAAACGCAGGGCCTCATGAGTGATGGTGATGGTCTTTTCGGGGTTCGTGTCGGGCAACGAGTAAGTGCCAGCCGGCAAGAGGTCCGCATTGACCGTCGTTCCGTCCGGACGGGTGAAGGTGATGACTCCGTCTTCGTTGACATAGGTTGCGGTCGAACGCGGCAGTTTATCGTAGAAGCCCGAGAGGTCCAGATCGATGTGTGTTTCCGGATTCTTGCTTCCACTGTAGACAAACCACCAGTTGCGTCCGTCCTCACCGGCCCAGTTGCGGAAGGTGCCGTCGGAATTGAATACGAGGTAATTATCCTTGATAGCGGTGATGCCGCGACCGTTCTCGTTGTTGAAGAAATCGGGCAGGGTCAGGATGTCGAACACCTTGGTGAAATCCCATTCCGAATTGCCGGTGCCTCCCCATACCCACATGTTGGTAATCCTGTATATGGAATTCTTCGGCGCCATCGAAGGCATCTCCAGGACGGTCCCAGGATTAAGGGTCTGACCGTCGAGGTCTGCCTGCGCGACGACGCTGTCGCCGACATACGCCTCTACGGAGCACTTCGTCAGATTCGCCGGAGCAAGGATAACGGGATACTTTTCACCTTTCTGGAATGTTCCTTTGACGACGATCTGGGATGAAGACGCGGCAACCGCGGGCGACTCACCCGAGTAATCCACGGCCATGGTTCCGGCAATCTTCGCGGCATCGTCCGCCTTGATCACCACGGAAGTGACCCCGTCTATTCCGACGGAAAGGTTGAGGATGGCGACTATATTCCTGAAATACAGTACGTTGTTCTTGCTCTTCGCCACCCTGTAAGCAGGTATCGGAGAGGATATGCTCTGCTCGACGGGAATATCGAGCAGTACGCCTGTCGAGCTCAGTTGCACCCCGTCATTGGAAGGGGCCAGCGCAAACACGGATTCGGTTCCTTTCTTTATGGTTGCGGGGAAGGTGCCAACTGCACCGTCATCGGCGGTATTAGTCGCCTTGACAGTGGAAGCGCCGTCATACACGGAAATGACATCCCCCTTTTTCCATAGAGGCTGGGTGCCGTCGGAGATCGATTCGATAGTGGCGGTAAAGGTGACATCGCCGCCGAATCCGGGATCTTGAGGATCTTCGGGCCCTGGAGTGGGGTCCACCGGCTGATTCGGTTTATTGGGCTCTTCAGGAATCTCCACGTCGGGGCCGCAGGACAGCACCGCGACTGCCGCAATAACCGTGAAAATGATGTTGAAAATCTTTTTCATACTCAATTATTTTTAATTCATCAGTATCCAGGGTTCTGCTCCAGCGTACCTCCGGAGTTCTGTATCTCGGAACGCATGAAGGGCAGATAGTAGTTTTCGTTCTTGAAAGTGCGCGTGGCCACGTCCACCACCTTGTAACTGTAAGTGGATCCGGTCTTGCTTATCTTCACTCCCTGCACGGGACTGTTAAGCACCGTGGCGGCATCTTTCCAGCGCAATAGATCCCAGTAGCGGTGATCCTCAAAAGCGAGTTCCACACGGCGTTCGTGCTTCACGACCTCACGGAAGGAATCTATGCTCGCCGCAGCTATCGGAGGCAGGCTCAGGCTGGCACGGTCCCTCACCTGCTGGAGGGCGGCTTTCGCGCTCATGGGATATCCCGGAGGCACGACGGAAGGGCCGTATGCCTCGTTCATAGCCTCGGCATAGTTCAGAAGGACCTCTCCCCAGCGGTAGGCCACCCAGTTGTGCTGGGCTTTCTGGTCCAGGGTAAGGTTCAGATTGTCCGTCAGGAACTTCTTCAAATAGTATCCCGTCTTGCTGGCATTGGCGTTGGCCATATCGTCCGTTTCCCCGGTTGCCTCGGCTATCGTGCGGCCGTTCCATTCGCTGCCGTTCACCACAATGGAGGCCTGCAGGCGAGGATCGCGGTTGGCATACGGGTCGGAAGGATTGGCTGCGCCGATGTATTCGTATGAGCTTACCTGATTCTCGGTGGGACACACCCCGCTCTTGCCGCCGGAAGTGGCGATTGGATAGTTGTTCTTCTCCATGTCGTTGGTGTTGGCACGGCGGACTATGTAGATGGACTCCTTGCTGGTCAGCGAGTTGCTCCCGTGGAAATAGGCGGCATAATCCGTATCCAGACCGTAAGTCAGCAAAGGATCAGAAAGGAGGTCGGACGCGGCCTTCGCTGCGCGCTGCCACTTTTCGATTTTATGTGAAGGATTGTGCAGGGGGCTCGCCGCATATAGGAGTACCCTTGCCTTTATGGCGAGGGCTGCGCCCTTCGTAAGGCGGCCTTCATATCCGGCATTTTCCTTCCAGGATGTCGACAGCTGCTCTTTCCAGTCGTCTATTTCCTTGACTATGTATTCCACGCACTCATCGTAGGTGGAGCGGGGCACCATTGCGCCGCCGGCGGCCTCCTGGGTCTTCTCCACGATGGGCACGCCGCCATACATCTTGATGAGTTCGGCATAGTAGTATGCCCGGGCTACGTGGGCCTCGGCGATATACCAGTTCAGCGAAGCCAGGTCACGGGCGTAATTGACCGCATCGGTGATGAGATTGCGGTTCTTCTGCAGCAGGGCCACGCCCTTGCCGTCTGCCACGTAATCCAGGAAGTAATTCGCCGCGCGGATACCTTCATAGCAGTTGTTGTAATAGGTCCAGAGGGGATTCACACTGCTGTTCAGTATACCCTTGTTGAAGTAGATGACCGTATTGGATGCGGATGTCTGCTCCGCCTCGTCGGAGGCGGATGCGAAGAGGTTCCCGTCGATTACCGAATAACCGGAAATCATCGGGGTGTAGAAGGCGTTCGCGAAACTCCAGATGCTCCCGCGGTTGGTGGCGAGGGTCTCGGAAGTAGCCTTTATGTCCAGCCCCGTATCAAGGAATCCGTTGCAGGAAACGGCCGTAAGGGCCGCAAGCGCAAGAAGAATGGTGATTCTGTTTTTCATCTTTCCGGGGGCTTAGAAGGTTAAAGAAATGCCTGCGTTGAAGCTGCGAAGCTGAGGGTACAGCCCGGAGGCGTTCTCCGGGTCAATGTTGTACTGGCTCTGCAACGGGCTGAAAGTCAGAAGGTTCTGCCCATTGATGAAGCAGCGCATGCCTTCTTTGAAAGTGTAGCCGAACTCCAGGTTGCGGAGTTTGAGGAAGGATCCGTCCTTGAGCCACAGCGTGCTCAGGCGATAGTTGTTCTGGTTGCCCTGGGTGGTCAGGCGCGGATAGGTCGCATTGGCGCGGTTGTCTATGCCCTCCATCGGGTAGTAGGCCCAGGCGCCCTTGGCTATCTCATAGGCATTGCCGTTGTCGATGAACGCCACCGTCTGGTTCCAGTTGTCCAGCAGGTTCACCGATACGCCAGCCACTCCCTGGAAGAGGATTTCCGCGTCGAACCTGCGCCAGGCGAGCTTGCCACCGAAGCTGAAGTTCCATTCCGGGATCCAGCTGCGCCCGATGCGGGTGATGTCGTTCTGGTCGATGACGGTGTTGCCGTCCAGGTCGCGGTATTTCACGTCTCCCGGCTGCACCTCGCCGAATGCCGGCGTGGGAAGGCCGGGCAGCAGTTTGCCGTCGTCGTCGAAGTCCTGCACCTGGTAGAATCCGTCCGCCACAAGGCCTATGAAGGTGCCGTAGGGCCTGCCGGTAGATGCGCTGAAGGCGTTTGCCGGAGGCACTTCCGCCATGTTCACCACGGTGTTGGTGGCATAGAAGATGGATCCACCGGCATTATAACTCAGTTCGCCGGCCTTGCCGGAATACTCCGCCGACAGCTCGAAGCCACGGCTGTTCATCTCTCCTATGTTGGAGAAGGAATACTGCTTGCCGTAGTATCCCATGAGGGACTTGTCCAGGGTGAGGATGCCGGTGCGGCGATCCAGGAAGGCATCCGCGGTGAGCTGCAGCCCCCCGAACAGGGTGGCATCCACGCCGATGTCGAGCTTGAGGCTCTTTTCGGGGCCGATGTCCTCGTTGGGAGTGAACATGGGCACCAGGCTGTTCTGCCATTCGGCCGAAGGCGAGCCCATGTAGAAAGCCCCTATGTAGCTGTAGGTGTAGTAGCCCTTATAGAGATAGCGGCCGTTGGAATTGAAATCGTTCAGGATGTTCGTGGCCTTCGATTCCGAGAAGCCGGTCAGGCCGGCGGATGCGCGAAGTTTCAGGAACTGTACCCAGCCGGCCCCTTTCAGGAAGTCTTCGCTGGAGGCTATCCAGGCGGCCGAAACGGCCGGATAAAAGTGCCAGCGGTGTCCGGGAGCGAAGGCGTCGTTGCCGAACTCAGAGAATCCCAGTTCCGCAATGTAGCGGTGGGCATAATCGTAATGCACCAGTCCGTTCAGGTTCAGGGTATTGTACTTGAACGAGAAGTATCCGTCGCCCTTATAGGCGGAGATGCCGTAATTCAGGCGGGCGGTCAGGTTATGCTCGCCGAAACTGCGGTCGTATCCCGCCGTCAGTCGGCCCTGTTTCCAATCCTGCATGCCGGCGGAACCGTATCCGCTGGCAGTAAGGGATGTGGTCTCGTCGGTTGTCGTGGTTGCACCTCCATACCAGCGTGCATAGTTGCGGGTCTTGGACCAGGTGCTCAGAGTATAGCTGTAGAAAGACACGGCCTGCTCCAGCCAGAGGCCTTCGGTCACCATGTCCAGCCGCTCCTTCACGGAGAGATTGGTCTGGAGGCTCCTGGCCTTCACGGAATACCAGCCGAGGCCGTTCACCGAGGCGTATGGGTTGTTGGGATAGACACCCGTGCCGCTGAAATGGGTGCGTGCGTCATCATCGTACACGCCGTATATGTTGGAAGGATACTTGGCAAGGTTGGTGAACAGCGAGGACGTGCTGTAGTTCGGCCGGTGCAAGGTCTCGATGCGTCCGCCTATGTCCATCCTCACCTCGAAGACCTTCAGTACGTTGAAGTCGAGGTTGGCCCTCACGTTGAAGCGCTGGTAGCCGAGGTTGCGCGTACTGTCGGTATCCGCCGCGTTCAGCAGGCCCTTGTTGCCGAGGTAGTCGAGGTTGATATTATAGCGGGCGGCCTTGGATCCGCCGTTCAGCACTACGTCCGCATCCATGAAACTGCCGCTGCCTTTCAGGGCCTGGGCGTACCAGTCGGTATCGGTGCCGCTGCCGTCTCGGTAGGCATCCAGTTGCGCCTGGCTATAGACCGGCGACCAGACCATTCCCTTGTCGTTGGATACCGCCTGGTTGTAGAGATTGGCATAGTCGTACGAGCCCAGGGGCTTGTTCAGCAGGGCGGGGGTCTGCACCCCGTAACGCACCCGGGCGTTCACCTTCGCCTGCCCTTCGATTCCCCTCTTTGTGGTTATGCGGATCACGCCGTTGGCGCCCTTTTCGCCGTAGAACACGAGAGCTGCGGCATCCTTCAGCACCTCGACCTTCTCGATTTCGGCCGGGGAAATGGACGTGAGATAATCTATGTTGACCTCGAATCCGTCCACGAACAGGCGGGCCTGGTTCCATGTGCCGAGGCCGTAGCTGCCCATGCCGCGGATAAGATAACTCGCAGTATTGCTGCCGGGTTCCCCTGTGCCGTGAAGAACGGTCAGTCCGGTGAATGCCCCGGTGAAGGTGTTGGTGAGGTTGGTCTCCACGCGCTTGTAGAGCTCGTCGCCGGAAGCGGTGCTGACCGCGGCCGTGCCGTAATCCTGCGCGTAGGCGCCCATCCCGATGAGGAGGGCGGCCGCTGCTGAAATCATTACGATAAATCTTTTCATGGCTCGCCTCCTTTATTTAGTGTAACCGGGATTCTGAACGGTGGTGCCCTTGTTCACTTCCAACTGAGGGAAAGGTTCAAGGAGCATCTCGTCGCTCCAATATGCATTGTAGACCACTGAATCCCACCAGGTCTCAATCCACTTGGCTGCGAAGGGCCAGGTGGCGGATTCGTCGTTCTTGATGTTGAACTGCAGCATGCGCATGGGGCCGCCGCAGATGCCGTTGCCCACATTGGGAAGTTTCCAATGCTTCACGTCGAAGTAGCGGTGGTTCTCCTGGAAGAACTCGATGGCGTCTTCGCGCTGGATAATTGCACGGAGCTTGGCCTGGTCGGTTTCGGTTATTGCCGGGAGACCCGCGCGGTTGTGAACCACGTTCAGGTTCTCCAGGGCCTTGGCCGTATTGCCGTATTCATTATAGGCTTCAGCCAGGTTCATGTAGGTTTCGGCCAAGCGGAAGAGCGGAGGCTCGCACCAGGTGCGGCTGCCCGCATGGTAGAAGAACTTGGTGCGCTCGCCGCATCCTTTCTCGTCGTTGATGGGATCGGGGAAGGACGACGCCTTGTTCTTTTCGGCGGCATATCCGCCGCGGTTCCATCCTGCATTCGACCAGTAGTAGTCGCCGGGGTTGTTGTCGGAGTCGAAGCCTCCGAACTTGATGTCGGCATGTGCGCGGGGCTCCAGCGAGAGAACCTTCGTCGACCACTCAGCCCCGGCATGTGGCGTGGCCTCCCCTACCTTGGGCCAGACCACGTCGTTGCCGTCGACGTCCCAGTACAGTTCGAGATGGTTTGTCAGTATGCCGTTGGCATCCGTATCGAAACGGCTCACATTCTGGTGTGCTGAGCAGCAGAGGTAGTTCACGATGGGCTCCCATCCCTCCTGTTTGCCAAGTTTGTAGGCCAGGATGATCTCCGGGTTGGCGAAGACGGACGTGGCCTTGCCGTAATCGTCGAAGGCATTGGGATTGGGCTTGCCGACACCCGCACCTCCGGTGTTCAGGAGTTCCACACCCGCATCAACAGCCCAGGCAAGGACGGCCTCGTTGGCGTCGATGGCCGCCTTCCAGCGTTCCTTGTCGTAGTTGCCGTAGCAGACGAGGTCGTTGTGGGAGCCGTTGTCGAGATATGGCGTGGCGCTGTTGAACAGGGGTCTGGCAGCGAAGAGCAGGGTGCGCGCCTTGATCGCCAGCACCGCGCCCTTGGTCAGGCGGCCGGTATAGGCGGCTGGCCAATTCACGGGCAGTACCGCGTATGCGGCATCGCAGAGCTCGCAGATGTAGTCCACCACGTCCTTCACGCTCGCACGCGGAGCGGACAGGTCGTCGGTGGAGAGGAAGGATTTACGCACGATGGGCACTCCGCCGTAGCGGTAGAGCATGCCCATGTAGCGGTAGGCGATGAGCCCAAGTATCTCGGCCTTCACTATGGCCTTGTCGCCGTCGGAAAGGTCCGTGACCTTGTCTATATTCTCGTTCACCAGCCAGCACTGGCGGATGTAGCTCCAGCTTTTCTCGTAGCTGTCGGTGCCGGAATCGGATCCGTCCACACCGTTCACCGAGAGCCCCTGCTGGGCGATTATGTAACTGCCGTGCCAGCTGTATCCGCGGCCTATCTCGCCGCTGAGCGCGCCGTAGGTGCTGTGCCCTATGCCCATTCCGCCCGGCCAGCCGTGCTTGAGGATGTTGCGGTAGCAGCTCATCAGCGCGGAGCCGGCGTTCTTGGTCGTGGAGAACACTTCATTCTGGTCTACGGTTCCGGTTGTGTCCGGTTTCTCGAGGAAGAGACTGCAGGAACCCAGTATGCAGATTGCAAAGAAACTGAAGATTATCTTTTTCATAAGCCTTTCTCTTTAGAACCTGAAACTGATGCCTGCCATGAATACCCGGGTGAGCGGATACACGTAGGTGCTTCCGTCGGTGGTTTCCGGGTCGATGCCGTAGGGAGTCAGGGCGTTGCGGAAGGTGTAGACGTTGTTGGCGTTCACATACACGCGCAAGGCCTGAAGGATGTTGCTGTGGGAGGCAGTGCCTATGTTGAAGGTGTAGCCTATCTCCACGTTCTTGAACTTGATGTGGTCGCTGGACTTCATCCAGTAATCGCTCACGAGGTAGTTGTTGTGGCTGGACGTGGCGCTGTAGGTGGCGCGGGGGAAGGTTATCTTCTCACCCGCGAGGTATTTCTCCTCGGTCCAGCGTCCGTCGTACTGCCATTTCCAGGCGTTGCCGGCGTTCTTGAAGAACGGGATGGTATATCCGCTTGGAAGATAGTACGATCCGTCCTTGCTGCCGGTAAAGAGCATCTTGATGTCGAAGCCCTTCCAGCCCAGCTGTATCTTGAAGTTGAAGTGATAGAGGGCGTAGTTCGGATAGCCTATCGGCCCGATGTCGTTCTGGTCTATCACGTCGTTGCCGTCCAGGCTCTTGTAGCGGATGTCGCCCAGGGTGGCCTGGTTGCCGGTATAGGTGTTGAACGGGCGGGCGGCGAGTTCCTCGGCCGTGTTGAACAGGCCGTCGGAGGTCAGGCCGTAGCGCTGGCCTATCATGTGACCCGTCTTGTTCATCCACGGATAGGGATTGTCCGCCTCCGCCATGTAGATTATCTTGTTGCGGGAGTAGCTGATGTCGGCACCGAGGGTGTAGATGAGGTCGCCCACCTTGTCGGTCCAGCCCAGCACCAGCTCGTATCCCCTGTTCATGGTCACGCCCACGTTTGCCGGAGGCACGTCGGTCTGGGGCACTCCATAGATGGCGGGGATGATGCCGAGGGTGGTGAGGATGTTGTCCCGGTGCTCGTAGAACCAGTCGAAGTCGGCCGACAGGCGGCTGTCGAAGAACTTGGATTCGACGCCCACATCATACTTTCGCGCACGCTCCCAGGTGATGTCCGGATTGCCCAGGCTGCCCTCGAGGGCGCCGGGATAGTAGGCATTCTGCGAGGTGCCGTCGGCATTGCCCAGCCAGTATCCACTCTGGTTCAGTTTCCAGGTATTGGGCAGATAGTAGTAGCGGCGGCTCGCGCCCAGCTGGTCGTTACCCACCTCTCCGTACGATGCACGTATCTTGAGGAAGCTCAGCACCCTGTTCTTGGGGAACCAGGGCTCGAGCGAGGGCACCCATCCCGCGGAGATTGCGGGGAAGAGGCCGAAGCGCTTGCCTTCCGCGAACTGCTCGGTACCGTTGTAACCCACGTTGAACTCCGCCATGTAGCGGTCGGCGTAGTTGTAGGTTATGCGCCCGACGAAGCCCATGATGCCGGACGGCACGTGGTAGCTGTCGTAGGGCATGGTGTATTTGGATGCCTTGCCGAGCAGCAGGGCGCTCAGCTCGTGCTTGCCGTAGGTAGCGGCCCAGTCCAGGCCGGCATCCACGTAGAATTTGTTCCAGTTGGAGTATCCCCAGGACTCGAACGAGCCCGCACCCATGGAACCGCCGAAGAAGTCGTATTCCAGAGGGTTGTCCGCGTTGCGCTGTATGGAATAGGAAGGCAGCGAGGGGGTGTACTTCACATAGCGGTTGTAGTTGTCCTGGTAGGAAACCGTGGTATGCGCCTTCAGCCCGGGCGTCAGCCAGTCCATCTGGTGGTTCAGGCGTATTGTATTGTCCAGCAGGCTGTTGTAGATGGTGGCCGTGCCGCTCATCAGCAGGTTGTACAGCGCGTTCTGGAAACCGATGTTGCTGTTGGTCTTGGCGGCGAGAGGGTTCTGAATCGAGCCCTCGATGCCGGAGAAGCCGCTTATCAGGTGCCCGTCGACTATGCCGGGACTGATGAAGGGATTGCAGTCGTAGATGTACTGCATTATTATCTTGTAACGGGCCTCCATGTCATAGGCGTCCGCGCTGTTGCCGGGACCCGTGGTCTCGCCGAACTGCCCGGCGGTGTTCACCGTGAGGGTGGTGCGGGGGGTGATGGCGATGTCGAAGTTCGAACGGAAGTTGTAGCGGTTGAAGAGCGAACCGGTGTTGGCTCCGTAGTACGAGACATTCTTTCCGATACCCTCCTGGCGGAAGTAGCCGAACGAGACGAAGTACTTCACCCTGTCGGTTCCGCCGCTCACGTTGATGTTTGCCTGGTACTGGGGCGCCACATTGTTGAATTGCTCCTTGTAGAGGTTATGGTCGGCATAGTAGAGGGCCGGAGTGTTCTTGAGCTTCTCTTTCTGCTCAGCAGTCAGGCCGGTCATGGCATCCACCTCCTGCGGGGTGAAGTCCCGGTTGTTCTTGAACTTCCAGAGGTCGTAGTCGTCGTAGATGTAGGCGGAGAGGCCCTCGTTGCCGGGGTAGCCGCGCTGCTCGTTGCGGATGGCCTCGTTGCGGAAGAGAGCATATTCGTAGGCCGTAGTACCTTCCTGCAGCATATTGGCCGAGGTCAGGCCGAAACCGCCCGAGAAGTTGATCACCGGCTTGCCGGCGGAGCCGCGCTTGGTAGTGACTATTATGACACCGTTCGCACCGCGCACACCATAAACCGCGGTGGAAGATGCGTCCTTCAGCACGCTGACGCTCTGTATCTCGTTGGCATCCATTGCATTGAACTCCTGGAATGCCTGCTCGCTGGCCTGCTCCACGCCGTCGATTATGATGAGCGGGGTAGAGTTTCCGTATGTGGAGACGCCGCGGATGTATATGTCAGCCGCATTGCGGCCAGGTTCGCCGGAAGTCTGCAGTCCCGCCACGCCGGGGGTGTTGCCTATCAGGGCGTTGGCGATGTTGGATACCGGAGTAGCCAGCAGGTCGCCGCCACCCACGGAGCTGATGGCTCCGGTGACGTTCACTTTCTTCTGGGTGGCGAATGCCGTCACCACCACCTCTTCCATGAGGTTGATGTCCGGCTCGAGCACTATGTCGAGCACGGCCTGCGATTCTCCCACCCGGAAGGTCTTGGAGAGGTAGCCCACGAAGGATGCCTCCACGGTGACTTCACCGGCAGGCAGGTCCAGCGTGTAGCGGCCGTCATCTCCGGCCACCGCTCCGCGGGTGGTACCCTTGATCACCACGGCCGCTCCGGGCAGGGGCTCTCCCGAATCTTCGGTGAGCTTTCCCCGCAGCGTGCGCGTGTTCTGGGCCGTTGCCAGCGTTCCCGCCAGCAGCGCCAGGGCAAGCACAAGGGTTTTTATCAAGGTTTTTGTCATATGGTGTGTTTATTTTACTTCATATCCGGCCGGCATGGTGTACATGTCCGGGAGGTCTTTGCTGAATAATACTCTGTCGAGGGCATGCATCTTTCGGAAATCTTCTTCTGAAGGATGCCCGGGATAGACGCTGAAATAGTGTTTGTCCGATTCGTCGTTACCCACGTACTTGTTGCGCCACATGGTGACCATCGAGATCCGGCGGCCGTCGGTGGGATTGACTATGTAGCGGGTCCAGTAGTCGGACTGGGTGAAGGACTCGAGCCCGTCCTCGGTGACTCCGCATGGCTTGCGCTTGGCGGCGGAAACGGCCTCCAGGGCCTTCAGGTTGGATGTAAACGCCAGGTTGTTCTTGCCGTGGTAGCAGTCCATCCCAATGAAATCCACATAGTCGTCACCCGGCCAGCGGAAACGGATACGCTCCTGCGGGTTCGCATAGAAGCCGTCCATCTGGGGGGAGATGGCATACAGGAAGTTGTGCACGCCCTTGTAGTCCCGCAGGTACTGGACCGTCATCTGCCAGAGGAGCTGGAACTCGCTGGCGGTCGTGCAGGATGATCCCCACCACGACCAGTCCTGGGTGTGCTCGTGGTACATGCGGAAGATGATGGGCACCAGGTTGCCCTTCGAATCCTTAAGGTTGTTGGCGAAGTCTGCAAGGCGGTCGAGCCAGGCGCGGTACTTATTCTGGGTGGCGGAGCCCTCGGTTAGGAGTTCCTTTACCACCTCGGCGGAGGAGTTGTCCCAGGAGTCCTTGCCGGTCTTGGGATTGTTCACGTGCATGCAGGCCATGATCACCTCTCCCCTCTCGCGGGCCTCGAGTATCACCCTGCGCCGGATGGCGTTGGATGCATCCTGCCAGCGGTCGTCCATAATCTCGCCGAAGTCAACGCTGAACACGGCGGGATAGTCGCCGCAGACGGCCTTGGTGTCGGAACCGCCGGCCTCGTTGTACCAGTAACGCCCATACCAGAGGTCGTCGTGATGCCCGAACATCCAGCCCTTGTCCGCTATCTTCCAGAGATTGGCCAGCAGGGCCTTCGTTTCGGGGGTGGCGTTCTTGTCAACTATATTCAATGTGCCTCCGGCCGATGCATCGGAGGCCTGGTTTACCGTAATTTCCTTGTAGTAGTAACGGTCGGTCCTGTCGATGAAACGGATCTTGCAACTGCGCGGGAAGATGTCGGGGTTGGCCTCCGCCTTGAATCTGGGCAGAGCTTCGCTGCCGCCGTCTTCCGTCACCCAGGTAGCATCTATGCTGACCCTGTAGGCAAAGTTGGCTGAAACCTCAACCTCGAACGTGCCGCCGGCATAGCCGACCGGGACCTCTTCACCGGAGAGAACCATTTCCCTGTTGTCAACGGGAGCGGGCGCAGGCTCGGGCTTCGTGCACGAGTGCGCGCACGCGGGCACAAGCAAAGCAGCCAGGCATATGATCCTTAAACGAAGCATGATTATTCTACGGGTATGTCGGAATCCTTTTTAACCAGCCAGACCGCATAGCGCAGGTTGTCCCAGAACCAGCGGGTATCATGGTCCCAGTCACCCACGTTCACGTTGAACGGCCCCGGCATCACCCTGGCGAACGCCTGGTGGACTATGGTGAATTTCTTCGATTCGTCGTTTGGATTGTAGGAATACACTCCGGAATCCAGCAAGACCAGGGCATGCATGGGAGTGGCGTAATCCGTATCCTCATACGCATATATCTTGATCGTTCCGTCCCCCGTCTTGGCCCAGCGGCTCTTGCCCTTGGGGATGAGACGGTAAACGGAATTCATGTCGATGGAGTCGTCATAAAGGTAGTTGGCGTATTTCCCATCCGCCCCGGAACTGTTGGTCAGGGTGCCGAAAGTGGCGCCCGTCAACGGGTCGGCCGTTTCCAGCCGGAAACTAAGGACGTTGTCGTCTTCGTCCCTTGGCTGACGGCCGTCCGCCCAGTGCCACCATTTATCCATCACCGTGGAAGCCACGATGGCGCCGTCCCAGCCTCCAACCACTATGAACGCGCTGGAGGGAGCGTTGGCGGCATCGAGGATGCCCCCGACCGGCGTAAAGCTGTAAGTTCCCTCGAGCGGATCCTGGAACTTGCTGTAAGTGAGCGTATAAGTACGTTTTTCTCCGTTGTAGGCCGTAACGATGAAAGTGGTTTTGCCGGAGCTTAGGTCGACCGTGCTTCCCGGTCCGATGCTGGCCTTTGGGCAGAACTCGCTGTCGGGATACTTGAAATCCACGGCCTCCACCTTAACCTTGCCGAGGTCCAGCCCGGTGGTGATGAGGCTCACGGTGACGGCTCCCACCGTGTCGTCGGTCCAGTCGTCGGAAATCACCGCCGCCCCGATCTGCGATTCCAGCCGTATGTTCACCGGCGTCCGCTCCCGCAGCCACGGATCCGTCAGCGGCTCGGTATTCCGCGGCTCCTCCGTGCATGCGAGCATCAGCAGCACGGGAGCCAGGGCCAGTAATGTCAGTTTCCTACTCATACGATTGCATTTTTACCCAATCTGGGCACCGTTGCAGACCACTTCCTGGGGAGTAATGAAGCGCATGGTGCCGTCGTTCTGCTTGGCCATGAGTATCATGCCCTTGCTCTCGATGCCACGGATTACGCGGGGCTGGAGGTTGGCCAGGATGCATATCTGCTTGCCTATCATGGCCTCGGGGCTGTAATACTCGGCGATGCCGGATACGATCACGCGGCGGTCGATGCCGGTGTCGATGGTGAGTTTGAGAAGCTTGTCGGTCTTGGGCACGCGCTCGGCCTCCAGCACGGTGGCGGTGCGGATGTCCATCTTTTCGAAGTCGTCGAAGGTGCATTCTTCCTTCTGGGGAGTCACCTGCTTGGCAAGTTCGGCCTTCGCACGCGCCTCGATCTCTGCCTTGATGGCAGCCAGGCGGTCTAGCTGCTTCTGGATCACGTCGTCCTCTATCTTTGCGAACAACAGCTCCGCCTCGCCCAGTTCGTGCCCTGCGGGGATAATCCCGGTCGAGCCGAGATCTTCCCATTTCAAGTCAGGAGTCTTGAGCATCTTCCGGAGGCGTTCGCAGGCGAAGGGCGTGAACGGCTCAAAAGCGATGGCAAGGTCGGCGCAAAGCTGCAGGCACACGTTCAGTATGGTGCCGGTGCGTACAAGATCGGTCTTAGCCAACTTCCACGGCTCGCTGTCCGAAATGTACTTGTTGCCGATGCGCGCAATCTGCATCGCATCCTTCAGGGCCTCGCGGAAACGGTAATTCTCTATGTTCTTCTCCAGGCTCTCGCGAAGAGCGGGAATCTCTGCCAACGTCTCGCGGTCCACGTCCGTCAGCTCGCCGGCGGCAGGCACGCGGCCCTCGAAATACTTGTGAGTGAGCACCACGGCACGGTTCACGAAGTTGCCGAAGATGGCCACCAGCTCGGAATTGTTGCGCGTCTGGAACTCCTTCCAGCTGAAATCGTTATCCTTGGTTTCCGGGGCGTTCGCGGTCAGCACGTAGCGCAGCACATCCTCCTTGCCGGGGAAATCCTGCACGTATTCGTGCGCCCACACGGCCCAGCCGCGGGAAGTGGATATCTTGTCGCCCTCCAGGTTCAAGAACTCATTGGCGGGCACGTTCTCCGGGAGGATGTAGCCGTCGCCGTAAGCCTTCAGCATCGCAGGGAACACTATGCAGTGGAACACGATGTTGTCCTTGCCTATGAAGTGCACCAGCTTGGTGTCTGGGCTCTTCCACCACTTCTCCCAGTCGTTCGGGAGGAGTTCCATGGTGTTGGAGATGTAGCCAATGGGGGCGTCGAACCAGACGTAGAGCACCTTGCCCTCGGCACCCTCCACGGGAACCGGCACGCCCCAATCCAGGTCGCGCGTAACAGCACGAGGCTGCAGGCCTCCGTCCAGCCAGCTCTTCACCTGGCCGTAGACGTTAGAACGCCACTCCTTGTGGCCCTCGAGTATCCACTCGCGGAGCCAGGGTTCATAATCCTGCAGGGGCAGATACCAGTGGGTGGTCTTCTTCTTGATGGGGGCCGCGCCGCTCAGCTTGGAGTGGGGATTGATAAGTTCCTCGGGGCTGAGGGTGGAGCCGCACTTCTCACATTGGTCGCCGTATGCGTTCTCGTTGCCGCACTTGGGGCAGGTGCCCACGATGTAGCGGTCCGCGAGGAAGGTCTTCGCCTCGGGATCGTAATATTGCTCGCTCTCCTGAGTGACGAACTTGCCTTCGTCGTAGAGCTTGCGGAAGAACTGCGATGCGTTCTTCGCATGGACGGCCGATGAGGTGCGTCCGTAGACGTCGAAGTTGATTCCCAGCGCCTTGAAGCTGTCACCTATTATCTTATGGTATTTGTCCACTATGTCCTGCGGGCTGCATCCCTGCTGGCGAGCCTTGATGGTGATGGGCACTCCGTGCTCATCGCTTCCGCACACATACAGCACGTCCTCGCCGCGCATTCGCAGATACCTTACATAAATATCCGCAGGCACATACACTCCTGCAAGGTGTCCAATATGCACGGGACCGTTGGCGTATGGCAACGCACAGGTCACTAGGGTTCTCTTGAATTTCTTTTCCATATCTTCTAATCTTCCTTTTTCAGGGTTTCTTTCAGTTTTTTCTGGCGGCGCTGAAGAGTGGTCATTTCTTTCATGAGCGCCAGTTGTTCTTCTTCCGGGGCGTCCCTAAGGGCACGGCGGATTTCCTCCAGGCGGGAGGCGGCGCGCCTTTCCACGAGGGTGAGCATCGCACGCGGCACATAACTCACCAGCCAGGACTGCTCTGAGGTCATCGAGCTCTCCAAGCGCTTCACGCTTAGCTGATAACGCCGCGTGGAGTATTCCCCGGCTATCTCCGCGAGGGTGCGGTCGGGAGAATCTAGCAGGGTGCGGATTATCTCGTCCTGCGGATGGCCTTCGTAGTAAAGGTCGAGATAAGCGTCGTAGACGCGCCTGTATCCGGCATTCGCCAGGGGCTGGCCGGTGGATTCTATGGTTGCCGAGATGAAGTCGGCGACGGTGTCGGTCGTCTCGGGATCGTAGTACGGGGAGTCCGTTTCGAAGTGGAGTTCCTCGCTGCCAAACTGCAGCAGGAACGTGAGGATGTCTTCTTCGACCGCCGCCAGGATTTTGTTTTCCGGGTAGTATTTTTCCGGGAGCGGGGCCGGAAGGTCAGCCGGGCCGGATGCCCCCTCTGAAGCATTTTCCCGGAACGGGTCGCTTGGCGACGCGGAAGAGGGGGCCATTCCGGCCTCGGCGAGTCTGGCCTCGCGTTCACGCTCGCGGCGCTCGTCTTCCAGTAGTTTGTCCCGGGTAACTTTCACGCGACGGAAAATTATATCCGCCGCCACGTCGAACTTCTCTGCGGCCGCATTCACGTACACCGAACGCTTCACGGCGTCCGGGATGCGCGCGATCGTATCCGCGATGTCGTTTACGAAGTTCGCTTTCTTCAGCGGATTGCCCGCAGCTTCGCCGAGCAGGATGTCCGTCTTGAAATCCAGAAAATCCTTGGCATTGTCGGCGATGTATTTCTGCACCTCCTCCAGCGACTTGCCGCGGCTGAAGGAATCCGGATCCTCCCCTTCCGGAAGCAGCACCACGCGCACGTTCAGGCCCTCGTACAGTATCAGGTCTATATCCTTCAGCGAAGCATGTATGCCCGCGCTGTCGCCATCGTTCATCAGCAGGATGTTGTCGGTGAACTTGCGGATGAGGCGCACCTGCTGCACGGTGAGGGCGGTGCCGCAGGGGGCCACCACGTTGTGGATTCCCAGCTGCTGCAGCATCACGTAGTCTATGTTCCCCTCCACGATTATGCACTCGTTCTGCCGGGATATCTCGTTCTTGGCATAGTAGATACCGAAGAGGATGTTGCTCTTGCGGTAAATCTCCGTGTCGGGGGAATTCACGTACTTGGCGGGGTTGTCCGCCTTGAGGGTGCGGCCGCTGAACGCGATGGTGCGCCCGCTCACAGACTGGATGGGGAACATCACCCGCTCGCGGAACTTGTCGGCCAGGGTGCCGTCTTCGCGTCTCACCGCCAGGCCGGCATCCAGCATGTATTCATCCTTGTATCCCGCCTTGCGTGCGGCCTGCAGCAGGTCATCCTTCCCCGAAGGGGCCCATCCGAGCCCGAAACGGGCGATGGTCTCGTCTTCGAGATGGCGGGAGTGGTAGTAGGCCAGGCCGACGTCCTTCCCCTCGCCCGACTTCAGCTGTTCCGCGAAGAACTTCTGGGCGAACTCGCTCACAACCAGCAGGCTTTCGCTCCGCTGGCGGCTGGCCAGCACCTCGGGGGATTCTTCCTCCTCCACCACCTCTATATTATAGCGCTTCGCGATGTAACGAAGCGCCTCCACGTACGAACTGTGCTCGTGCTCCATCAGGAAGCCCACGGCCGAGCCGGACTTTCCGCATCCGAAGCACTTGTAGATACCCTTTGAAGGAGATACGTAGAACGACGGGGTCTTCTCCTGGTGGAACGGACAGCAGGCCACATAGTTGGCCCCGCGGCGCTTCAGCGTCACGAAGTCTCCCACTATGTCCTCTATCCGTACGGTATTCAGGATGAGGTCGACCGTATCTTTTGGTATCATTGCTTTCTATGATGCAATGTCACACAGGAACTTGATGCGGATGAGACGGATCTCGAGTTCTTCGAAGTCGCCGCCGAGGGCAGCGATGGCTTCTTCGGCGGAGCCGGATTCGGCCTCGTCCCGGAAGTAGTCGTAGATGTCCTCCACGTCCTCTTCGTCGTAGTTTTCTTCTATGTAGTAATCCAGGTTCAGCTTGGTGCCGGTGGCCACAATGCCCTCGATCTCAGACACGAGTTCATCGATGTCCATGCCCTTGGCGGAGGCGATGTCCTCGAGGTCCATGCGGCGGTCTATGCTCTGGATTATGAAAATCTTGTTGGCGCTGCGGTTCGGGGCCGATTTCACCACGAAGTCGTCCGGACGGGTGATGTCGTTCTCCTCAACGTACTGCGCAATCATCTTCACGAACTCTCCGCCGAACTTGCGGGCCTTGCCCTCGCCCACGCCCTGGCAGTTCTTGAGTTCGTCGAGGGTGATGGGATAGAGTATGGCCATGTCCTGCAGGGCCGGGTCGCCGAAGATGATCCATGGCTGGAGATGCAGGCGGCGTGCGACATCCTTCCGGAGATCCTTCAACATCTTGAGGAGGTTCTCGTCGCACCCTCCGCCTCCGCGGACCGCATTGGCAGCAGCGAGGGTTTCGTCATCGTCGAAGTCGTCGGTGCCGTCGTCGGAGAAGACTCCGTCCTGCACGAGTTCCAGCTTCCAGGGATTTACGAGGAACCCGAGTCCGGCGTCGGTCACGGAAATCAGTCCGTACGTATCTATCTCTTTTTCAAGCAGATGGTGCACCACGCCCTGGTGGATGACAGTGATCCAGTAGCGCTCGTCGTGGGCGCTGCCCTTGCCAAAGAATTCCAGTTCGTCGTGGCGGTAGCTCTTTATGAGGGCGTTCTCCTTGCCGGCGAGGATGCATGCGAGATGCTCCACTTTGAAGTGCTCGGGCAGGCTGGTGATGAGGTCGATGACCAGCTGCATGTCCTTGCGCCCGTCGAACACGGGCTTCGGATGCAGGCAGTTGTCGCAGCAGCCGCAGTTCTCCTGGTCGTACTCCTCGCCGAAATAGTTCAGCAGGAGCTTGCGGCGGCACTGGCCGGATTCGGCGTATGCCACCACCTCGTTCAGGAGCTGGCGGCTGATTTCCTGTTCCGCCACCGGCTTGCCCTGCATGAACTTCTCCAGCTTTCGTATGTCCTTGTAGGAGTAGTAGGTGATGCAGAGGCCTTCCTCGCCGTCGCGGCCGGCACGGCCGGTCTCCTGATAGTAACTTTCTATGCTCTTGGGGATGTCGTAGTGAATCACGAAGCGCACGTCCGGCTTGTCGATTCCCATGCCAAAGGCGATCGTGGCCACGATGACGTCTATCTCCTCCATCAGGAACTTGTCCTGATTCTCGGCCCGCACCCGGGCATCGAGCCCTGCGTGATAGGGCAGGGCCCGGATGCCGTTGATGCTGAGGAAGGCCGCCATTTCTTCCACCTTCTTGCGGCTCAGGCAGTAGATGATACCCGATTTGCCGGGATTCTGGCGGATGAAACGCACGATATCCTTCTCCGGTTCAACCTTGTTGCGGATCTCGTAATAGAGATTCGGGCGGTTGAACGAAGATTTGAAGATCACCGCATCGTGGATGCCGAGGTTCTTGAGGATGTCGCTCTGAACCTTAGGCGTGGCGGTTGCGGTAAGGGCGATGATGGGCGCACGGCCTATCTCGTTCACGAGGCTGCGTATACGCCGGTATTCCGGGCGGAAATCGTGGCCCCATTCGGAGATGCAGTGCGCTTCGTCCACCGCGTAGAAGGATATGTGGATTTCTTTCAGAAGGGCTATGTTCTCGTCCTTGGTGAGGGATTCGGGAGCGACGTAGAGTATCTTGGTGCGCCCGGCGACGAGATCTGCCTTCACGTCGTCGATCTCCTGCCTCGAGAGCGAGGAATTCAGGAAGTGGGCTATGCTCTCGTTGCTGCTGACGAATCCTCGCAGCACGTCCACCTGGTTCTTCATGAGTGCGATGAGCGGGGAGATCACGATGGCCGTGCCGTCCGCCACAAGGGCGGGCAGCTGATAGCAGAGGCTCTTCCCTCCCCCCGTCGGCATGAGCACAAAGGCATCGCCGCCGTTGAGAAGGTGGTTTATCACCCGCTCCTGGTCTCCCTTGAAGTTATCGTACCCGAAGAATTCCTTCAGAGTGCTGTGTATTTCGGCAGAGTAGTCCTTCATATATATTATTTAATCCAGCGAATGAATTGCGAGGCCGGAGCGAAGCTTCGGCTCGAACCAGGTGGTCTTGGGCGGCATGATGTTGCCGGTGTCCGCGATGCGGATAAGCTGGTCCATCGAGACGGGATACAGCGCAAAGGCAACCTTCATCTCGCCGCTGTCCACGCGGCGGCTGAGTTCCCCGAGGCCGCGGATTCCGCCGACGAAGTCGATGCGCTTGTCGGTGCGGAGGTCCTTTATGCCCAGGATCTTGTCCAGCACGAGGTTGGAGAGGATGGTCACGTCCAGCACGCCGATGGGGTCGTTATCGTCATAACGGCCGGGCTTGGCGGTGAGGCTGTACCACACACCTTCAAAATACATCGAGAAGTTGTGAAGGCCTGATGGATGGTATATCTCGGAACAGCTGCAGTGGCAAGGATACTCGCACTTGCATTCGCCTCCGTCCTTCGTGCAGTCGCACTTGCATTCCACAATGAAATCCTCCTCCAGGGCTTTGAAGAAATCCTTGGGGCTGAGGCCATTCAGGTCCTTGACCACGCGGTTGTAGTCGATGATGGCGAGCTGACTCTGGGGGAAGCACACGGCCATGAAGAAGTTATATTCCTCGTTGCCGGTGTGGTTGGGGTTCTGGGCCTTCTTCTCGGCGCCCACGCGGGCGGCAGCCGCCGTGCGGTGATGCCCGTCGGCAACATAGAAGGCGTCGACTTCCGTTTCGAAAATCTTCGTGATGCGGGCGTTGACCGCGTCATCGTTTATCACCCAGAAGGTGTGCGTGAAAGCATTTTCGTCCACGAACTTGTATTCCGGCTCTCCGGCCGCGGTCTTGGCTATGATCTCTCCAAGCTCCTTATTATCCTTGAAGGCGAAGAAGACGGGCTCGATGTTGGCGTTCTGGATGCGGACGTGGATCATGCGGTCATCCTCCTTGTCCTTGCGGGTGAGCTCGTGCTTCTTGATTATGCCGTTGGCATAGTCGTCGGTGTGGGCGCAGAGCACTAGGCCGTACTGGGTGCGTTTGCCCATGGTCTGGGCATAGACATAGTATTTCTCCCTGTCTTCGCGCACCAGCCAGCCACGCTCTTTCCAGAGCTTGAAGTTGGCGACCGCCTTGTCGTAGGTGCGCTGCTCGTGCTCGCCTGCGATGGGATCGAAGTCGATTTCGGGCTTGGTTATGTGCAGGAGGCTCTTCTCCCCTGCCATCGCCTTAGCTTCCTGGGAGTTCAGCACGTCGTACGGGGGTGCTGCCACCTCGGTGACGAGGTTCTTGGGCGGCCTGATCGCCGCAAAGGGTTTCACTCGTACCATATTCTACTTGTTTACCTGGAAGCGGGTGTTGCCCGTTGCAAAATAATCCACTATCTGCCTTGCGGCGGCGAGGCCGGCGTTCACGTTGGCTTCTGCGGTCTGCGCACCCATCTTCTTGGGGGTAGCGAACACGCGCAGGCCGAACTTCTCCTGCAGGGCCGCATAGTTGTCCGGCATAACGTCCGTCACATACTTGAGGTCCGGGCGGTCTTCGAGGGCTTTCTCCAGCCCAGCTTCGTCGATGACCTCCTTGCGGGCGGTGTTCACCAGCGTTGCACCCTTGGGCATCTTGGTGATGAGCTCGTAGTTGATGCTGCCGATGGTGGTGGGCAGGGCCGGGATGTGGAGGGAAAGGTAGTCGCTGCCGGTGTAGAGCTCATCCAGGGTGTGAACGGGCTCGGCTCCGCCGGATGTGATCTGCTCGTCGGTGAGGAAGGGATCGAGGGCCTTGACCTTCATGCCGAGGGCCTTGGCCTTGGCACCCACCAGACGGCCCACATTGCCGAATGCCTGGATGCCGAGGGTCTTGCCCTGAACTTCGGAGCCGGTTGCGGGAGTGAACTGAGTGCGGGCCATGAAAATCATCATTGCGATGGCAAGCTCAGCCACTGCGTTGGAATTCTGGCCGGGGGTGTTCATCACCACCACGCCATGGGCGGTGGCGGCTTCGAGGTCCACGTTGTCGAATCCTGCGCCGGCGCGCACGACTATCTTCAGCTGAGGAGCTGCATCCAGCACCTCGGCGGTAACCTTATCGGAACGGATGATGAGTGCGTTCACATCTGCCACGGCCTTCACCAGGTCGGCCTGTTCGGGATACTTTTCGAGGAGGGCGACTTCATGTCCGCCCTTCACGAGGATATCTTTGATCCCTGCCACCGCTGCGGCGGCAAAGGGTTTCTGGGTTGCTATAAGGACTTTCATTTCTTGAGTGCTTCAAATTCTTTCATCGTGGCAACCAGCGCCTCGACATCCTCCTGGGTGCAGGCGTTGTAGAGGGATGCGCGGAAGCCGCCCACTGAACGGTGGCCCTTGATGCCGACCATGCCCTTGCTCTTTGCGAATGCGAAGAACTCGTCCTGCAGGTCTTCGTAGCCGGGAGCCATCACGAAGCAGACGTTCATGATGGAACGGTCTTCCTTCTCTGCGGTGCCCACGAAGAGCGGGTTACGGTCGATCTCGGCATAGAGGGTCGCGGCCTTCTTCTCGTCGATTGCATGGATGGCGTCGATGCCGCCGATGCTCTTGAGCCACTTCAGCGTCTCGTTCATCACGAAGATGGAGAACACGGGAGGGGTGTTGAACATGGATTCCTTGTCGAGATGCACGCGGTAGTCGAGCATCGTGGGGATGTAGCGGCTGACCTTGCCGAGGCTGTCCTTGCGGATGATGGCGAATGCCACGCCGGCAGGGCCCGCATTCTTCTGCGCGCCGCCATAGATCATCTCATATTTGCTCACATCCACCTTGCGGGAGAGGATGTCGGAGGACATGTCCGCGATGAGGGGAACGGGGCAGTCCATGTCGTACTTGATCTCGGTGCCGTAAATGGTATTGTTTGTGGTGATGTGGAGATAGTCCAGATCGGTAGGGATCTCGAATCCCTTGGGGATGTAGGTGTAGTTCTTGTCCTTGGAGCAGGCGATGGCGTAGGCTTCGCCGATGCCCTGGGCCTCCTTGAGGGCCTTGTGCGCCCACACGCCAGTGTCCAGATATGCGGCCTTCTTCTCGAGGTAGTTCATGGCCACATAGAGGAACTGCAGGCTTGCGCCGCCGCCGAGGAAGACGGTCTCGTAGTCATCGGGGATGTTCAGGATCTCGCGCCAGAGTGCGCGGGTCTCGTTCATAGTCTCCTCCCATTCTTTTGTCCTGTGCGAAATGGATATCAGTGATACACCCGTGCCCTTGAAGTCAAGAAGGGCCTCGCGTGCGTGTTCGATGGCAACCTGCGGCAGAAGGCAGGGGCCTGCATTAAATACGTGGATTTTGCTCATAGCGTTAAAATGATTTTATCTTTAAAGATACCTATTTTTTCCGTATGTTCCAAAAATGTTTGTTCTTTCGAAAGAGGCACGTCTACGGTGAGGCTGCATTCCTCCGCGAAGTCCCGGGCAGTGGTTTCCAGGCCGAGGGCCTTGATTTCGCCCATCACGGCGGGCATAAGGTCGTATCCGAAGCCAATCTGCCAGCGTCGGGTGGCGGTTTTCTCCACGATCTGCGCCTTATCGAGGGCATCGGCCGTGGCGGACTTGTAGGCCCTGATGAGGCCGGGCACGCCGAGCAGGATGCCACCGAAGTAGCGCACTACCACCACCAGCACGTTCTGCAGCCCCTTCGAATCTATCTGCCCGAGGATGGGCCTTCCGGCCGTTCCGGAGGGCTCGCCGTCGTCGTTGGCGCGCCAGATGCCCTCCTTGGTGAGGGCAGGGCCTTCTAGCGTATCCTCGACCTTCGCGATGCGGTAGGAGAAGCAGTGATGCCTCGCTCCATGATGCTCCGCCCGAAGCCTGTCGACTATGGCTTTCACCTCCGATTCAGCGCTAACCGGGAACGCGTAGGCGATAAAGCGGCTGCCGCTGTCCTTGAAGAGCCCTTCGGACGGCGCGGCGATGGTCAGATATTTATCGGGCGAAAGCATAACCAAAATTAGCAAAAATCTTGTATATTCGCAATGTAAAACGAAATTTGGTTGGAAGATGACTTACCGTTACCGTGTCACGTTGGAAGGAATCAAGGGCTTTTACAGGGTTTATCTGGTAAATGCCACGAACAGTCTGTACACTCTTCACAAGCAGCTCCGCGCCGATCTCGAGTTCCCTCAGGACCAGCAGATCCTTTTCAAGGCATTCGACGAAGCCGGCAACGTTGCGGGGCGTTTCGCCCTCATGCCCCTTCCCGGCAACAAGGCGGTGGATGAAGTTTCGATAGCGGAAACTGTCAAAGCGGGCATCGTGCGCTACCAGTACTTCTACGACGTCAGCTCAAAAAAATATGTCATCATCACCTTCGAAGGCATAGAGCCCGAAAAGGAAGTCAACCTTCCCGAGATCGTCGACACAAAGGGGCCCCTCCCCATCGAGTTCGAGCACGGTTATGTTGCCTTCGAAGACCTTCCCGACAACCGTCGCCGCCTCCCCGGCGAAAAGCCCTCCGGAATCCTCGGCATGCTCGGTCTTGACGACGATGAAGACCTCGATAACGAAGACGACGAGGACGACGAAAACGAAGATGACGCCCTCGAAGAAGAGGACGTCATCTATGACGAAAACGAGTAATTAATCTTTACTCGGCTTCCTTCTCCACGAAAGGTGCGACCTTGCAGAGGTCCACGGTGAAGATGAGGGTGGCGTTGGGCTCGATGCCCTGATTGCCGCGCTCACCGTATCCGAGCTTGGCGGGAACATAGAGTTCGATGGTTCCGCCTTCGCCGACCTGCTGGATGCCTTCGGTCCAACCCTTGACCACGCGGTTGAGGGTGAAGCGCACGGAGTCGCGGTCAGGAGTTACCTCGTCGAATACGTTGCCGTCGAGGGTCTTTCCCTGATAGCGTACCCAGACTGTATCCTTGTCGCTGGTAGGCTTTACGCCGCCTTCCTTGATGATCTTGTACTGGAGGCCGCTCTCGAGCTCCACGACACCTTCCTTGGTCTTGTTCTTGGCAAGGAACTTCTCTTCAGCTTCCTTGTTGGTGAGGAGCTTGAGGGAACGCCTGTTCTCGAGGAACTCGCCGAAGAGACGGTTCATCTCCTCGGGGTTGATCTTGAACTGCTCGCCGAATTCGGGATCGCGCATGTTGCCCTTGGCCTTGATGAAATCCTTCATACCCTTCTTGATCTGACGGTAGTTGAGATCACCGAAGTCATATCCTTTGATGAAGGAACCGAAGTTGATACCCACGAGGTATGAAACGGAATCGAGCTGTGCCTTGGAGGGCTTGTAATCCTTAGCGGTCTTCACGACCTCTTTTACGGTCTCGACGGCTTCTTCGCCATCTTCCACGTCTGCCGCCTTCTCAGCCTTGGGTGAGCAGGCGACTACAGCAAGTCCTGCTGCGAGGACTGCGAACAAAAAATGCTTTCTCATTGTTTTATAAATGTTTAAAGTTGTTTCTAAAGTTCCCAGGCGAGAGCCGATGCGCCGAGTATGGCGGCATCGCTTTCCTTCAGCTGGGAGAACAGCAATTTCACCTTTCCCTTCCACAAAGGCAGCACGTTGTCGTTCATCGCCTTGAGGGTGGGCTCGTAAATGAACTCCTTGGCGCGGGCCAGTCCGCCGAAAAGCACGATGGCCTCGGGGGCGGAGAACTGGATGAAGTCTGCAAGTTTCTCGCCAAGAATGCGTCCGGTGAAGTTGAAAACGCGCAGAGCCACGGCATCGCCTTCCTTGGCCGCATCGTAGACGTCCTTGGAAGTGATGTTCTGGCACTCGCGGAGGAGTGAAGGCTCATCGCTGAGGTCCAGCCACTCGCGTGCCGTGCGGGCCACTCCGATGGCGGAGCAGTAGGCCTCCAGGCAGCCTGTGCGGCCGCATCCGCAGAGGCGTCCGTTGTGACGCACCGCGATGGTGTGGCCGAGCTCGCCTGCGAAACCGTCGGCTCCGTAGACCACCTTGCCGTCGATCACGATACCGGAACCCACGCCGGTGCCGAGGGTGATCATTATGAAGTGCTTCATGCCCTTGGCGACACCGTATGTCATCTCACCCACGGCTGCCGCATTGGCATCGTTGGTAAGGGATACGGGTATGCCTCCGCATGCTTCGGAGAGCTTTTCCGCGAACTTCACCTCGCCGTGTGCGGCCCAGGGAAGATTGGGGGCGAAGGCTATGCTTCCGGTGTAATAGTTGCCGTTGGGGGCGCCCACGCCTATGCCGCGGATCTGGCCGTGCTTGCCGGACTGGGCCACCAGCTTGATGACAGCATCGGCAAGTTCCTTGATAATCACGTTGGCATCCGCGCTGGGATTGGCCATGACCACGCTCTGGGCGAGAACCTCGCCGCGTGCATCGACCACGCCGAGCTTACTGCTCTGGCCGCCGATGTCTATACCTACTACGAAATCTTTTTCCATATTATTCTACCGGAATATCTTTGTTGACATTCTTCGAACCGAGGAATGCATAGTATACGAGGAAACCGAGGCAGGCGATGATGAGCCAGTAGCTCTGCATGGAGCCCACGTGGTCGGCAAGGAGGTTCTGGAAGAACGGGATGATGCCGCCGCCGCAGACCAGAGTCATGAAGATGCCGGAAGCTGCTGCGGTGTACTTGCCGAGGCCTTCTACCGCAAGGTTGAAGATTGCGCCCCACATGATGGAGGTGCAGAGGCCACAGAGCACGAGGAATCCGAGCGAAAGTGGAATCACGTTCGCACCGACCTTGATCTCGATGGTCTCAGGCACGAAGATGGCGCAGAGAAGCAGGGCGATGGCCACGGAGGACATTACGCCGAGCATCATCTTGCTGCTGACCTTCGATCCGGCGGAAGCACCCACCAGACGGCCGATCAGCATGCTGAACCAGTAGAATCCGATCATGGTTCCTGCAAGGGCGGGACCCACGTTGGGAATGCTGCTGAAGTGCACGTTGGCGGTATTCGGAATACCCACCTCGATACCCACATAGAAGAAGATTGCGATGGCTCCGAGCACGAAGTGACGGAAGCTGAGCGCGCTGTGGGGATCCTTCTTCACGTTGCCGGCAAGGCGGGCCGCCTTCTCTTCGGGAGTCTCCATGTGAGGCTCGGGAATCTGGGTGAACCAGATGATGACGAATGCGATAGCGAAGATGGCCATGGCGATGATCATCACGGGAGCTGCCTTGGAAACGGTTGCATCCGCGATGCTGCCGCCGACGAGCCAACCGACGAAGATAGGTGCCAGGGTGCCGCCGGTGGAGTTGCAGGTGCCGCCCCACTGGATCAGCTGGTTACCCTTGTTGCCGCCGCCGCCCAGGGTGTTGAGCATGGGGTTCACGACGATGTTGAGCATGCACATCGAGAAGCCGGCCACGAAAGCGCCGAGCACGTACACGCCGAAGCTCTCCACATATCCGGAGAGGAACTGGATGGCCACGCCGACAAGGCCGACGGTGACGGCCGCCAGGGCGGTGAACTTATAGCCCTTGCGCTTGAGGATGATACCGGCAGGGATGCCCATGCAGGCATAAGCGATGAAGTTGGCGAGAGTTCCGAGCTGCGAGAGAGCCTTGGAAGCGCCGAACTGGTTGGTGACGATCACGCCCATGGAACCAGCAAGGTTCGTGACGAACGCGATCATGAAGAAGAGTGCGAACATCACCACGATGGCCGGGGTGTAGTTCTGTTTCTTTTCGGTTGCCATAATATAACTAGATTAAATTGATTCGATATTCTTCTCGTTCAGGAGGTTCTTGCCCTCGGCGGTGTAGGCATAAGCCATGCGGTCTGCATAGTGCTCCTCGACCTTGCGGCGCACCATCTTCATGGTGGAGTTGAGCATTCCGTTGGCAATGGTGAAGCCCTCGTCGCAGATAACTACGGCGGTAGGGAGCCAGCGGTCTGGATAGAGGGCGGCGTGGGGGCCTCCGGTCTTGTAGCTGTCTATCTCGGACTGTATCTTCAGGAGCATCGCTTCCTTGCCTTCACGCGAGGCAGGGTCCAGGCCCTGCTGCTTTGCATATTCGGCCAGGGCGTCCTTTGCGGGCACGATGAGGGCGATAGTGTAAGGACTCTGGTTATTGTGCAGCACTGCCGCTTCCACATACTTGGAGACTTCCGGCAGGCTGTCTTCGAATCCTTCCGGTGAATACTTCTCGCCGTCGGCGGAGATCAGCAGGCTCTTGAAACGGCCCACGACATAGAGGAATTCGGGATCCCAGGGGCAGATGTAGCCCATGTCGCCGGTGTGCAGCCAGCCGTCGATGATGGTGTCGGCGGTGGCGGTAGGATTCTTCCAGTATCCTGCCATGACGTTCTCTCCGCGGATGACGATCTCGCCCTTGGTGCCGTGAGGAACCTCGTTGCCCTGGTCGTCGCAGATCTTGCAGTCCATCGGACGCACGATGCGGCCGGAGCTGCCGAAGATGGCGTGGCCGGAGGAGTTCGCGCAGATGATAGGCGTAGCCTCGGTGAGGCCATAGCCCTGGAACATGGGCATTCCTACCGCGCAGAAGAAGCGCTGGAGCTCGATGTCGAGCAGGGCGCCGCCTCCGACGAAGAACTTCATGCGTCCGCCAAAGCTTTCGCGAACTGCCTTGAAGATGAGCTTGTCGAATATCCACATGAGGGGCTTGCGCCACCAGTAGAGGAATCCGCCGCGGTTGTAATATTCTTTATTGTAGGTGATTGCGTTCTTCACCGCAAAGTTGAAGAGCTTCTCGACGGTGGGGCCTTTGGCCTTGATGCCGGACTCGATGTTCTTCTTGAAGTTGCGGGCCAGGGCCGGCACCGACAGCATCACGTGCGGCCTGGTTTCCTTGATGGCCGTGGGGATGTTCTTCAGCGTCGCCATGGCGTTCTTGCCGATGGGCACGAAGGCTATGCTTCCGCCGTAGCTCATCATCGTGTACATGCCGGCCACATGCGCGAAGCAGTGGTCCAGAGGCAGGATTATCAGCATCACGCTGTTCTCCTCAACGGAGATGACGGAGGAGCCCTGTGCCACGTTCGCGGTGTAGTTGCGGTGGGTGAGCAGGATGCCCTTCGGGTCGGCGGTGGTGCCGGAGGTGTAGCTGATGTTGGCGTAGTCGTCCGGGCCGATGGAGTTGAAGCGGTCCACGAAGGCCTGGCGGTCCTTGGCGAGGAATTCATCGCCCATCTTCATCACCTCGGAGATGCGGATCTCGCCCTCCTGCAGGCTGTCCACGAAGAAGGCGGTATCGTCGAAGACTATGACTTTCTTCACGTCCGGGCATTCCGGCATGATCTCGCGTATCCTGGGGAGATGATTGGCGGATACGAGTATCCATTTGCTGTCCGAGTGGTGGATGCGGAAGATGAGGTCCGCCGCACTGCCCAGGTTGACGGAAAGGGGCACGTCGGTGGCACCGGCATACATCGCGCCGAGCTCGGAAAGAATCCACATGGAGCGGCTTTCGGAGAGGAGGGCGATCTTGTCGCCTTTCTCCATGCCAAGGGCCATGAGGCCGGCTCCGATACGGTAGGCCGTCTCGCGGGTTTGCTCCTGGGTTATCTCCTTCCACACTCCGTCCACCTTCTCGCGGAGGTAGACATGGTCGGGATATTGATGGGTGTACTTCTCTACGAAGTCGATGATGGTAGGTCTGGTCTTTTCTGCCATAGTATTAGAAATCTGTGGTTTTCGGTTTGGGAGCGGAGAAGAGTCCGAACATCTGCGCGTCGATCATGTCGGTCACCTTCTCGAAATCCTCCGGCTTGTTGCCGAACTTGATGTTGTCGGCATCTATCACCAGAAGGTTACCCTTGTAGTCGGCAATCCAGTTTTCATACTTTTCGTTCAGGCCGGTAAGGTAGTCTATGCGTATGCTGCGCTCGTATTCGCGGCCGCGCTTCTGGATCTGGGCGATGAGGTTCGGGATGCTGCTCTTGAGGTAGATGAGCAGGTCCGGATAGCCCACAAGGCTCATCATGAGGTCGAAGAGGTCCGAGTAGTTCTCGAAGTCCCGGGAGCTCATGAGGCCCATGTCGTGCAGGTTCGGGGCGAAGATGCGGGCATCCTCGTAGATGGTGCGGTCCTGGATGATGATGTCGTCGGTCTTGGAGATGTCCACCACGTCCTTGAAACGCTTGTTCAGGAAGTAGATCTGGAGGTTGAACGACCAGCGCGCCATATCCTCGTAGAAGTCGGAGAGATAAGGGTTGAAATCTACAGACTCGAACTTGGGAATCCATCCGTAGTGGGCGGCCAGCATCTTTGTGAGAGTGGTCTTGCCGCTTCCGATATTACCTGCGATAGCTATATGCATGACTCTTAAAGTTTTAATTTTCAAAACAGGCCGAAGAGCTGGGCGTCGATGCGGTCGGTGATCGCCGCGAAGTCTTCGGGGTTATTCTTGAAATCCAGGTTGTCTGTCTCCACGATGAGCAGCGGACCCGTGTATTTGGAAATCCACTCCTCGTAGTGGCGGTTGAGACCGTCCAGATACTCGATGCTGATGCTCTGCTCATATTCCCGCCCGCGCTTCTGGATGTTTGCCACCAGATGCTCGATGCCGGATTTTAGGTAGATGAGGAGGTCCGGCTGCTTCACCGTGCTCATCATCAGTTCGAACAGTTGCATGTAGGTCTGGTAGTCCCGGTCGGAGAGGTTGCCCATCTCGTAGTTGTTGGCCACGAAGATGTAGACGCCTTCGGAAATCGTGCGGTCCTGAATGATGGTTTCTTTGGATTTGGCGATTTCCAGCACGTCGCGGAAACGCTGGGCGAGGAAGTATGTTTCCAGATTGTAGGACCAGCGGGGGATATCCTTGTAGTAGTCCTCGAGATATGGATTGTACGTGACGGATTCGAACTGGGGTTTCCAGCCGTAATGCTCCGCCAGCATCCTTGTGAGGGTGGTCTTGCCGCTACCGATATTACCTGCTACGCCTATATGCATTAGTACACATTTTGGTCTTAACCTACAAATTTAACATTTTATTCTGAATTATATAATAATTCTGCCTTTCGTTCGCTTTTTTGGAAGCGCTGGAGTGCGATAGCAGGTTTATTCGTATATTTGGGGTCATGAAGATCAAGAGATTTGTCTGCAATGCCTTCCAGGAGAACTGCTATGTGGTTTCCGACGGGGGCCGCTGCGTAATCATAGATCCGGGCTTCGCCGGCGGGGAACAGGACGGGCTGTACAGCTATCTGGAGGCCGAAAGGCTCCGGCCGGAGGCCATCCTCCTGACCCACAGCCATTGGGATCACACGCTGGGGGTGGCAGCCCTGGTTGAACGCTTCGGAATACCCGTAAAATCAGCACAGGCGGAGACCGGCGCGTTTCCGGCTGAGCCTTTTTTCGGCGAAGACGGGAACGACGCCGGCGCAGCCCTATACGGCTTCAAGGTTATCCCCACCCCGGGCCATACTCCCGACAGCGTCTGCTACTATAACGATACCGAACACGTACTGTTCACCGGCGACACGCTGTTCGCCGGCAGCATAGGCCGCACCGACCTGCCGGGGGGCGACTATGACTCCGAAATCCGTTCGATAATGGAAAAACTCATCTTCCTCCCCGGCGAAACCGACATCTACCCCGGCCACGGGCCTGCCAGCACCATCGCCCGCGAGCGCACGGAAAATCCCTTCCTGGAGCCATTCAATGAACGGGAAGAATTATTTACCGAGGGATAGCGTGATATTTGCAAAGCCCCTCGATTGGAGCATTGACAAAACCGGCCACGCGGATACCGTTCTCCTCCAGCAAAGGCTCAAGCATATCCCTGCAGGCCCAGCCGAACCCGCCTACTATCCCAACGGGGTAGGTCACGGTGTCGTAATGACTTAATACCCGCTTGATGAAAGCGCGGAAGTTGCCCTCTACAAGTTTTTTTACATATGGATCCCCGGCATGACTTACAATGAATGGGGCCAGACTTCCGAGGTATCCGGAAGGAGATACCGAACGATAAACGTTCTGAACTATCGAAGCATAAGATGCATCGAATTCTTTTTCAAAATCCGATGCTACCTGTGCAGGTACGAGTTCTTTGAGATAATCTGCGAGAAACAGCTTCCCGAGGGTGGCGGCACTGCCTTCGTCTCCAAGGATGAACCCACCCGAGTAAACATTGCGATGGATGCCCACCCCATCATAGAAGCAGGCGTTGGAGCCTGTGCCAAGGATGGCGGCGATACCGGGAGCATGGCCGCATACGGCACGTGCCGCTCCCATCAGGTCGTCCTGTACATCGGCTTCAGTTATCCCTGAAACGGTTTTTACATGGGCGACTATCTCCTCTCGGATGGAAGGCGTCACCACCCCGGCCGCATAAAGGAAGAAGCCGCGGGCTCCGGCGCTGCCGAGCCCTTCGCTTTCGAACGCCTCGGCAATGATCGAACGGATGTCATCCATTTTCATGGTGGACACGTTCATTCCCGGCCGCAGGAACTGTCTTAAGGTCGTCCCATTGCAATCGACAAGGCGCCAGTCGCTCTTGGTAGCGCCACTTTCAACAAGGATTATGATGTCTGTCTTTGCCATAGCTCTGTAATACCACGTTCTTTTTCTATTTTCTTTTTCGATGCTGAAATTATTGGCCGGTAATGCCTTACAAAGCGCTTCCATTTATAGTAGGGACCTTTCCCGCGAAGAGGCAGGCTAGCCTCCTTCTCATTAAGGAGGACCTTTACGAAAATCTTCCCCCTGGGGTTACGGAAAAAGATAAACTGAAGGGAACTGCCCATCGGGATATTGTAATTGGGGAATACCCTAACCGCATCTTCGAAATCCGAGCAACCACGCCCAAAACCGTTCAGGTCCATTAGAGGAAGCAGCATGAGCAATCCGGCATCATGGGAAAAACGAAGGCGCAGCTGCACGTCCCCGGAGGCCATGTCGGACCGTGCACTTTCGATGATATTCTCCAGCATGTAAGCCGAATAATCCTTGTTCAGGCATTCTGAACCGGTGAATTCGGAGAACCGCTGGAAATTTCTGGCAGAAAGGGATTTCCAAATTGCATGCAGTTCTTCCTCGGTAAGAATCCCGTCGAAAAGTCCCCTGTCTTCATCGAGACAGTAAGTATCGCAGATAACGGCATGCAAGGCCTTTACGAAATACCCCGGGTTTGCATGGATGACTTCCACCAGCACATCCTCTCCTCCGAACAGTTCCGAG
>JAEENZ010000042.1 GCA_016283985.1 Bacteroidales bacterium | reverse complement strand
CACGTCATCCTTCAGCCAGTTCCCCTCGTCGGTTAGTTTCTCCCTCAACGCAGAACCTTCCATGAGCGGCGGGCTCAAGATGGCCTGCACGGTTTCGGATGCTCTCTCCCTGCAGTATTATGAAGAGCCCGACCTCAAAAAAGCTGCATTCGACCATACGCTTACATTCGACGACTGGGTGAGCCTCACCTCCATCAAGGAATGGTATCAGGAGGTTCTCTTCTCGGCGCCTTCCGTAGCCGTCAACGTGGCTCATCCCCTCCTTCAGGTGATTCTCGACGAGATTCAGAACAAGAAACGCATCTTCACCTTCCTCTGCGGGCACGATTCCAACGTGGGCAGCGTTCTGGCGGCCCTGAACGCGGAACGCGCCGATCTGCCGAATTCCATCGAAAAGATCACACCCATCGGCTGCAAGCTCATTTTCGAGACCTTTGTCGGCTACGACGGCGTGGAATATGCCGACATCCTTATGCTTTACGCATCTGCAGACCAACTGAGGAACGATACCGTTCTCTCATATCAGCAGCCTCCCGTCGCCGTCAAGATCAAACTAAGCGGACTGAAGGCGAATGCCGACGGGCTGTATAGCCTCCGGGATGTAGAAAACCGCATTTCCGAAGCCATCAAGGCATACGATACACTTTGATAGAATGAAAAGAATAGAAAACTACGACCTGTCGAACCAGAACACCTTCCGGATGAAGGTGAAGGCGGCGTTGTATATAGAGTACGACAACGTGGAGGAGTTGCAGAGCCTGGACCTGAAGACCCTGCCTCAGCCTGTGTTCCACATGGGCGCCGGCAGCAACCTGCTGTTTACCAAGGACTTCCCCGGAACCATCCTGCATTCCAACATAAAGTTCATCAAGTATGTGGACATGGGGCTGGACGAGGTGCTGCTGACCGTGGGTTCGGGCGTGGTTTTCGACGACCTGATCGCTAATGTGGCGGGCAACGGCCTCTGGGGGATGGAGAATCTATCCCTGATTCCAGGCGAGGTTGGCGCTGCGGCCGTCCAGAACATAGGCGCGTACGGCGTGGAGGCGAAGGACGTAATCTCCGGAGTCGTCTGCCTGGATACGAAAGACTGGACCAAGACCGTCTTCAAAGTTGGCGAGTGCGCATACGGCTATCGCGATTCCCGTTTCAAGCACGAGCGCGGGCGCTACATAATCACTTCGGTGCTCTTCCGCGTTACGCGCAAATATTCCCCCAAGTTGGATTACGGCGGGGTGCGGGCGGCGCTGGAAGGGCGTGACCTTCAGGCGCTTACGCCGATGGACGTGCGCGAGGTCATCATCGGCATCCGCAACGCAAAACTTCCCGACCCTGCCCAGATCGGCAGCGCCGGGTCCTTCTTCAAAAACCCGGTCATCACAAGGGAGCATTTTGAAAAGTTTGCTACAGCTGAAACTCCTCACTACGATCTTCCGGACGGGACCGTCAAGGTTCCGGCTGCATGGCTGATAGACCAATGCGGGTTCCGTGGCAAGGTGCTGGGCGGCGCGCAGGTGTACGAGAAACAGCCCCTGGTGATTGTAAACGCCAGCGGCAGCGCATCTCCCGAAGACGTGCTTACCCTTGAAAATCAGATAATTGCATCTGTTCAAAAGAATTACGATATAACACTCCACCCCGAAGTAGACCACATATAACATGGGAACATTCATTGTCGAAGGCGGGCATCGCCTCAGCGGAGCAATCACTCCCCAAGGTGCCAAAAACGAAGCATTGCAGATACTCAGCGCCGTGCTGCTGACTGCCGAACCTATGCGCATCAGCAACGTGCCGGAAATCCTGGACATCAAGAACCTCATCGACCTCCTGGGCGATATGGGAGTCAAGGTCACGCGCCACGAAAAGGGCGAATACACCTTCCAGGCCAATGACATCAAACGCGAATATGTCGAGAGCGCCGAGTTCGTCAAGAAATGCGCCTCCCTGCGCGGTTCGGTGATGATTTCCGGCCCCATGCTCAGCCGCTTCGGCGAGACCTACTTCCCCAAACCGGGCGGAGACAAGATCGGACGCCGCCGCGTGGATACCCACATCGAGGGCTTCGTGAAGCTGGGTGCGACCTACGAGTACGACACGACCCGCCGCGCTTATCATCTGCAGGCGCCCAAGGGCCTGAAGGGCTCCTACATGCTGCTGGACGAGGCATCCGTCACCGGCACCGCCAACATCGTGATGGCGGCATCCCTCGCTGACGGCGACACCACCATCTACAACGCAGCCTGCGAACCCTATCTGCAGCAGCTCTGCAAGATGCTGAACGCCATGGGTGCCAACATCGAGGGCATAGGCAGCAACCTCCTCACCATCCACGGAGTCAAGAAACTGCACGGTGCCAGCCATCGCATCCTCCCGGACATGATCGAGGTAGGATCCTTCATCGGCCTGGCCGCCATCACCCAGAGCGAGCTCACCATCAAAAACGTATCCTACCCCGACCTGGGCATCATCCCGGAGGCTTTTAGGAGGATAGGAGTGAAGTTGGAGCAGAGGGGGGACGACATCTACGTTCCTGCGCAGGAAAGCTACGAGATCGAGTCGTTCATCGACGGGTCCATCATGACCATCGCGGACGCCCCCTGGCCGGGCCTGACCCCGGACCTCCTGAGCGTGCTGCTGGTAGTGGCCACCCAGTGCAAGGGCAGCGTGCTCATCCACCAGAAGATGTTCGAGAGCCGCCTGTTCTTCACTGACAAACTGATAGATATGGGCGCGCAGATCATTCTCTGCGACCCTCACCGCGCCGTGGTGATTGGGCACGACCACAAGTTCCAGCTCCGCGCCAATCGCATGACATCCCCGGATATCCGTGCGGGTATCGCCATGCTTCTGGCCGCCATGAGCGCGAAGGGCGTCTCCGAAATCAACAACATCGAACAGATTGACCGCGGCTACGAAGACATTGACGGCCGTCTGAACGCCCTCGGTGCGAAGATTACACGTAAATAACTATAAATCAAAACATTATGAAAACTATTACTCGTTTTTTGGCCCTCGCTCTGGCCGGCTGCCTGATGCTTGCAGCATGCGAAAAGGAAGAAAGCGCTTCCAAGAACACCGTGACTGTAAACGGAGTAACCTACGAGAATGTGGTGGCTTCTGTCGATGATTCCCAGCATGGGCTCTGGTTTAACTTCGTACTTACAGAAGATGGCAAAACTACCGCATCCGCTTTGATAGACGCACATTTGGCCTTGGAAAAGACCCTGCACTACGGTTACGAGGAGAATAACGGTGGCTATGGCGACTGGATGTGCCTGTCGGTAGAGTATCCCGATGGAAAGATCTACAGCGTGGAACCTAAATCCGGCACCCAGACCATCAAGAAAAAGGATGGCGGTTATTCTGTCTTGATTGACGGCAAGGACGATAATGGCAAGGAATTCAAGATGGATCTCTTTGCAAAGACCGTAAGGTTTCAATAGGTTCAATTGATGGACTACTCCAGGTTCTTCTCGGACGACGTTCCGTCGTTCCTCCGTTCGCCCGTGCGGGAAATCTTCCGCAAGGTGGACCTCGCGTCGATTTATTCGTTCGCGGGGGGATACCCCGATGCCTCTACCTTCCCGCTTGCGGAGATGGAGGGGTTGACGCGGACGGTCGTGGAGAAGTACGGGGCGCGAGCATTGCAATATGGTGGCACCCAGGGGGTTACGGAGTTGCGGGAGATTATTTCGCGGCGCTACGGCGTGCCCGTCGAGCGCGTGCAGATAACCACTTCGAGCCAGCAGGGTATCGATGTCTGCGCCCGGGTTTTCCTGAATCCCGGGGATGTGGTTTTTACCACCTATCCCGCCTACCTCGGCGCCCTGCAGTCGTTCCGGGCGTACCGTGCGGAGGTGCACAGACTGCCGCTGGAGGACGTGTCCACCCCCGGACAGGCGAAATTAATCTACATCGTGCCGGATTTCTGCAACCCGTCGGGAGTGACCATGAGCCTGGAGGAAAGGCAGGCGCTGGTGGAATTCGCCCGCCGCGAAGACCTGCTGATAGTGGAAGACAGTCCCTACCGCGAACTACGATACAGCGGCAGCGACGTACCCACCATCTACTCCCTCGCGCCCGAAAGGACCCTGCACCTCGGCAGCTTCTCCAAGATATTCGCCCCCGGATTCCGCCTGGGCTGGATCATCGCGGAGCCCGCGCTGCTCGAGCAGATATTCGTCTGCAAACAGGCCCTGGACCTCTGCCCGCCCGTATTCGACCAGTACCTGGCCGCCGAGTTCATGGGCAGCAGAGCCCTGGACCGGAACCTGGAGCGCAGCATATCCCTCTACCGCGACAAGCGGGACTACATGATCTCCCTCCTGGAGAAGTATATGCCCGCCGGGGTGAGCTGGACGCATCCGGACGGAGGCCTGTTCCTGTGGGTGACTCTGCCGGAAGGCGTGGATACTGTGGCGATGTACGATTCCGCTCTGGCCGCCGGAGTGGCCTATGTGGCCGGATCCTTCTTCTTCCCGGACGGCAGCCATCGCAACACCATGCGGCTGAACTTCTCGTATCTCGCACGCGAGAGGATGGAGGCCGGAGTTCAGCTGCTGGCTGCGGAAATTAAGAAGGTTCTATGAGCGATGTGAAACTATACAAGATGTCGGGAGCCGGGAACGATTTTGTCGTTCTTGATGGCCGGGGCATCGATGTGAGTGGGTTCCGACGGCCGGAGCGCATCGCTGAGTTGTGCCGCGAGTACCGGACGGACGGTCTGATGATCCTGGATGATGGGGAAGCGGATTTCCGAATGGACTTTTTCAATCCGGATGGTTCCGGCGGGATGATGTGCGGCAATGGCGGACGCTGTATCGTGGCCTTCGCCGACTGGCTCGGCATCGCCCCATCCGCCCCAGACCGCTACACCTTCCTCGCGCCCGATGGCCTGCATACCGCGGAAATCCTGTCCCGACCGGAAAGCGGCTGGACTACAGCCGTTTGGACCGTAAGGCTGAAAATGATTGACGTGGAAGGAGTTAGCGAAATGCTGGGCGGGTATTTTCTGAATACGGGGACAAGACATTTTGTGAAGTTTGTGGAAGATGTGGATGCGATAGATGTGGCCACGGAAGGGAAGGCGCTGCGTTGGAACGAAGCCTTTGCTCCGGAAGGAGCGAACATCAATTTTGTGCAGCAGCTTCCGGACGGCAGCCTTAAGATACGCACTTTCGAGAAGGGCGTAGAGGGAGAAACGCTGGCCTGTGGAACAGGCATAACCGCCAGCGCCATCGCAGCAATGAAACACGGAGCAAAACCGGCAAATTTGGAAGTGGGGACCCTCCGCTACACCATCCTGGCCAGGCGTGGAGATATCCTGCAAGTTGAGTTCTCCACAAACGGAGACGGCACATACAGGAACGTCTACCTCACAGGCCCGGCCGAATTCTGTAAAACAAGCGAATCATGAAAAAGAAACTCGCAATCTACATAGGTATAATCCTGGGATTCCTGGTGCTGGCATACGGCTTCGTGCCGCAGGTGCTGGCCGGGAAGATAATCAACCAGTCGGACATTTCGGGCTGGAGAGGAATGGTGCAGGAGATGCTCCAGTGGAACAGGGAACATCCTGACGACAAAACGGCCTGGACGGAATCAATGTTCGGAGGTATGCCGACCGCAACCATCGAGCCGTCCACCGAGGGCGACTGGACCCGGCCTCTTTACAAAGGCTTGATGGCGGGGAAGCATCCGGCCAACTGGCTGTTCGTTTCTCTGGTTGGTGGGTTCCTGTTGATGCTGGCGTTCGGAATCAATCCCCTGATAGCGGCGGGCGGAGCCATCGCCATCACTTTCTGCTCGTTCAACTTCCAGATAATACAGGTAGGCCACAACACCAAGATGCAGGCCATCGCGCTGATGCCCTGGGTGCTGGCCGCACTGGTCTTCGCATACAAATCCGCCGTCGCGAAGAAACTGCCTCAGGCGCTGTTGGGAGCCGCCCTGTTCGGGCTGACGGTAAGCTTCCAGGTGAAGGCTAACCATCCGCAGATATCCTACTATCTGGCCCTGATAATCGCGTTCTACGTGCTGACGGTTTTCATTTGGTTGCTTACCGATAAGGAGCGCCGTGCGGCGATTGGCCGATTCTTCGGCATTTCTGCACTGCTGTTGGTGCTTGGCGTGGCCGGAATCGGCACCAATGCGTCCAAGCTTCTGCCCACGTTCGAGTACGCCCCCTACTCCATGAGGGGTGGATCGACATCGGGAGAAACCAAGGGCCTGGACCTCGAGTACGCCACAGCATGGAGTTATGGTTGGGAGGAACTCCCAAACCTGATGATTCCGGACTTCAACGGAGGATCTTCCGCGGGCGCACTTGGTCCGAAATCTGAAACCTATAAGCTTTTGAAACGCGCCGGGCAGCCGAATCTGAAACAGATATCCAAACAGCTACCCCTCTACTGGGGACCCCAGCCGTTCACCGCCGGGCCAATGTTCATAGGCGGCATCACCATCTTCCTCTTCCTCCTCGGCCTGCTGTGCTACAAGGGGAAGGAGCGCTGGTGGCTGCTGGCGGCAACCCTGTTTGCCGTATTCCTGGCGCTAGGGCATAACTTCATGGGATTCACCAAGTTATGCTACAACTATCTGCCCCTATACAACAAATTCCGCACGGTCTCGATGGCACTTACGGTGCTGCAGATTACCATGCCGCTGCTGGGATTCATCTTCCTGAACGCCATGGTGCGGGAGGAATATCCGTATGAAGAACTCCGACGCAAGGGATTGATAGCATTCGCTCTCACGGGTGGAGTATGTTTCATTTTCTGGCTGTTCCCGGGACTGGCCGGCACCTTCACTTCAGCATCCGATGCTGGCATGCAGAGCGCGCTCACGGATGCACTTGTCGCCGACCGCATCAGCCTCCTGAGAAAAGACGCCCTGGCATCATTCTGGCTCATACTGGGCTCCGCCGGCCTCTTGCTATGGGGTGCGAAGCAGGATGCCCTGGGCAGGCGTGTCACCGCCGCCCTCTGCATCTGCGCACTGGTGCTGGTGAACATGTTCGCCGTGGGCAAGAGATATCTGAGGGCCGACGATTTCGTCACCCCCAAGAACTTCATCTCCCAGTTCAACCAGAGGCCGGTGGACAAGGCTATCCTTGCAGATCCCGATCCGTCCTACAGAGTGCTGGACCTGACAGTGAACGTGTTCAACGACTCTCATCCTTCCTACTGGCACAAGAACATCGGCGGATACTCGCCGGCCAAGCTGCAGATCTACCAGGAGTACATCGAGAGCCACCTGCAGAAGGAAATCGGCCAACTGACCAAGTCCCTGCAGGGGGTGCGGTCCATCGAAGAGGCGGAAGCGGCCATGCCGGAACTGGAGGGGCTGGCCAATCTCAACTGCCGATACATTATCATAGATGGCGGAGCGGCGCCGCTGAAATACCCGTTTGCGCGCGGGAACGCTTGGTTCGAGGGCGAAGGCGAGGTGCAGATGACATCCTACGCCCCCAACTGCCTGCGCTACGAATACTCTTCGCCAGTGGAGCAGAAACTGACCTTCAGCGAAGTCTGGTATCCTGCCGGGTGGCATCTGCGCCTGGAGGATGGGACCGAACTGGAGATGGCCCTGAGCGACGAGGTGCTTCGGAGCGCGGTGGTGCCTGCAGGCGAGCATACGCTGGAGATGCGATTCGAGCCTGCATCCTACGCCCGCGGAGCGGCACTGTCACGTATATGCTCGATATTGTTGATCCTGCTGGCACTGGGATCGGTAGCCGTCATGGTGCTGGCTCGCAAAAAAGAATAAGATGGAAGTAAGGGCAAAGAAAGCACTTGGGCAGCATTTCCTGGTGGACCAGGGGATAGCGCAGCGAATAGTCGCCGCGCTGGAGCCCTCTGCCTGCGCCGACGTGCTTGAAATAGGCCCGGGGATGGGGGTCCTGACCCAGTATCTCATCAAGCGGGAGGACCTCGGTCTCAAGATGATCGAGCTCGACGAGGAGTCGGTGAACTACCTGCTGACGCATTTCAACGGCATGCAGGGTAGGCTTTTCTTCGGGGACTACCTGAAGATGAACATCCATCATCTGTTCGAAGGGTCCTACAGGATTATCGGCAACTTCCCCTACAACATCTCGTCGCAGATCTTCTTCAAGATACTGGACGACCGCGACCGGGTGCCGGAGGTGGTGTGCATGATTCAGAAAGAGGTGGCGGAGCGTATCGCCGAAGGGCCGGGCAGCAAGACTTACGGAATCCTGAGCGTGTTGCTGCAGGCGTGGTACGATATCGAGTATCTGTTTACGGTGGAGCCGGGAGCGTTTGCGCCACCGCCGAAAGTCAGGTCCGCCGTCATCAGGTTGCGTCGCAACGGACGCGTGGATCTTGGCGTGGATTCAAAGCTGTTCAAGACGGTCGTGAAGACGGCGTTCAATCAAAGGCGGAAGACCCTGCGCAATGCGCTGAAGCCGATGCTGAACCCGGAGGCGGAGGGATTCGCGGAGTTCATCGCGGATCCGGTGTTCGACCTGCGGGCGGAGCGCCTGGGCGTGGAGGACTTCATTGCATTAACCGAAAAATGCAGTAGATTTGTAAAAGTATGAAAGCAATTATAAGCGGATATGGCAAGATGGGCCATATCGTGGAAAAGAAACTGGCGGAGCACGGCATCGAACTGGCGATGGCGAGCGAGGATATCTGCGCAACGCCCCAGGCTATGGCGAAAGAGTGCGTCTGCATAGACTTCACCACCCCTGCCGCCTTCAGGGCCAATTATAAGTTCATCGCGGCCAACTTCAAGGCGGCCGTCGTAGGCACCACCGGCTGGAACGATATCCAAGCAGATGTGATTGCGGAGTTCGAGAAGCAGGGCACCCCTTTGATCTATGCCTCCAACTTCTCGCTCGGCGTGAACGCCCTGTTCGCCGCGGTAGAAAAGACGGCGAAGATTCTGAAAGGCCACGGCTACACTCCGCACATCAGCGAAACCCATCACATCCACAAGCTGGATGCCCCCAGCGGCACGGCCAAGAGCCTCGGCAAACTGGTGGAAGATGCCCTCGGCGTCACGCCGGACATCGAAGCATTCCGCGAAGGCGAAGTGCCCGGCATCCATACCGTGGAGTTCCGATCCGGCGTGGACAGACTGGAGTTTACCCACGAGGCTTTCTCCCGGGAAGGCCTGGCAGAAGGAGCCGTGGTGGCCGCGGAGATGACCGAGGGCCTCACCGGCGTACATGAATTCAAAGACCTGATCATATGATAAAGTTCAAAGGTTGCGGAACGGCGCTGTTCACCCCGTTCAAGAATGGAAAAGTAGATCTGGACAACTTCGCAAACTGTGTCCGGAGGCAGGTAGAAGGAGGCATAGACTTCCTGGTTCCCCTTGGAACTACCGGCGAGACGCCCACCCTGTCGGACGAAGATAAGGTAGCGGTCTACCGCTGCGCCCGCGAGAATGCCAGCGGCCTGCCGGTGGTGGTGGGCGTAGGCACGAACTCCGTCAGCGGAACCATCGCCAACATCCGGCTCCTGAACGAGGCGGATGCCTTCCTGGTGGTGGCGCCCTACTACAACAAACCGCCACAGAGGGGGATGTATGAGTACTTCAAGACCATCGCCGGCGAGACCGACAAACCCATAATCCTCTACAACGTGCCCGGCCGAACCGGTTCCAACATCGAGGCGGAAACCACCCTAAAGCTCGCCACGGACGTGCCAAACATAGTGGCGGTGAAGGAGGCTTCCGGCAAGATCCCCCAGATAGAGGAGATACTGAAGGGCGCGCCGGAGGGATTTGCGGTGCTGAGCGGCAACGACGACGACACTTTCGAACTGATGAAGAAGGGTGCCGCCGGCGTGGTGAGCGTCGCATCCAACGTCGCCCCCGCCCTGATGGCGGAGTTTACCCACGCCCTTCTCGACGGCAAGTTCGAAGAGGCCGCCGCGATGGACAAAGCGATGAGCGCCCTGTTCAAGAACCTGTTTATCGAGCCGAATCCCATCCCCGGAAAGGCTGCGATGGCCCTGCTGGGACTGATGGAAAACAGTCTCCGCCTCCCTCTCGTGCCGGCATTAGCCGAAACGGAAACCATTATGGCACAAACACTTAAAGACCTCGGACTGTTATGAGCGAAATAACCCTAGAACGCTTCAACGAAGTGATGGATGCCCTGGAGAAGGGCGAACTCCGCGTGGCGGAGAAGGTGGACGGCACCTGGAAAGTGAACAGCTGGGTTAAGGAAGTGATCCTGGCCGGATTCAAGCTCGGGGCCATCGTGGAGATGCCTGGAGGATTCCTGGACAAGGCGACCTTCCCCGTACGCAAGTTCAAACCCGAGGACGGCGTGCGCGTGGTGCCCGGCGGAAGCGCGGTGAGGCGCGGAGCCTATATGGCTCCCGGCAGCATCATCATGCCTCCGGCCTACGTGAACGTGGGCGCATACGTGGATTCAGGGACGATGGTGGATTCCCACGTGACCATCGGTTCCTGCGCCCAGGTGGGAAAGAACGTTCATGTTTCCGCATCCACGCAGATAGGCGGAGTGCTGGAGCCTGCCGGCGCAGTGCCGACCATAATCGAGGACGGCGCCTTCATCGGCGGCAACTGTGGCATCTATGAAGGCACGATCGTTCAAGAGGGCGCAGTAATCGCCAGCGGCGTGATAATCACTTCGTCTACAGCTATTTACGATGCTGTTAACGGTGAGTTCATCCGCCGCAACGAGGATGGCCGCATCATCGTTCCCCGCAATGCGGTGGTCGTGAGCGGCAGCAAACCCATCGCCAAAGGCCCCGCCGCCGAAGCCGGCGTTCACCTCTACTGCCCCGTCATCGTCAAATACCGCGACGACAAGACCGCCGGCAGTGTCCGGCTGGAAGAATTGTTGAGATAATCCTCCATGAAAGAAATACACGAAGAATGCGGCGTCCTCGGAATCTACGGTGTGGAGCAAGCATCCCGCCTCGCATTCCTTGGCCTGCAGAGCCTCCAGCACCGTGGCCAGCAGGGCTGCGGAATCGCCGCCGAGGGTGAAGATGGCGTCATCCGCCTGCACAAAGGTGCCGGGCTGGTGAAGGAAGTCTTCGTGGAGACCGACCTG
>JAEENZ010000002.1 GCA_016283985.1 Bacteroidales bacterium | reverse complement strand
ATCCGAAGTATTTCCGTCCGGCTGAGGTGGACCAGTTGCTGGGTGATCCTTCGAAGGCGAAGAAGGTTCTTGGATGGAATCCGCAGAAGACCAGTTTCGAGGAGCTGGTGAGGATTATGGTGAAGCATGATATGAAGAAGGTGAAGAAATTGTATCTGAGGGAACATATGGAGGATTAGATTTCTCCACGCGCTTCGCTTAGTCGAAATGACAAGGGAATAGAATGGAAAAGAATAGTAAGATTTACGTGGCCGGGCACCGGGGGATGGTGGGATCGGCCATAGTTCGGGAATTACAGCGTCAGGGGTATACGAATATCATTACCCGGACACATAAGGAGTTGGATTTGACTCGGCAGGATGCCGTGGAAGCGTTCTTCGAGGCTGAGAAGCCGGAATACGTTTTCCTTGCCGCGGCGAAGGTTGGAGGCATTATCGCCAACCAGAGTGCTTTGGCAGACTTCATGTATGAGAACATGATTCTCGAGATGAACGTGATTCATTCGGCTTGGAAGAATGGGTGTAAGAAACTGGAATTCCTCGGCTCGTCCTGTATTTATCCCCGCATGGCACCCCAGCCGATGTCTGAGAGTTGCTTGCTGACTGGGGCTCTTGAGAAGACGAACGAGGCGTATGCTTTGGCAAAGATTTCCGGTCTCAAGTACTGCGAGTTCCTGAACAAGCAGTACGGGACGGATTACATCTCCGTGATGCCGACGAATCTTTATGGGCCTAACGACAATTATCATCCGGAGCATAGCCATGTGCTGCCGGCGCTCATTCGCCGATTCCATGAGGCGAAGGTCGCCGGACTGCCCTCGGTGACTTGCTGGGGAGATGGTTCTCCGCTTCGCGAGTTCCTGTATGTGGACGATTTAGCGAATCTTTGCGTGTTCTTGATGAACAACTATTCCGGAGACGAAACTGTGAATGCCGGGACAGGAAAGGAATTGACCATTAAGGAACTGACCGAGCTCGTTGCTAAGGTCGTTGGGTATACGGGAAGGATTGAGTGGGATACCACCCGTCCTAACGGTACTCCTCGAAAGCTCCTGGATGTCTCCAAGGCGACAGCATTGGGATGGACCTATAAGACGGAGCTGGAGGATGGTATCCGGTTGGCGTATGACGATTTCTTGAATAACCCCATGCGGGCAGAACGATAATGGCAAAGAAAGTATTTGTTTCGGGCTGCTACGATTTGCTGCACAGCGGTCACGTGGAGTTTTTCCGGCAGGCATCGGCTTATGGCGACTTGTATGTGGGCATCGGCTCCGATGCGACAATCCTGGATTACAAACACCACAAGACAGTTTACAGCGAACAAGAGCGACTCTTTATGGTTAAAAGCATCCGGTATGTCAAGGATGCTTTTATTAATTCTGGCAGCGGAATCATGGACTTTGTCCCGACCGTCGACATGCTCCATCCGGACATCCTGGTGGTAAATGAGGATGGCGGGAATGACGAGAAGCGGCGTTTCTGCGAGGAACGGGGGATTGAGTACGTTGTCCTTCAGCGTACGCCTCAGGAGGGCCTGCAGGCCCGTTCTAGCACGGACTTGAAGAAGACGGAGAGTCAGATTCCTACTCGTTTGGATCTTGCAGGGACCTGGATTGATCAGCCGTACGTGTCTTGTTTTGCACCGGGTTGGGCCATCACGATCTCTTTGGAGCCGACTTTTGAAGTTCGGGAACGTTGTGGTCTTTCGACTTCCACCCGAAATATGATCAAGAAGATTTGGCCGTATCAACTCCCGAACATGGACCCGGAAACCCTGGCAAAGCTGGTTTTCTGCTTCGAGAACGATCCGGAACGTTCCGATGGGATTATATCCGGAGCACAGGATTCCATCGGAATATGTATTCCGGGATTGTGCCGGCATTATTATGACAATCGGTTTTGGCCCGAAAAGATTGAGACTTGCTACGATGAAGAGATATTGACCTGGCTGGAAGATCATCTGTGCATGATCCCGATGTTCCCGCGCCGGCCCGGTTGTTCGGTGGTGGAAGGAAAGGATATTAATGAACCGAAGGTGCAGGCTCTTGCGGCTGCGGCTGACCATTGTTGGAATGCGATTTTGACGCGTTACCTCACTGGATTTGCCGAGGCTTACAAGGCTTCATTCGAGGCGCAGGTCGCCATGTTCCCGGCGATGATTCAGCCCGGTGTGCAGGAATACATTGACAAGTATTCCGCCATGCCTGGTGTCCTCGCCTGGAAGATGCCTGGCGCCGGCGGGGGAGGGTACCTCGCCCTGGTTTGCTCCGGCCGTGACGCCTTCCCGGAAGGCGCGATTCCGTTGACTATTCGGCGGCCGGGAATGTAGTTGATCGGAATGTCTGGGCCTCAAACCCACATCAAAACAGATTAAACCAGTTTTCCTAATACTATGAGATATCTTGAACTTTGTACTTTGACTGGATCCCAGATCGATGATCTGCTGGGACTTATGAAGGAGTTGAATGCCGAGTTGGCGGTTACTCCGCAGATGCAGCAGCGTGCGGTGGCATCGCCGGGAACGCGGATCTTCGTTGCGGAGAACGATGAAAAGCACATCATCGGCTGCGCCACGCTGTGTGTCTTTGAGTCACCTACTGGACGGAAGGCGAGCATCGAGGATGTCGTGGTCCTGCCGGCCTATCGGGGCCAGGGGATCGGCCGTACCCTCCTGCAGCGCATCATCGACTTCGCCGGAACCAAGCTCTCTCCCATCGACCTTCGCCTCACCTCGAACCCCTCTCGCACGGAGGCCAACGCGCTCTACCAGGCGCTCGGTTTCGTACAGCGGGAGACGAATGTGTATAAGATGGATCTGTAGTTCTTCCAAGTGGCGGATTCGCGGTC
>JAEENZ010000007.1 GCA_016283985.1 Bacteroidales bacterium | reverse complement strand
GCCGACCTTTTTTATTTTGGGTAAGGTCCAATTTCATGCTGGGGACCTTACCCGCAAATATGGCTTGCAGGCACTTCCAGCGGGTAAGGTGTCGGCCCTAAAATTGGACCTTACCCAATTAACCGACTGCCCCGTACCAGATCTCGGGGGCGAAGGGGGTGAAGATCAAGAGGATGATCAAACCCCACCAGGGGAGGAGTCCGCAAATCAGCAAGATAAGTGCTATCAGGAGGATGATCAGGGGATTGATCAGGTAGCAGATGCCGTAGCGGACGGAATTCAGGAAGGCCTTGTCCTTCATGTTCTTGCGCAGATACTTGATGATGCCGAAGGCGGGCAGCAGTATCAGCCCGGCGAATGGCACCAGAGGTACGCGGAGGATACGAAGCATCATGGAATCCTTGGCCCGTTTGGGGCGCTTGGGATTGGCTATCAGCCCGCGCATCTTTTCCGCAAGGTTCTGCAGGATCTTCCTTGCCCTGCGTTGGTGCAGGTTCTCTTCAGGAGTATCTTCGGACGCTTCTTCCTCCATGGCACCTGCCACGGGCATGGGCTCTCCCACATTCACCGTCAGGCTGGTGCGGAAACGCACGTAATCTTCGTAAACCAATCCCACCGGAACTATGTAGACCGGCCTTTCCAATTCGTTCTCGGCCATCATGGCTATGCGGGCGATGCCTTTGCGAAGGGGCAGCAGGCCGGGTTCCTGGCTATGCCTTCCTTCTGGGAATATGCAGAATGGGATGCCTGCGTTAAGCGAATCCACCGCGTCGCGGAAGGTCTTTTCGTTGCCCGCCAGGGCATCCACACCGTCCCTCATGCGGTTTATGGGCATGATGCGGAGGAAATTCAGGATCCTTGCGACCGCGGGTTTGCGGAAGATGTCCGCCCTGGCGGCGAATACCACGGGATGGTTTCCCATCATCGACAGCACTGCCAGGGCGTCCAACAGGGTGTTCACATGATTGGGCGAAAAGATCACCGCTCCGTCGCGCGGGATGTTCTCCAGCCCTTGGAATTGGAGGTTTCGGAACATACGGCGGAAGGTCCAGTTCACATAGGGAACCAGAAGGTCGTAAGCGGTGTCTTTTGCGTAAACCGGGCGCATCAGCTCAGAAGTCCGCAGATTAATACTCCGAGATAGTTGCCCACGGCATAGCCGACTATACCAATGCTCAGGCCGGGCATGAGCACGCGGCTGTTACGCATGGAGGCGGCGATCATAGGCACGAAGGGCGGGGAGTTGATATATGTGACCGATGCTATGACGGCCGTGTCGGCATCCACCTTGAAGAACTTGGCGGAAAGCAGCTGGAGCGAGAGGGAGATGACCTCCATGAAGAAGAGGAATCCCACGATCCAGAGGGCTCCGGTGAAGTCCAGGGCGCGCACGTCCGCCATCGAAGCGACCACGAGGGAGAAGATGTAGATGAAATACATTCCCATGTCGTAGCCATAGTCATAGTTGTGGATTGGCTTCCAGAAGGAGACTATGATGCTGATGGTGGTGATGGCCAGGATGAAGAACATCATGAAGGTGCCGGGGATTATCTTGGACAGTCCGATTGCAAAACCTGCTGCGAGACCCACAACCACTAGTGTTACTCCCAGTTGAACGAGGGCGTGCTTCATGCCGCGCTTTGTGAAGAGGCCCTTGTAGGGGTTCTTCTCTTCGCCGGCTTCGAGGACGGCCTTCTCGTCGTAGTGATCCAAAGTCTTGACAGGCAGCCACTTGCGCGCAAGGCGTATACCTATCGCCATGATGAAGACCAGGTAGGTGAAGGATACCATCATGTCGTAGGTGTTGAGCAGGGCGTACTGCTGTCCGTCCACATCCAGCATCTGGCTGACCGCAGCCATGTTCACTGTGCCGCCGGTAAGGCAGGCGGTGTACATGCCGGCGACCTGGGGGCCGTTGGGGATGTGGGGACCGAAGATGGGATAGCCGGCCACAATCGCCACTATCACGGCCACCAGGCCGGTGATCATAGCTATCAGCTGGTCGCGAGTCTCGCTCTTGCGGAAGGTGAAACTGAAGAGCATCAGGGGGATGGCCAGGGGAATCATCGCGTTGGAGAGCAGGTCCTGAACCTTGCCGGTTTCGGGTCCGGAAGGCAGGATGCCGATGTTGGCGATGATTGCGCCAAGGAAGTAGAGCATGAGGATAGGTCCGATCTTGCCTATCACTTTAACTTTCCTGCAGAGCCACAGCACTCCGGCCGGAATCGTGCAGTATGCGATGAGAAGAATCGCGAAGGTTAAAATGTCCATATCAGAATCCGTATTTGTTTATTATTTCTTTCGAGATTTCCACAGGGTCGCCGGGGGCGTTGTAGTCTATTGTGGTGGCGGACGGTTCGGTCCACAGCACTTCATGGTAGCGTATGCGCTCGTCGAAACGCTGCACGTTGAACTCGAGGCCGTCTTCGACTGCATTGATCAGATCCCTGCAGAACATCATCCAGCGGGGCTTGTAGTAGCTCTTGATAAGCCCAGCCCACTGGCGGTTGGCATAGTCGGTGAGATTGGTAGCGTTGCCCCAGATGGAGAGAATCGTACGTGCTGAGCGTTCATAATAATCCTTCTCTTCTGATGTCTTACCCCAGGTGCGGGCGGCCTCGTTCCAATCCTGGAGGTTGAATTCCGGCACGCAGGCGACCAGCCTGTCGCAATCGTCCATCACTTCTCCCATTCTGGTGCTCAGAGCCTTCATCTGCTCAAGGTCTTTTGCATTCCATGCGATTTCCAGGCTGTCTTTCAGCACGTCGAAATAGTCTCCCAGGGCTTGCCGTCCGAGGTTTACGAGGTCGTAGCGCCATTCGTAGCGGTCGGATCCGACTTCGAGCATCTTGCGCCAGGCATAATCCATAATTGGAGTGCGGCCCTTGATGTCGGGATACTTGACCGTCCAGTTCCAGCGTTCGCCGAACTTGGGATGGGCGTTCATGGACACACCGGACCCCGTATACTTGGGCGCGACGTTCATGATGAGGTCGTGCCAGAGGGCTCGTGCGGCTGCATCTTCCCGGCCTATGTGGCGGTCGGCGAGCTTGTCTATCCACTCGTCGGGGGTCTGGGGATAGTTCCAGGCCTGGCTCAGCACGAATTCGTAATAGTAAGGATTGGTACCGAAGCCCTCCAGGGTGGACCCCACGCCCTTCATGTTCGAGCCACCGTCCTCCAGAGTCTCCTTGTAGAAGGGGATTAGGGTGGGGAAGTTACCGTTGAAGAGCGTGTTGCCGCCGAAGTTCAGAAGGGCGCAGGCTATGTAGTCGTGGCCGTAGAAGCGGTCGGTGATCTTCCATCCGAGGATCCAGTCGTCGTGGTAGTCAAGCATTATCATCTTGCCCCTTGGAACGCTGCCGAGATAGGCCTCCATGTTCTCGGGAGTCCAGTGCTTGCGGTCGTTGATCAGGAACCAGCCCATCTGGAGCCAGATGGATTCAGGATCCGCGGCTTCGAGGGATTTCCAGAACGATCCGCCGTACTCGGCAAGGGTTTCCGGATCCCAGGACGGGGCGTCCACTTCGTTGAAGGGATCCAGCCCGTAGATGTGGTCGGTGCCGAACATGGCGGTCTGCTCCTCGATGTAGGCCTTCTGGATCTCGGTGTAGAGGGGATCCATGGGGGATAGGAACCAGCAGCGGTAAGGGTCTCCGAAGCGTCCCCAGTTGCTTACCTTGGTGATGGTGGCCTCGGGATGCATGTCCTTGAAAACCGCTGGAACGCTGCCGCTGAAAGCCCTCAGGACGGGTTTCATGGAGAGGCTGCGCTCGCGTTCGAGTATCTTTTTTTGGAGTTCCGCCTGGCCGTCGATCCAATCCTGAGGGAGAGGCCCCTGGAAGGAGTTGACGTTGACCATCCTGTGCCATGCGAGATGGGCAGGCCCGGTGAAGTGCGCGCGAATCTGCTCATCGCTCATGCCGAAACGCCTCCAAACGCGCTGCCAGACCGCTTCTTCTCCAGTGGTGGCAAGAGGCATGTTAACCCCGTTCAGCGCCATCCAATCTATGAAACACTCCCATTCCTTCCATCCCCACCATGGCATTGTGTAGCCGAAGGTGCAGTAGTTGAGATAAAACCTGTAGGGAACTTTTGCGCTGACCGAGACGGGCTCGGGAACCTCGGGCAGTTTTGCCGGCATCTCCACTGCGTGGGCGGCGTATTCGGATACGGTGGTATTGCAATAGTTGTTAAGGTAGTAGTTGAGGCCTACTGCCATTGTGCCGGCGTTGTTGGCTTCGATTACTATCTTGCCATTTTCGGATTTCAGCGTGAAAGTGTCCGCAGTGTCTGCGGGTGTTTCGTGGAAGACTATGCTTCCCGCCTGTGCGGGGATGAGCCGCCTGGCGAGCGCCTTCGCTTCTTTGACGCTTTCAGGTTCTTGCACGCATGCTCCACAGAGGAGAATGGCAAGGATGGCGGGTATGAATCGTTTAAAAATCATGCCTGTGAAGTAGATATTTGACATATGCAAAGAATCCGATCGTCCGTCCTCCCCATGCATTCAACAACTCGGGATCGACATTATTGTTGGAGTACCGTAACTTTCTATAATGATATACCTTGGTCATGAACAAGGGCCAGCCATTGATATATCCTTCTGCTTTCATCCATTTTATTACCCTCAAAGCCTCCGCCTCTCCTTTTCCGTTGACCGAATACTCTTTGGTCCGGTTCGAACCATGCTGGCGGAAATGGTTCAACATCTGTGGATTGTAATATATGTTGCCATTTTCTGCCATGCCCGCCCAGAATACGATGTCGCCGGATCCTCCATAAGTCTCGTAACCATTATCGATTCCAAGGGCGGTTTTTCTGGAGAATACCGCGGAACTTGCATTCACCACCTGATTCTTGCGGGCCAGATAATTTGTGATGAACTTTTTCCCGGATGATTTGAAAGGCTTCGCCATATCTTTTTGATATGGGTGCGGTCCGTAGTCATTTCCTTCGGCATCGGTAAGGACGGAGCGTACGAATGACAACGTGCACGAATGGTCAGTCTGGAATGGACGTGCTGCCGTCTCGAGGAATGTGGTATCGGCAAAATCATCGCTTTCGGCGATCCAAATCAAGTTGCCCTTTGCGGCCTCCATGCCTTTTTTCCACTGAGGGAACGGCGAGCCTCCGTTAGTTTCATTTACAATCAGGCGTATCCGGTCTTCGTATGGTTCAAGGACGGAAAGGGAATCGTCGGTCGAGGCATCGTCCAGGACAATGACCTCCAAAGGCTTAACCGTTTGGTTGAAGATGGAATCCAGTCTCTGCTTCAGGAAGCGTGCATGGTTATAGTTGGGAACGATGACACTGATGCCGTTCCTGCCCAGAAGATAGTCCGTAAAGGATTCGAATCCTTTTTCAGCAATATGTTTTGCTTCTGCCGTTTTCTCTTTATCGCATTGCGGGTCGAGGAGTGCCCTGTCGATCTCGGGCAGAAGGTCGATGCCCTCTTCGAACGCATGGCTGATGTCTATGTAGCTGAAACCCAGGCTCTCGCAAAGACCGGCAATTTTGTGTTCATAGCTGAGCGCCACGAACGGAACTGCATTGTTGATGGCAAACACCACCGAATGGTAGCGTGCTCCGACAAGGCAGGATGCTCCCCGTATGACTTGCTGCTGCACGTCCGAACTCCAGTCTTCGGGAGCAACGTAATCGTCTCCGGAGCAAATAGTCATAAAGAAATCGCGGTCGCATTCTACCGGCATCCTGCCCATGTATAACTGGGGGAGATAGATGATCCGGTGATCGGGATATCGGGCATGGATCAGGGCTGCGATGTCTGAATAGAAGTTTCTGATCCTTTCGGTGCCGACACCCTTGTATGCATAGTGCCAGTTCAGCTCATTGGGGACAAATACCACGTATTTCCCTTCCGGCAGATCCGGTAATTCCGCCTGGGGCGTTTCCAGGAAAGCGCTGTCCAGCGTTTTGACCGCCCCGGGGATGAATTCGTCCGATATCCTGTCACGTATCGAGACGAAACTCATGTAAGAGATGATTTCTTTCGAGAGTTTATGGAATAACTGCTGTTTCGGGCTGTCTTCCGGGAAAGGACCCACGGACCTTCCGAAATATGCCAGAGGTTTGCGCAGATATTGGGCGAGTTCCAAATGAAACAGGTGCACCCAGTCCTGGAAACCGCCCAGGTTGATTCCTCCCGGAGATGCGAGTACAAGATCCGCCTTTTTATACAGACGGATCATTTTACGTATGGCCGGATCCATGAGCCAGGCAATGCGTAGGCCGTATTCCTGCCCTATGATCCTGAACTTGTATGAATAACGGCCGGGTTTGACCTGGACGTATTCAACTCTGGGATCATCCACCATCATCGGAATCATCGCCGACTTTTCGTAGCGATAGGGAACCGTAATCGTTATGGACCTGTCTGCCTGCAGAAGTCGCCTCACGAGCGCCTTGTGCGCCGATTCATCTCCGCGATTGCGTATGGGCTGGTCTATGAGAAGCAGTTTCATTCGTGGAAGGTGTTAGTGTCCGTAACGCTTTTCCTCACTGATGCAGCCACACGCGTGCTTTCCTCAGGATAGCCGACGGCGATGATGACGATCGGAACTTCGTTTGCCGGAATTCCGAAATCTGCCAATGCTTTGAGTTTTTCGTAATGGAAGCCGCAAGACACCGGCAACGTGGCCAGGCCCAGGCTATGTAGGGCATTGATCAGGTTCATAGAGTACATGCCGCCATCCACATAAGGCTGAAACATCTCGTAATGCAAAAATGCCTTACGGTCTGCGGTAACAAGAATGCAAGTATCAGGTTCTTCTTCAAAACCATGACATCCTTCCTGCCAAAGGAGAACGTCCCTGCAGGAGTTCCCGGAGAAGACATGCGTGTGCCACGCCTGCCTGTTGCATGCCGAGGGAGAATGGCTGGCGAGTTCCAGAGCCTTGACAATAAGGGCGCGGTCTATTTTTTCCTTGCGGAAATACCTGCAGGAGTGCCGGCTGAGGATGACATCCTCGTAAGTTTCAGGATGGCTGCGCCGGATGTCGAGGATGCAAGGATCCTTATGATAATCCGGATTGCCGAGCATCTCCAGAACCTTTTTGAATTCTGTCTCGAGTACTCCCACGTCGATGCCTGATGCCTTTGAATAAACCAGATATCCGTCAATGATCGCAAGGGCATTGGAGATGGAGGGGGAATAGCCGTATCTGGAAGCGTAATCTTCGATTCTTTTGATCAGGTGGGATGCCTTCTGGGTTCCGAATCCGTGACGCGGGGCGCGCATTGACATGCCTTTTTCCAGGGTATGAGCTTCTCTCAGAATGAGATAACACAGTTTGTCCGGGTCTTTGGTAGATCCCATGGATGCGTTATACCTGAAGTTTGCCCATAAAAAACACCATGCATCTCTCGTCATTGCAAGACGAGGCAGAAAGTAATTCTTTATATGTCCGAAAGGAGTCATTTGATGCGGAGTTTGGATAATGCATAATCCCTTTCACCCTGAGTAGAACCCCAGAGCCATGTAAACCCGATGATCGAAACGGTGCTCGTCAAAAGTACCGTCAGCAGCCTGACCCACCCAGAAGGAAGGATGAACCAGACAATGGCCGTAGTTGCGATCGCCGCCGCCGTTACCGGCAGGATACGGAGAATCACTTCTTTGAAAAAGCGGGAAACGGGGAAATGTATCTGTCGTTGCAAAATGAGGCATTTGGCAGCGATAAGGATGGAATACACGACCAGATAGACCACGTATGAAACGACGGGGGGCGCTCCCAGGTAAAAGCAGAGAATGGAGATCGGCAATACCGTTACGATGATTCCACCCACTATCAGATAATAGCGGCGGATGTCTCCGGTGGCCATGGCCAAAACGGCCATCGAATTGCCCATCATGTCTGCCATCTGGGCGAAAATGGCAACCTTGACGAATATTTCCGTATACATAGGATACTCGCCGAGCCATAATCGCATGAGCATGTCGGACTCGAAGAGTACCGGTATTGCGAAGAACAGCATCAGCAGCCAGGAATACCGCGCTCCGGTGCAGACAAGATGGAAACAATAGTCATACTTGCCTTCAGCATAGGATTTGGTTATCTGCGGATTCAGGGCAGTGGTAAAACTGTTTACGAACTGTCTCACGATGCCCTCGACCTGCGTGGTCTGGTTCCTGGCAGCATTGACGGCGAGGGAGAAGAACTGGTTTGTCGCAATTCCCACGCCGTGCGTGTTGAGCATCGTTGGCATTACTCCGAAAAAGTTCCAGCTGGCAAAGGAGAACATGTCTTTGAAGATGCCCCTGTCAAAGACCAGGCTACCCTTGCATTCATCGTAACGCCTGCAGTAGATGGCATACAGGCATCTAACTATCAAGGCTACCAGCACCAGCAGCACGGCATAGACTATCAGCGTATCCTTTGAAGTATAGGCGAGGCAGAGCGCCACGGAAAGCTTCAGCACTGCTTCCACTACGCTTATATACGCGAAAGCCTTCATGTGCTCGTGGGCGATGATCTCCGCGTTGAAAGGTACGCTGAATAGGTTGATTACCAGCACGGCGAGGGATGCATGCAGCACCCAGGTCGCCGCAGGAACCCTGTCGGCCGGGATGACGGCCCATCTGTGTACGAATACGATTCCGAGGGTCTCACCCAGTATGATTATGATTGCTGCAAGCAACGCCACGATGATCAGACTGGTAGAGAAAACCCTCCTGGACTTGTCGGGATCGCCCTCGCCCAGGCTGAAAGTGATGAAGCGGCTTATGGCCGTCGTAAGGGCCTGGGTGACTATCAGGAAAATGGTCACGGCGCTGCCCACCACGTTGTAGATACCCATATTGTCGAATCCGAGCGAGCGGAGGACGATACGGGAAGTGAACAGCCCTATAGCCATCAGAAGGAACATGCGGAAATACAGAAGGACCGTATTTCGGGCGATCCTTCTGCTGTTCTCCGATATGTTCCGTTCTGGCATTATTCGGGTTTATAGGAATCCTTCAGCGAGACGGTCTTGTTGAAGATGGGATTCTCCAGCGTGCTGTCGTAATCTTTCACGTAGTAGCCGGTACGCTCGAACTGCACGGCGATGCCGGAAGCGTCTTCCAGCAGGGCGGGTTCGGCGAAAGCCTTTGCAACCACGAGGGATTCGGGGTTGAGGAAATCCTTGTAATCCTTGTCTTCGGGAACCTGGCTCATGTCCGCAAGGGTGAAGAGTCGGTCGTAATTGCGCAGGGTGACTTCCTTTGCGAACTGAGTGCTCACCCAGTGGATGGTGCCCTTGACGGAACGCCATTCACCTGCGCCGGGACGCGTAGAAGGATCGTAGATGCACTTGAGCTCGGTAATGTTGCCGTCGGAATCCTTCACCACTTCTTCGCACTTGATAATGTAGGTGTATTTCAGGCGAACCTCTCCGCCGGGTTTGAGACGGAAGAACTTGTTGGGGGCATCCTCCATGAAGTCAGCGCGCTCAATGTAGAGTTCCTTCGTGAATGGAACCTTGCGGGTTGCGCCTTCGGGCTCAGCCGGGTTAAGGGGACAGTCGAACCATTCCACCTGGCCGTCGGGATAGTTGGTGATGGTGAGTTTGACAGGATCCTGCACCACCATGTAGCGATTTGCACGGGCGTTGAGGTCCTGGCGTACGCACCACTCGAGGAGCTGGATGTCCATGAGCTGGTCGCGCTTGCTGACGCCTATCTTGTCGCAGAACATCTTGAGGGCCTCGGCGGTGTATCCGCGGCGACGCACTCCGCAGAGCGTAGGCATGCGGGGATCATCCCATCCGGCCACCAGGCCCTTCTGCACCAGCTCCAGCAGCTTGCGCTTGCTCATGAGGGTGTAGGTGAGATT
>JAEENZ010000041.1 GCA_016283985.1 Bacteroidales bacterium | reverse complement strand
CGGATATTCCCACGCCCGGCCTGGCCAACGCCTCGCAGGCGAAGCTTGCCGCTCTTCCGGACGTGGCGAAACTCTGCTCCAACATAAAGCCTTTCTCCGTCCGCGGTTCATCCAGCTTCGACAAGACCTTCTTCGACGGCTCATCCTCCCACTACACGTTCTCGATGGGTGGGGAGCAGTTCGACGAGGGCTTCATCCTCACGACAGGCAACGGCGGGTTGTTCCTGGATGAGAACATCAATGCATTTTACCGCTTCGACCTGGCCGGCGAGTTCGACTGGGTCAGCTTCACGGTGGGCACCCTCACCAAACACCGCGTACTGGACGATGACAAGATCCGCGTCTACGCCGACGACCAGATAGTCCTCGAAACGACCATCCACTCCACCTGGCCGAACCAGCACTTTACGATCCCCATCTACAAGTGCCGCACCCTTACCTTCGCCAAGCCCGGCACCGGCAAGGACAAGCAGACGTACTTCGGTTTCGGCGACATCACCCTGTACCGCGGCAAGCCGGTGGATAACAACCTGTTCGTACACCCCAAACCTCCGTGCCCGGAGACGGCCGACCTCATCGACCTCTGCAAGGCTCCGTATTTCCACTATGTGGGAAGGTATCTCAGCACCCTTACCAACTTCGACTTCAACGACTGCTTCAAGAACGGCGGTTCCCAGAGGGAATACTTCCAGATGAAGGATGGCAGCAAGATATATAAAGGTGTGATGCTCGAAACCAACATCCCGCTCGCTTTCGAGAACATCTCGCTCTCCGAGGCCGCCTTCATGTTCATGATGGGTGCCGGAAGCGCCATGAGTTCCAGCTCGGTGGGTGCCGCGACCGGTGTTACCGCCGGGGCGGGTATGGCCGGTAGCGCCGGTGTGCTGAACCTGGTGGGAGACGGCGGCAGGCAGTCCTCCGTAGTGGCTTTCAACCCCTTCAAGGAGTATGAGACCTGCACCTTCACGGTGGCCAACAAGAGTGAGTTCACCGACAAGGATATCTTCGGAAAGGATGTGGATCCGTATAACCCGGTACACCTGATGGTTTTCGCCGACAGGGTGCTGGTGGGAGATTTCGTGCTGAACAACAAGATGCAGCCATCCACCTTCACGGTGCCCATCAACAAGTGCGAACAGCTCATGTTCTGGCTCAAGTGCGAGAACGCCCGTTCCGGCCAGTACGTGCTGTATGACATGACCGTTTCCAAGGCCCCCTATGTGGCCCCTGAGCCTGTGAAGCCGGTGCAGAAGGCGGAACCCGCCGTTGCGGCCGGATCGGGCAAGGCATCCAAGGGAAAGAGCTCCAAGGCGAAGAAGGAGGTAGCTCCGGTGGTGTGGGATTTCAACGGTAAGCGCAGTAGGAACGAAGCGATAGACCCCTTCCTGGCAGACGTGACCGCCGTTTGGAACGAAACACAGGACCTGAAAGACCACATGGCCGCCGACTATAATGTGAAGGAGACATGGGTGGAAGCATCCGACGGAGCGGTATACAAAATCATATCGTTTGTCGACAGAGCTGGCAACAGGCTCAGTACCACTGACATCCAAAAGGCGATCATTTCCGTTATAGAAGGTGCCACTGCCGTCCAGAACAAGGCGAAGCTGGCCATGGTCGGATTACCCTCCGCCACCATCGGCATCATGAACCTGGGTTCGATGGACGACATGAGCTTCTTCGGCAAGTATGTGAAGATGGGCAAGCCCGCCCTGAACCAGTGCATCCAGGAAGCCAAGAGCATAGTGGAGCTAAAGAACATGGAACTCGAAACCGTGCAGTCCTATATCAAGAGGGCCGTGAACGTCGGTCAGTACAAGAGCACCGCCCGTGTGATGATCCTTCCCCAGGAGCCCGGCGACACCGTTCCTGCAGTCAAGCAGCGCCTCGAGTACTTCAGCTTCTAGATTTGCTATTGTCCCAAATAATGCATATAATTGCAACACTAATACTAAATAACTCATCAAATGAAAAGATTATTCCTGTTTCTTACCATAGCGCTCGTGGCGCTGGTTTCATGCAAAAAAGAGGATAACAGTTCATCTCTGGAAGGCCGTTGGAATGTCTGGAGAGGTGCAGAGAATCCTCAGGATTATACCTTCAGCCTGATTTTCAAAGGCAATAAGCTTGACGTTTATATCATTGCCTGGGGAGTGCACGTCGAAGGCACCTACACCTATGCCAACGATGAGGTTACTTACAATATCACCAAAGCCCAAAAAGCGTGGTCAGATGTCTCCTTCGATGAAAAAGGTAAAATGATTACATATCATTGGATGGCGGGAGATATGGACAAAGACACGTTCGCGCTCGTTCCCGGTTATGATTGGTATCCTCTCCCTAAAGATGATCCTTCATACCCTGGCGATATGCTGAGTAAGTTCAAGTTCAAGTTGCTCTCCGCCACCACCGCGGAGACCGAACTGATGGGCGAAACTGCTCACAAAGTTAAATAGTAAAGATCCTTTTCAGTTCTTCTATATCGAGGGCTTCATCAACGGTGAAGCCCCCGTTTTTTGTACGGCGGAGGCTGTGAAGGAAGGCACCGCTGCCAAGGGCCTCTCCGAGGTCACGAGCAAGAGCGCGGATATATGTTCCCTTGCTGCAGTCCACCAGAATCTCCGCCTGCAGCAACCCTTCAGGCACTTCCGCCACATTGATTCTGCTGGATGCGGTTGATTCTCTATCGCCACCGGAAAGGTGTTCCCCCTGAGGGACGTGATGATTATAAGATAGCAACTGCATATCATAGATCGTTATCCTGCTGGCCTGTAACACGCCAAGATCCTCCACCGGAAGCCCGGCCTTATAACGCTTGCGGGCAATCTCGTAAACCCGCACCCCATCCACCGATTTCGCACTGAAAAGCGGCGCCACCTGATCCTGCTCGCCAAGAAAAGACGGCAGCACCGCCTCCAACTTCTCGAGCGAAACCCCATCCAGCGGATAGAACGCATCCACATCCTTCTCCCTGTCATAAGAGGGGGTCGTGGCGCCGAAAGTGACGCCGGCGATGTACTGCTTGCGCTCTTTCTGGAAGGTCTCCGCCAGTTTGGTGGCCTTGCCGATACAGACCAGCAGAACGCCGGTCGCGAGCGGATCCAACGTGCCGGCATGCCCGACCTTCAGGTTCTTCTTGCGGAAGTGCTTGATGGCCATCCACTTGACCTTGCGGATGACATCGGCGGAAGTCCAGCGGTAAGGCTTGTCCACCACCACGACTATGCCGTCGGGATAGTCTTCGATCGAATGGCTCAGGGCCATTCCGCGTTGAAGTACCAGATAACTCATTCTGCAGATATCTCAAGGCGCCCGTGCCACGCGTCATTTGCGCGATAGTGCGGGGCGTATTCACATTCAATGGTTGCCACAGGTGCCTGGAACGAACCGGCGCGAGTGACGAAGAACTCTTCGGTAACGGTCGTCTTCTCTTCGGGATAGACCTCATACCAGCACTCGATGCGGTCTGAGAGCACGTTGCGGTAATATCCCCAGCGATAACCGGAAAGCTGGTTCACTGGAACTAGCCCGGCGCCGAAGGGGATGGTCAGCTTGACGAAACTGCGGTTTTCTTCGTTGGAGATGGTGTAGGAAAGTTTCACCCGGTCGCCGATGCGGAAAGATTCCTTCGCTTCGCTCGGAATAGCTGCGATAGCCATCCCATTGCCGGAGGCCTTGATCTTCTCGAAGGGCAGAGTGTATTCGGCTTTGAGGGCCATGACCTTGGTATCCAGAATCTCATCGGGGCCGTTCAGCACCATGCCGAGGGCTTCTACATAGCCGGGATCCTGCTTCCAATCCTGAGTCTCTTTCTGCAGCATGATCCAGAGGCGGATGCCATTGGAGATATCGAAGTGACCGTGTTCATCCATGATTTCCGCCAGGGCGCAGTGCGCATCGAGTTCAGACTCGAGCAGACCGCGCCATGGCATGACGGCGTTGGGATAGTACATGCCGCCGCACTTGTGGGGCTGGGCGTATTCCACCAGCGATTCGATGTCGGCGGCCAGCGACTTGCGGAGTTTGGAGGTAGTACCGAGTTTCACGCCCATCTTCGAGGCGAGTGCCACGCCACCATCCAGATTCAGGAAGTTCTCTAAAGTCTGCACGCGGCAGGCCTTGGCGGCGATCCATCCGTTGAGGCCACGCTCCTTCTTAGGCACGAGGTAGGCCTTGGCCTCCTTTCGGAAATCCGAATCCGTCTTCTGCTCGAAGCTCACCTCTGGGAAGAGACTGCGGGTGTGGAGATACTGCTGGAGCGAGAGCCCGCGGTACCACCAGCCGTTCTTTTCCTTCGCAAAGAAGCGAGCGTCGAGGTAGTGCACTGCGGCCGCCTCGTCCACAATGTCCAGCCCGTGAACCAGGCGCAGCACCACGGCTGTGACCATGCAGGAGGATTGCATCTCGGCGAACCAGCCGAAGCCGCCGTCCGCATTCTTGCAGGCCAGCAGCTTCTTGACAGCATCTTCCCGGTCGAATTCAGGCTCCAGACCCAGTTTCTGGCAGAGACTCCAGGCGTAGAGGGCGCGGGCAAGGGAGATGGCGTTATCGCAGTTTGGCTTGAGTTCGGAGGGGAGGGCATCGTATAGCATCTGGCGGATGTTGATTTCCTCCAGTGCAGGCACGCTGCCATCCACATTCTCGAACATCGCTCTGAGAGATGCTTCCAGCGCGACCTTGTCATCTCCCGAAAGCAGAACTGCCGAATGCGCTTCGGTCAGCGTCTGAACGGGCTTCTTCACGGGCACGGAAACGAATACTCCGTCGGAGCCGTAAGTGCCTGATTCAGGGACGAATACTATCTTTAGGCCGAGGTCCTTGATGGCCGGGGTTTCAAGGGTGAAGTCCTGATTTACGCCGCCCTTCGCCGGCACCGTTATGTCGCAACTGGCGCTGCGCAGGACGGGCGCGGTCTTGTGGTCGGTGCCGTCCAGCATCTGCACGGTCAGTTTGCCCTTCAGGTCCTTGGAGATGGAACTGCTGAGCGCGACTCGGACGTTGTACTTGTCTCCTTCGTAGAGGAACTGCGGCTCGACTAGGCTGATCTTAACGGGGATGGTGACTACCATCTCGCGGCGGAGGACCTCGTTGCGCATTTTCTTATCGTGTGCAAAGAGCTGCACGTAATATGTGGAGAGTTTGTCTGCGTTGGTGAAGCTGAAACTGATGTTGCCGTCCTTGTCGCTGCGCAGGAAAGGCTCCCAGGCTATGGTGTTCGCGAAGTTCTCGCGTATGGGGATGTCGGGGGTAGGCTGGGGCTTTTCTTCCACCAACTGGAAGGGGATGGCCTCTTCCGCTTCCGCGGATTCAGGAACTGCAGCATCCGCCATCGCCATATTGACCGCTGCCTTGCTCATGGACATTTTGGAGGTCAGTCCGCGTACATAAATGACGTTGGAGTAGGATTCGTCGATGCCGTTGACGTTGCCATAAGGGATGTACGTGTACGATATCTGCGCAGCCCGGATAAGGCTCCATCTGTTAGCTTCGTAACGTTCCGTGCTCTTGTCGAAGACTGATGCCGCGCATTCCACGCCGGTCAGGGTCTTGATCCCGAAGGTGTAGCTCGCTCCCGGAGATGTGGTATCCAGGAATCGGGAGAACGTGAGGGGAAGGTCGTAGCGATGATCCTCTTTGCGTATGGCAGTGGTGTGGGAGAATGTCCTCTTGTCCTGGAAATATATCATCGTTACCGATATCACTTCCGGGTCGCTGGCTTTCAATTTGTATTCGACGGTGGTGGTTGCCGGCTCCTTGCTCGTCATGGCCGGCTCCGACCGACCATCCCCCGGCCCAAACTGCACCATCCTCTTCCAGACCAGTTTTCCCTCCGGCCCATGTGCTTCCACCGCCATCCAGACCGGCTTGTCGCCAGCCACTACCTTGACCGACATTCCGCCGTGCCGGCTGGCTTCTTCGTTGTCCTTGAAATAATACTCCGTTTCGATGTGGGCTGTGGACTGGAGCCGTATGGTAAAAGACTTGTTCCACTCCATAGTTTCCCCGCTGGCATCGGTCACCGTCACTTTCAGGGAATACCAGTCGTAATGGCTGTTGGCTTTTGTGCTGTCGGTTGCAAAACAGATATCGAAACGTCCGTTTTTATCGGGGTGCAGTAAGCCGGATGCCCATTCTTCTCCGCCATGCTGAACGGAATACTTGACTGTGGAAGCCGTCAGGCTGTGCCCGGAATATGCATATACATTGCCACCGGTGCGAATCTCGGAAACCGGTTGATAAAAGACGGATTCTTTGTCAAAGATCAGATCGAAAGTCGGAAGCACGAAATCGTCTACCCTGACCAGTCGCCTTATCAGAACATCCTGGCTGGACATGACAAGCACTTGATGCATTCCGTTGCGGCCGCTGCGCTTCAGCACGAATTCTCCCGCAACGCTTCCGAATTCGTTGGTCTTCAGTGTTTTACTTTCAATACTCTTGCCCTGTGGATCTCTTAGCTCTACCGTTATCGCTTTGCCGGAGCCGACCGTGTTCAGGGAGTATCTTCCTTTATAGACAATCGCTTTGAAGTGCAGGGTTTCGTCAGGATTGTACGCTCCTCTGTCGGTGATGATTACGGCGTTGAGCCTTGCAGGGGAGTCGTTGTTGTCAACATCCTTAAATGTAGAAAGAGAAATCTCCCGCGAAGATCTCTTCCCGGACTTGACTCTGAGTTTATACTCGCTCCGCTTCTGGTTTATCTTGGACGTCCAAGATGCGGGGAGGGGGGTGAAACCGTCCAGGGTGAGGGTGGCGGTCTGCTCTACCTTATCACCTTTGAGCAACTCTACATCAACTTTCTTAAGCGGCTCGCCGCTGATATAGTCCACGGCCCAGATTCCGGTGCCGGACGCATTGGTCCTGGCGCTGGCGGAGATTGTGTACTTATGCCATTTTACCTCATCCGAGATATCTTTGTAAAAGCATTTGACCGTGTATGTGCCGTCTTCCAAATCGGGGAGTTCGAGCAGCAGTTTATCTTCCACGTAGAAACTTTTGTAGGGATTGGTGAGGTACTGCTCCCAGACTTTTTCTTTGTCTTTGAAAACCTGGGAGGTGACCGCCTCCATGTTCCTTAATGTGATTGTCAGTTTACTGTCCTTCACTTCGGCGTTTACGCTCTTTCTAGCCAATGTCTCCAAAAGATTCTTTGCCTCTGTGCAGCAGTCGGCAATCTTTTTTTCGTCGCCCTTGAAGGCCGCCCGTTTCTTTTCGAAAGCATTGCATTGGTCGCGCAGGACCTCGAAATCGGAGGATGTGGCTTTCATCTTGCCGTTCTCATAATAGCCGAGTTCACAATAGCGGATGGAGAGAAGTTCCTGCTCCGCCAACAGTCCTGCGGCTTTGCCGTTCCATTTTTCGGCAAATGATTGAAGCCTGGATTTTCGAGCGGTCATAAGTTCATCGCCTGAATCGTACTTGGCAATCTTTTCGAACTCGGCAAAGGCAGAAAGGGGATAGATCTTGAACTCCTGAATCATCCGCTCGGTATCACCCAAACTCCAAAGGCAGTATTGATAGTCGTTCTTTAACAGGTCGGGTAGCAGCCTGCCACATTGCTTGCCGGTTATGCGATAGTCGCGGGAGTAGAACTCTGGGTTATGCGCGCTCTCGAGCAAGATTTTGTTTTTGTCGATGAAGGTGGCTTTATCCGCGTCGTTCCAGCCATAGTGGAAGTTTTTATTGGTGAAAACTGCCACAGGCTCGCCGAATTCTTCAATATCCTTGTCCCTTGCAGCGTTCTCGCTATCCCGCATTTTCCAGTTGCCGGAAATGCGTATCTCGGCAAGCGTTATCGAGGCATCATAGAAGTCCCACGTGAGGTGCTTTGCCTTGGCCTCTGCTTTGATTTTAATGAGGATGCTTTCCTGGGTCTTCGGCTTGTCTGCGTCTTCCGCCGCATAATACTCTTTCCAGAGGGCTACCAGGGTGTGGTCGTCCTTGTCTTTGGGCGTTGTCGAAGAGGTCAGGGTCAGTGCAGTCATCAGTGTCAGTGCTATGGTCTTGAAGATATTCATGGCTCTGTGTTTTCGTTGAACAAAGGCAAGGCTTCGGCAACCACGAAGGTGCTTCCGCCAATGTATATCAGGGGATTTGGCAAGTCTTGTGCCAAATCGAGGGCCTGCCGCACCGCCGCGGCAACGGACCCGCGCTTGTATGGTTCAGCGGCCTGCTTGTCATTGGCCCGGCCCGTGCAATAACTATCGTCGGCAACAAATGTCTCCAGGTCCGGCCTGAGTTTCGCGAGCCGCGCCTTCAGTTGGTCTGCTGGCAGGGCCCGCTGGTTGTCCGGTGCTGCAAGGATGTATTTTGCGCCGGCGGGCATCAGCGGCGCAATTCCCGCCAGGTCCTTGTCCGCCATTATTCCGTAAACAATAATAATGTTGCGTTTGGTGGCCTGAATGCCGTCTCGGCTCTTGCTATTCCCATCTCCGGCCTGCGTTTCATCCCCTTTCTTGCCGGACTGCAGGGCCTCAAGCCGTGCGAAGTTTTCCTTCAACGCCGGGGGATTGTGGCCTATGTCGCAGATGACCTCCGGTTTTTCGCATATTCGCTGCCATCTGCCCCACAGTCCCGTCCTTTTCCCAGCATTCGCAATGGCCTCAATCAGAACTTTAATCATCTCACCCTGCGACCTTCCTTGGTTTTGGCTGTTTTCAAGGAAGGTACGGTCTCCAAAGCCATGACCTTCCTTATTTTTGGCTGTTTTCAAGGAAGGTGCGGCCTCTAAAGCCATGACCTTCCTTGTTTTTGGCTGTTTATAAGGAAGGTCAAACAGGATGTCCAGCGCCACGAGTACGGTATGCAGGTTGATATCCTGGCAAGGGCCGGTCAGGTCCATTCCGGACAGCAGGTCCTGTTCAAAACTAAAAGCGGGAACGTCCGAGGCAAAGGTCAGGGGTGTGCCCACCAAGGCGGCAACCTCTTCGAAAACCGGCGCGGTTTCAGCGTCGCGCCCACCAACCACCGCGGGCACGCCGGGCTTGAAAATACCGGCTTTTTCGCGGGCGATGGCGGCGCGGGTGGAACCGAGTAGTGCACAGTGGTCTAGGCCGATGGAAGTCACGACAGACAAAACAGGCGTGATAATATTGGTGCTATCCAGACGTCCGCCGAGCCCCGCTTCAATCACGGCCGCATCCACACCTTTCCGTGCAAACCACCAGAAGGCCATGCCGGTCGTTATTTCAAAAAACGACAAGCCCTCGAACGCCTCCTCATAACTGTTCAAAAACTCCCACACTTCTTCTTGGGAAATCATCTCGTAGCCGTCGGCGCTCACTACCTTGATTCGTTCCCTAAAGTCCAGCAGATGCGGCGACGTATAGAGTCCAATGCGTGTCGTGTTGTGTTGGCGGCGGGAGGAGCCGTCCGGGAGTATGCGGACGGGCAATGCGCGGACCGGGCTCCCCTTGCGGGACACGGCCGTGCCCTTTGCCCGTCGCGGATGGCCACCTGTGAGAACGGCCCCTCCAGCCGCGAGCGCCGAAGCCAGCATGCTGCACACACTGCCCTTGCCGTTGGTGCCGGCCACATGCACACAGGGATACGCCTTCCAGGGGTCCCCGAGCACGGCGGAGAACCGCAGCATGCCGGATAACCCCGGTTTATAGGCATCCCCCGTGAAACCCACCTTCTGGACCGACTGGAAACGCGAAAACAGCTCTTCCAGCCGCTTATTATATAATTCAATATCAAATTCTGGTTGCATCTGAATTCAAAAATAGTTATTTTTGAGGGATTTTCGTAAAAAAGGATGGAAATTAAGTCGTCAGTGCTGCATTCACCCTACGTTATCGACGGAGTCCGCCAGAGTGTGACCCCGGCGCAGATTCTGGGGGATGTAAGCATCTATCCTCCGGAAGAATCCCCGTCCGTGGAACTGTCTCCTTTGGTAGATGAGACCAAAGACGTGGATCCTTCCCCCGTGGCCCTGGATGCCAGGAAAGTGGAGAAGTATCTCTCAGCAATCCTGAAAACCCAGCGCCGGATTCCCATGGAATTCGCCGGGCCTTACACGAGGGGACGCATAGCCGGGGCGCTGCTGGACTGCATCTGGAAACTCGGTCATTTCCGTCTGGGCGACCTGGCCATGGATATTCTCTGGAAGTGGAACAATCTGGCCGTAGGCAACACTGCCGCATTCTACCATAGCGTGGAGGCAGTGGGAGACATGTTGGATGCCCTCGACATTAAACTTTCATCCTACGACTGCATACATGCTGATGACGAATGCTCCCTGGAAGTGTCGGCGTCGCTGCGTCCTACCAGTGATGACACCGACCTTGTGGAACAGCCGAACACCACCCGCAATCCCCATATGGGCGCGGCATCCATCCCCAACGTGCTGCAGCCGGACGAGAACTCCTGGATAGTCTATATCCCCTTCGATTCGTCTCCCTACCGTCTGGGCGGATCCCTGCTTGCCCAGGCCATGCAGATCAATTCTCCGCTGGCCCCGGCCCTGGACGACGCCCCGTATTTCGTCGACTGCTACGAGGTGGTGAGAGAACTGGTGGAAGACGGAATTGTGCTCGCCGGCGTCACCGTAGGGGAAGGCGGGCTTCTGACCGGCCTCAAGGGGATGGCGACCTCTCGCACGGGTGCGGTTCTCGATCTCTCCGACATACGGCGTGCCAGCCGCGGAGCGGACATCGTGAGCATCCTTTTCTCCGAGATACCGGGGGTCATCATCCAGATACGGGACATCGATTTCGACTACATAGATGCCGAACTGCTGCTGCAGGACGTGGCTTTCTACCCCCTCGGGCATCCTGCCGCCAACGGCGGGGCCGTGCGGGTGAAGGCGTCCGCCAAGACCGGCATACAGAATATCCTCGAATCCCTCGTGCAGCGTCAGGGGGGAGAAGGGGAAGACTAAAACTAGTATATGGGAAAACCTAAGATCTTCGTGCTGGATACCAACGTACCCCTGCACGACCACAAGGCCATCCGGCGGTTCCGGGACAACAATCTCGTTGTTCCCATCGCCGTGGTGGAGGAACTGGACAAGTTCAAGAAGGGCAACGACACCCTGGCTTACAACGCCCGCCATTTCCTGCGCGACCTGGACAAGATTTCCGACGGCAAGTCCTTCGGAAAGGAAGGCCTGCCCATAGGAAAGGACCTGGGCCTCATCAAGGTGGAGCCCAACCATCCCTTCCCGGACAACCTGAAGGACCTGTTCATAGACGATATCCAGGATCACCGCATCCTTGCAACAGCCATCTGGGTGAGGGACAACCATCCGGGCACCTTCGTGGCATTGGTTACGAAGGATGTCAACCTACGCATGAAGGCCAAAGCTGCCGGGATGGAGGTGCAGGATTACCTGACCGACCGCGTGGACGAGGCGAAGATAGAGAATGCCAACAGCGAGGTGCAGTACTACACCCTCCAGCCGGAGCTTCTCCAGACTTTGGTTTACGGCCCGGAGAACGCCATCGACTGGAAACAGGTGACGGAGAAGAAGCCCGAAGCCAATCAACTCTTCAAGTTCCGCTGGGAAGGCGACAAGGGGGCAGAGACCATCTGCGCCCGCTTCGACGAAGACCGCGGCAGGATAGTGCTCATCAAGGCCCATACCGCCTATGGTATCAAGCCCCGCAACGATGAGCAGAAGATGGCGCTGGACGCACTCCTGAACCCGAAGGTGAAACTCGTGACCCTCACCGGCGGCGCCGGCACCGGCAAGACCCTCCTCGCGCTGGCGGCCGCCCTCGAGCAGGAGAACGACTTCGACCAGATATACATCTCCCGCCCGACCGTAATCCTGGGCAACCAGGACATTGGCTTCCTCCCCGGGGACAAGAATACCAAGATGACCCCGTTCCTGCAGCCGCTGATGGACAATCTGAACGTCATCAAAGGCCAGTACAAGGCCTCGTCCAAGGAAGCCACCCATCTGGAAAGCCTCCTGAGGGATGAAAAACTCGTTATCGAGCCCCTTGCCTACATACGCGGACGCAGCCTCGGCAAGGCCTTTTTCATCATCGATGAGGCCCAGAACCTCACCCCGCTGGAAGTGAAGACAATAGTTACTCGTGCCGGCGAAGGCACGAAGATAGTCCTCACGGGAGATATCTTCCAGATCGACCAGCCCTATCTGGACCAGTGGAGCAACGGTCTGACGCACACCGGCGAGAAGATGGACGGCCAGAAGATATTCCAGCATGTTTTCCTCCGGAAAGGTGAGCGAAGCGAACTTTCTGAAATAGCAGCAAAACTCTTGTAAATAGTCGGATTTTTTCCTAAATTCGCGGGATTTTTTGAAATTTAATACAATTACAGATATTATGGCAGAAAACAAGAAGAGAGTCTATCGCTTTGGTGGCAAGACCGCCGAAGGCGACGGATCAATGCGTGAGCTCCTTGGTGGAAAGGGAGCCAATCTGGCGGAAATGAGCCGCCTTGGAATGCCGGTTCCCGCCGGATTCACCATTACGACCGAATGCTGCGCTGAATACTATCAGCTCGGCGGCGGATATTCCGCAGAACTCAAGGCCGAGGTTGCCGAGGCACTCGCCGCAACCGAGAAGCTTATGGGCAAGAAGTTCGGCGACACCGCCGATCCGCTCCTCGTGAGCTGCCGTTCCGGCGCCCGCAGTTCCATGCCCGGCATGATGGATACCATCCTCAATATCGGTCTCTGCTCCGCAACCCTTCCCGGAATGATCAAGAAGACGGGCAACCCCCGTTTCGTATATGACGCATACAGGCGCCTCATCATGATGTATTCAGATGTCGTGATGGAGAAGGCCGAGGGTATCGAGCCCGAGGACGGCCAGGGAATCCGGCAGCAGCTGGACCGCATGATGCAGGAGCTGAAGGATGCCAAGGGCTACAAGTCCGACACCGACATCACTGCCGACGAACTCAAGGACCTCTGCGACAAGTTCAAGGTTAAGGTCAAGGAAGTTCTCGGAGTAGAATTCCCCGACACGGCCGAGGCCCAGCTTTGGGGCTCAATCGGCGGCGTCTTCAAGAGCTGGAACGGGAAGCGCGCAATCGCATACCGCCGCATCGAGAAGATTCCGGATGACTGGGGAACCGCAGTGAACGTCCAGTCGATGGTGTTCGGCAACATGGGTAACACCTCTGCAACGGGTGTGGCCTTCAGCCGCAACCCTGCCTCCGGCGACAACAAGTTCTACGGCGAGTGGCTCATCAACGCCCAGGGCGAGGACGTGGTCGCGGGTATCCGCACCCCCAACCCTTTGAACGAGGCCACCAAGACCGACCATAACAAGCATCTTGAGAGCCTCGAGAAGGCTATGCCCGAGGTTTACGGAGAGCTCGACGCCATCCGCCTGAAGCTGGAGAATCACTTCCACGACATGCAGGACATAGAGTTCACCATCCAGGAAGGCAAGCTTTGGATGCTCCAGTGCCGTATCGGCAAGCGCACCGGCATCGCCGCCCTTCAGATGGCGATGGACATGCTCGAAGAGGGCATGATCGACGAGCGCACCGCAGTCATGCGCGTATCTCCCGCCCAGCTCGACGAGATCCTGCACCCTGTGCTGAATCCCGCATCCGAGAAGAAGGCCGAGGTCATCGCCAAGGGTCTGCCCGCATCTCCGGGCGGAGCTGTGGGAACCATCGTGTTTACCTCCGAGGCCGCAATGGAAGCCGCAGCCGCAGGCAAGAAGGTTATCCTCATCCGTGAGGAGACCTCCCCTGAAGACATCGAAGGCATGCGCGCATCCGCCGGTATCCTCACCACCCGCGGTGGCATGACCTCCCACGCCGCTCTCGTGGCACGTGGCTGGGGCAAGTGCTGCATCGTGGGCTGCGAGGCCATGAAAATCAACTTCGCCGCCAAGAGCGTGAGCTTCGCCGGATCCGACAAGGTTTACAAGGAGGACGAGTGGTTCAGCCTGAACGGCAGCAAGGGCTTCGTCTACGGCTCCAAGATCGAGACCATGGACGCCAGCGAGAATCCTCTCTTCATAAAGTTCATGAACATCGTGGACAAGTACCGCAGGATCGGTATCCGCACCAATGCAGATACTCCTGAGGATGCCGACCGCGCTCTCAAGTTCGGTGCAGAGGGCATAGGCCTCTTCCGCATCGAGCACATGTTCTACGGACGCAACTCCGAGACTCCTCTCACCAAGCTCCGCAAGATGATCCTCAGCTCCACCGAGGAAGAGCGTCGCGCCGCCCTGGCAGAGCTCCTGCCTTTCATCAAGGCATCCGTCAAGAGCACCCTCAAGGTGATGGACGGCAAGCCGGTGGTGTTCCGCCTGCTCGACCCGCCTCTCCACGAGTTTGTTCCCAAGACCGAAGACAAGAAGAAGGAAATCGCTGCCGAACTCGGTGTCAGCGTGAAAGAAGTAGAGAAGCGCGGAGACAACCTCCACGAGATTAACCCGATGATGGGTCACCGCGGAGTGCGTCTGCACGTCACCTATCCTCTTATCGCCGAGACCCAGTACCGTGCAATCTTCGAGGCCACCTGCGAACTCAAGCGCGAAGGCTTCAACCCCATGCCGGAGATCATGATCCCCGTCACCATCTCTGCCCGTGAGCTCAGCTTCCAGAAGGCCATCTGCGACCGCATCCTTGCAGAGGTCGAGGCACACTTCGGAGGCATGCAGGTCGAATACCATTTCGGTACGATGATCGAGATCCCCCGCGCTGCCCTCACTGCAGACCGCATGGCCCGCACCGCAGAGTTCTTCAGCTTCGGCACCAATGACCTTACCCAGATGACCTTCGGCTTCAGCCGCGACGACGTGGGTACCTTCATGGGTGACTACCTGGGCAACAAGATCCTCGATGCCGATCCTTTCCAGACCATCGACGTCAAGGGTGTCGGCAAGCTCGTGGAATACGGAATCCAGAACGGCCGCAGCAAGCGCGCAGACCTCAAGTGCGGCGTTTGCGGCGAGCACGGCGGAGATCCCGATTCCGTCCGCTTCTTCAACAAGATCGGCGTGGACTACGTGTCCTGCTCACCTTTCCGCGTTCCTATCGCCCGCCTTGCCGCTGCACAGGCTGCGATCGAACAGGAGAAGTAGGGCGTATGCTATAAGTGAAGGGTCCGAAATGCAGAAAAAATGCATTTCGGACCCTTCACTTATAGCTTTAAAAAGTTAAATCGTAACGCAGACCTTGATAGACATCTCGTTGACAATGTCCAGAGGATTGATGCCGTCGAGGTCCTGGATAGTGAAGGTGACCTTGCCGACCTTGGCTGCACTGTCGTAACGATAATCGAAACGGGTATTCTCAGCGACCACGAAACTGTTGACCACAGCTCCCGTGTTGTCCTTTTCTTCTATCAACAACGGATAAACATAAGGAAGGGGATTATAGGCTCCGAGATTGTTGGTGGCATCGAAAATGGTGTAGATGAAAGCTTGGACCGTGCCATTGTCGACGACATCCTGGGTGATGTCCGGATTGTCGAATTCGGCCCAGAGATAATTGTCCTCCCGGGCTGTAACGTCACCATCTTCATGGTTGACCATCCAGTCACTGGGCTTGACGGTATAATCGCGGGCATAAACCTTGGCGCCCTGATAGTACTCGTTCGTGATGTACTCCTTCGTGCATCCGCTTAAAAGCGCTGCGAGAGCGATTGCGGGAATGAATAATTTTAAGAATTTCATATCTGATAAATTTTAAAGTTTGTCTTTCGTCACTTCCCAGAGCACCACTCCTGCGCATACGCTGACGTTGAGTGAGTGCTTGGTGCCGTGCTGAGGAATTTCCAGTGCAAAATCCGATGCGTCCACCGTTTCCTGCGAAACTCCGTCAACCTCGTTTCCGAATACCAATGCATATTTCTTGCCAAAATCGCGGCGGAACTGCCCGAGAGGCACGGAATGCTCGGTCTGCTCGATGCTCGCCACCACGTATCCATCTTCCTGCAAGGCCTTTACGAGGGAGGTGGCATCGTCCCTGTGTTCCCATCTCACACTCTCTTCTGCGCCGAGGGCCGTCTTGTGAATTTCAGCAGTCGGAGGTAGGGGAGTGATGCCGCAGAGCCAGATCTTGTCGATGCGGAAGGCATCCGCGCTGCGGAAAACGCTGCCCACGTTGTGGGCGCTGCGGATGTTGTCGAGGATGACTTCCACCCCCGACGGCTCCGCCGCACGGTACTGCTCCGCGCTGATGCGTCCGAGTTCGGAATTCAGGAGTTTACGGTCTTTCATTTCTGCTTCGACAGGGGCGATAACATGAGGCAAATTTACGAAAAAAGTGTATCTTTGTTGTATGCAGACCAAAAAGAGCTTCAATTTCTGGCAGTGGAAGGTCATCATTTGTTCGATGATCGGCTACTCGATGTTTTATTTCGTTCGGAAGAACTTTTCGTTCGCGATGCCCGTGCTGGGCGCTGAATATGGCATCAAGGATACCAGTTTCGGTATAATCCTCACGCTGGGAGGGCTGGTTTACGGGGTGAGCAAGTTTATCAACGGGTTCATCGCCGACCGTACCAACGCCCGCTGGCATCTGGTCATAGCGCTCAGTATCTGTGTGGCGCTGAACGCTGCATTCGGCTGGAGCCCCCAGATAAGCCGGTGGATTTCCGGTGCGGCGGATGGGCCGGATTTCGTGGGTGCGCTGATCGGCTGCACTGCAGTCTTCATCATACTGAACAACGTATTCCAGGGGGCCGGATTCGCGCCCTGCAACCGCCTGCTGGTGCACTGGGTGCCGCCGAAGGAACTGGCGACCAAGATGTCGATTTGGAATGTATCCCATTCCGTCGGAGCCGGCATCGTGGCCGTGCTTTGCGGCGCCATCGTGGCTTCATCGCGCTGGCAGTGGTGCTTCTGGATTCCTGCCATCATTTCCGCTGTGGGCGTGCTTTTCATCTTCCTGACGCTGCGCGATACCCCCAAATCCGTCGGCCTGCCGGAACTCCCCGATACCAAAACCGAACTGGATGACAACGACAGTCCGGCCGAATACCGCAAGTTCGTAAAGAAGATGGTGTTCATGAACCCCATCGTCTGGCTG
>JAEENZ010000001.1 GCA_016283985.1 Bacteroidales bacterium | reverse complement strand
ATTATATTTGTAGGTTAACACGACACTAAAAAATAATTTAATATGGGAGCATTTCACGCATACGACATCAGAGGAATCTACAATGTCGATTTCGATAAGGAAACCGCATACAAGGTAGGATATTTCCTGCCCGAACTGCTGAAGGCGGACAAAGTGCTGGTTGGCCGCGACTGCCGCGTATCCTCGCCGGAAATCCACGACTGGCTCATCAAGGGCATCACCGATGCCGGGGCAGATGTAGACGACATCGGCCTTAGCAGCACTCCGCTGGTGTATTTCGGCACGGCGAACTACGGCTACAAGGCCTCGGTGCAGATCACCGCATCGCATAATCCCGCCGAATACAACGGCATGAAGGTCTCCCGCGAGAACGCCCTTCCCGTGGGTCTGGACACCGGCCTCGGCCAGATAAAGGCATGGATAGAGGAGGGACGCCCCACGCCCAAGGCGGCAAAGCCCGGAAAGGTGAGGGAAATCGACATCAAGCCGGACTATATCGCCTTCCTAAAAAAGTACAAGGGCGACTACTCCAACCTCAAGATCGCATTCGACCTCTCCAACGGCATGGCCAATCTCTTTGCCAAGGAGATATACAAGGACGAAAACGCCGAATGGCTCTTCGACACCATCGATGGCCGCTTCCCCAACCATGAGCCCAACCCGCTGATTCCCAAGAATGTGCAGCCTCTGCGCGAGCTTGTGGCAAAGTGCGGGGCGGATCTCGGCGTCATCTATGATGGCGATGCCGACCGTGTGATGTTCGTGGACGACAAGGCCCGTTTTGTGGCGCCCGACCTCATCATCGCCATGATGGCCCAGTATTTCTGCGACGAGCGCGGAGAGAAGAATCCCCGTGTTCTTCAGGAAATCCGCTCTTCCAAGGCTGTGGGAGAGTATCTTCAGCAGTACGGCGCGGAAGTCCACACATGGCGTGTGGGCCGTGCGTTCGCGGCTCCCAAACTCCGCGAGATCGACGGTCTCTGGGGCGGAGAACTTGCCGGGCACTATTATTTCAAGGATTTCTTCTATTCCGACAGCGGCATGCTCGCCAGCATCATCGTGCTCCGCATCGTGGCCGCCCTGAAGCGTAAGGGCAAGACCTTCAGCCAGCAGATAGACGAGCTCACCAAATACAAGAACTCCGGCGAGGTCAACTTCCGCGTGGAAGACAAGGCCGGCGCCATGGAGGCAGTGAAGAAGCACTTCGAAGAGGCCGAAAAGCCCGAAGCGGTGATGGACTTCGACGGCTACCGTCTGGAGTTCCCCCAGTGGTGGTTCAACATCCGCCCGTCCAACACGGAGCCTTACCTGCGCTTCATCTGCGAAGCCACGACGGATGAACTGCTGGAGAAGAAGATAGCCGAAGCGGCTGCGATAATAGAAGGACAGTTCGGCGGAAGGAGGGCATAGATGCAGATGAGGGGGAGATTCCTGATAACGATAACCGCCTTTATGCTGCTGCCGCTTATGGCAGGGGCGCAGGAACGCCGCCTGACCGTAAAAGAGGCGGAGAAGCTGGTTCCCAGGGAGATACGGAAGCCGGTCAAATCCATGATCCCGGGGGAGAAACCTCCCGTGCACGACACCCTGGACACTTCCGATCCTGCCGTCAAGATTATCCTTTTCAACGACGGCACATGGAGATATGAACGGGACGTGCGGGCTTTCGCTGACAGCGCCGTCTTCCGCAAGGCATGGAATGCGAACGAACTGAACCCCTACCGCACGAAGCTCGAGGACCTTCCTTACCGCGTGACCCTGTGCCTGGCGGATTCAGCGAGCCGTTTCTGCTGCCCGAACAAGGTGAAGGTGTTTTCTCCTTTCGGATGGCGCAGACGCCGGAACCATACCGGCGTGGATCTTCCGCTCCCGACCGGAACGCCGGTATATGCGGCCTTCGACGGTCGCGTGCGCGTGTCCATGTACAACAGGGGATACGGCAATGTGGTTGTGATACGCCATGCATCCGGCCTGGAAACGACTTATGCCCACCTGAAGGAGCGCAACGTGCAGGCCGGGGATTATGTGTCGGCTGGGGATGTCATAGGCCTTGGGGGCTCCACCGGGCGCTCCACCGGCCCGCATCTCCACTTCGAGACGCGTTATGAGGGCTTTGCCTTCGATCCGCAGTGGCTGATAGATTTCGAGACGGGAACCCTGCGCCACGGCTACTTCGTGCTCAAACGCAAGTATCTTTCCAACACCTCCAGATATTATCCCGAATCCGAGGATGAGGAAGATGAGATATACAAGGCGGAGGAGCAGGACAGGGCCGAGGCCGAGCGCATCGCAAAGGAGATGGCGGCGGCTCAGTATCATACCGTCAAGTCGGGGGATACGCTTTATGGCCTTGCGGCCAAGTATCATACTACGGTGGGTGCTATATGCAAGCTTAACGGCATCAGCGCATCCACCCCGTTGAAAATAGGTAAAAAACTAAGAGTCAAATAATTATGAAAAAGATCCTTTTTGCGGCCATGGTTCTCATGATGGCTGCGTGCTGCAAGCAGACGCCTCAGCTCTACACCATCAAGAACGCTTCCGGAATGGAAGTGAGCATTACCAACTACGGCGGGCGCATCGTTTCCCTGTTGGTGCCGGACCGGGACGGGAACCTGCGTGACGTGGTGCTCGGTTTCGACAATCTGGAAGACTACTATCCCGAGAATAACGAGACCGATTTCGGTGCAACCATCGGGCGTTACGCCAATCGCATCAAGGACGGCCGCATCACCATCGACGGCAAGGAGTACCAACTCCCTCAGAACAATTACGGACACTGTCTCCATGGCGGCACCAGGGGCTGGCAGTATCAGTTCTACAATGTCGTCGAAGTATCGGAGAACAGCCTGAAACTCGAGCGCATCTCGCCGGACGGCGACCAGGGCTTCCCCGGCAACGTGAAGGCATACGTGACCTTCACCGTTCAGGAGGACAACAAACTGGATATCCGCTACGAGGCCACCACGGATGCCCCTACCGTGATCAACATGACCAATCATTCTTACTTCAATCCTTCCGGGGAACCGAATCATTATTCGATATGCGCGGATGAGCTCTACATCAATGCATCCCGGTTTACACCGGTGGACGACACTTTCATGACTACCGGAGAAATCTGGCCCGTAGAGGGAACTCCCATGGATTTCCGTACGCCCAAGCCCATCGGGTTGGATATCGATGCCGATTATGAACAACTTCGCAACGGCCATGGTTACGACCATAACTGGGTGCTGGATACCAACGGGGATGATACGGTGATCGCTGCTTCACTGTATTGCCCTACCAGCGGGATAGAGATACGGGTGTATACCGATGAGCCCGGAATCCAGGTTTATGCCGG
>JAEENZ010000040.1 GCA_016283985.1 Bacteroidales bacterium | reverse complement strand
AGAATCCGAGGAAAGTGCCCTGGCGCGTTGAGCCCGGAGGAGAGATATGTTCTCTCCATTGTTGACAAGATCCAGAATTGGAAGCCCGGAGTGGTCGGGGGTAAACCCGTGAACGTCCTGATAAATGACATAGTATATATGCAAGAATAATCGTCCTCCAGTGCAACCAGAATGCCTAGGTTTACTTCGTGGTGTAAAAATAAACGTTTAATGCCGGCGCAGCGGGGCCGGCTTGCTTTTTTCTTGCGCTTAATAATTATAAGCAAAACGCTCAAAAATCTTTCTAATCGAAACCGCTCTCGCGCAGCAGCCCTCGCGGCAGAAAGAAAAAACCCGATTTTAACCCCATATAAGCCCCAAAAAGAATTGTTTACGAATTTGTAATTAAAAAAAAATATTCCGATATTGGGCGCTGTTTTAGCCCTTTGCCCGTAGGGGACGGGTTTGTTAAACGAATGGTTAGTTAAGTGTATTATTGTTAGTTATTGTCTCAGAAATCTATTATTTCTAATTTATAACAATCATGAAAACATCATTAAGGACTATCTTCACGGCCGCCCTCGTATTCTTTGGCGCTGTGTATTGCACTCCTGCTGATGATCTCCAGAAACTCACTGACAGGGTAGATGGAATCGAAGGTAGGGTAGCAACCCTCGAAGAACAGGTCAAACAGCTTAACGAGCAGACTATCCCTGGTCTTCAGTCTCTGGTAAATGCTATCACCACCGACAATGTGTGGGTGAAGGCCGTCGTCCAAAAGTCGGACGGTTACGAGATCAAGTTCTCCGACGGCAACTCCGTCGTAGTCAAAGATGGTAAGGACGGTGAAGACGGAGCCGACGGTAATGATGCTCCTGTAGTGAACATCGCTCTCGTTGATGGAAACTATGTATGGACCATCAACGGTGAGGTCGTTCTTGGCGAAGATGGCAAGCCTCTCCGCGTAGTCGGAACCGATGGTACAAACGGTACAAACGGTACCAATGGTATTACCCCTCAGTTCGGAATTCAGGATGGTCACTGGATCGTGTCCTACGATAACGGCGAGACCTGGCAGACTGTAGGCCTGGTGTCCGATACCGACTATTCCGCATACCTCGCTCCCGATGAGGAAACCGACGATTACATCGTCCTCTATGTGGGTTCTACCCGCGTCGAGATCCCTAAGGAGAAAGTTTTCACCCTCAATGTGGTTGTTGGTGAGAATAATGGTGTCAAGAAGGGCGAAACCGCCTCATTCGCATATACCATCGCCGGTGTCGGCTCTACTGACGAAGTTGAGGTAGATGTCCTCGGCGCAGCCGCCGGCTGGGATGCTGTAGTGGAAGCTACCGACAATGCATCCGGTTCCATCAAGGTGACCAATAACAGCGATGGTAATGGTAAGGTTATCGTTTATGCTGCCAATCACAAGGGTAAGAGCGATATCCGCACCCTCGTTTTCGAAGGTGGTAAACTCGAAGCTGTAATCGAAACTCAGGACATTACCGCAGAAGGTGGTACCATGGCCCTTGAGGTTACTACCAACCTTGATTACACTATCGAAATCCCCACTGCAGCACAGTCCTGGATTTCTTGCGCAGAAGTCAAGGCTACTCACACCGACAAGTATACTATTACTGTCGCCGCCAATGAATCCGGTTCATACCGCAGCGCAACCGTCAAGGTTGTCGATGCTGCCGGTGCATCCATCAAGGATATCGAGGTATTCCAGTATCCTAACCCTACCGTGACCACCAGCATCGCATCTGTGGTCGCTCTTGCAAACAATACTCCCGCCAACCTCTTTAACGTTACCGTAGTTGCCGCATCCAAGAGCAGCACTATCGTAACCGATGGCGAGGGCTTCATTTATGTTGCCGATACCTCTATCGTTGCCGGTACCGTGGTTAATATTACCAACGGTGTAAAGAAGACCGATGCTATCGGTGTCCCTTACCTGAGTGGCGCTACCGCTGCTGCCGTAGAGGGCGCAACCCCTGTGTCCTTCGATGAAAGGGTGTTCGTCAGCTCCTATTACAGCGTCAGCGAGAAGCTTTGCTTCGACGTTCTAAACGGTTATGTTAGGAAGGTTGGAGACAAGTACTATCTGCAGACTTTCACTTCCGCATTGATTTATGCTCTGGAAGACCCTGTCGATGAACTCAATGTCGATTCTTTCGTGGATAAGTTTGTCGCCTTCAAGGGCTGGAGAAAAGGTCGTGACGCTTCCGACAAGACTGCCTCCTACGTCCTTAAAGCCATCCCTACCGAAATCAAGGCAGTGGTCCCTACTCCCGAGACTTCTTGGGTAGTCAGCCATTCTGAATCCGAGGATTCCAATGCTCCCGAGGCAGTTACCAATACTGTTTCCGGTGAGATGTCTGGTGAATACTATGCATTTGTTACTGTTCACGAATCCGAGCTTGCCGAGGCCAGCATGAATGGTGTCATTGCTGCTGCGACCGAGGCTGCGTGGGCTATCTCCGACGATATTATCTACGAAGTCGATGGCTACGGTGCATACTATGACGAGATCCTGGAATACTTCGCCTATAACAAGACCGCTACAGAGAACTTCCCTGAATTTGATTACGGAAAGACTTACATTGTAGCTGTTGGTATCGATACTCTCGGCCGCGTGAATGGCAAGTTCTCAGCCATTGAATATAATAAGGTCGATCCCGCTGTCAAGGCTGCTTATGCAGATTATATCGGAGTTTGGAAGGTAAATGGTTCCGAGTGGGTTATTTCCGCTAAAGAAGATGGCGTGTCCTATAACATCGAGGGAATCCCTGGATCCGCTTCTCTTGCATCCCGTGGTGGAAACACCGTGGTTGTAGGTGATTATGACTCCGAGAAGGGCCGTCTCTCTGTGACCGAGCAGGTTCTTGCTACCTACGAGGATCCTTCTTCCAATCATTATGGCCAGCTTAAGGATTACTTCAGTGGCGTATTTAGCTATAACAACCGCCAGTACCGCAATTATCCTGTAAATGGAGATCCCGGCGTAATCTTTACTTTCGTCAAGTATGCCGATGATACTTATGAGCTTCGCGCCGGATCTTGTGAGAACGGCAAGTTCGTCGGTGCCCAGTTCCAGTGGATTATCCAGGAAGGTACTAATGCAGGAAAGGGCAATACTTACGGAACCGTAATTGCTCTGCCGACCAAGAATGTGGAGAGGGACAAGTCCGTCAAGGCATCTTATGATACATTTATCGGCCAGTTTAAACTCGATAACAGCGTCATTACCATATCAGCTAAAGAGAATGGCAAGAATTATAATATCGAAGGCTTCCCTGTAATAGGTACTCCTAAGGGCGAAGTTAAGGCCCCGGTATTTGATTATAATGCTGAAAAAGGAATTCTTGAATTCAACGAGCAGGATCTTGGCACTTATAACGACGACACTTACGGCGCTTGCCAGGAAATGATTTCTGCAACGTTCACCCTTGGTACTACCCAGTACATCTACTACCCTATAAATAGTCCCAATTCCCGTGGAACTATCTTTACCATCAGTGTCGACAACGACGGAGTGTTTACTGTTGCGCCAGGCGAAGGCGGTTACGGACTTTTTGACGGATATACGCTAGCATATAGCTATATTGCTGATCCCTCGACAGGTAAACTTGCTGCCCGCTCATATGGCCCCAGCCCTATTCCTGAAAGCTTCAAAAAGTACGTCCCTGAAAATGACGAGACACCTGTGGTGAAGGCGGCATACACCGATTTTGTTGGTAAATGGGATGTTGATGGCAATACTTGGACCATTTCGGCTAACAGCGACAATGCAACCTATTCCATCACTGGTTTCCCTGGTTCCGCGGATTATTCTGCTGTTCAGGCTGTGTTTGACGCTGAAAATGGTAATTTCTACATAAATGAGCAGACCCTAGGCACCTGGAATCATCCGAGTTATGGCTCTTGCATGGACTTGGTTACCGGTATTTTCAAGTATGAGACTTCCGAGTTTCCTTACTTCCCCTTTGAAGGAGATACGCCTAACAAGGTCGTAACCGTTAGCAAGCGCAGTAGTGGTAATATCACATTCCAGACCGGAGCTTGCGAATATGGTGAATATGTAGGTATAGCTCTCGGATGGATTATTACAGCCGAAGGTGAGTTGCAGGGCAAGGGTTCTCTCCAGGACACTCAGTATCTCAAGGGAGTTATCGGCAAGCCCAGCACCGGCGGCGCATCCGTCAAGTCTGTCAAGTCTGTCAAGTCTGGAAAGAAGGCTTCCGCAATCCTTGATACCGAGGCTTCTGCAAAAGCCAATATTAAATATCCTGCAGCCGTTGCGAACAACGTTCCCGCCAAATCATCTGCAAAGGTTAAGAAATTTGTCAAATAATGAGAATAGCTAAGTACATACTTATATTCCTCGTACTTTTCGTGACGCTAAGTATCGCGAGTGCCCAGAACCGTACGGTGACGGGCACCGTGTACTTTGCTTCCGACAAGAGCCCGGTCGTGGGTGCCTATGTGCAGGTCGAAGGGGCCTCCAAGGTGGGCACTACGACCAATCTTGACGGACAGTTCGAATTGGGCGTCCCGGCGAATGCGAAGTATCTTATCGTCTCCTTCCTTGGCTCGAAGGATGCCAGGGTCGAGGTTGCCTCGAACGTTGAGGTCTATCTCGAAGATGACTCCGAAATGCTGGAAGGAGCTGTCGTGAACGGTATGCAGACGGTCGACCGGCGTATGAACACCGGTTCCGTGGTTAAGGTGAAGGCCGAAGAAGCCAACATCAGCGGTATGGCCGATATCTCCCGTTCGCTCGAAGGGCGCGCCGCAGGTGTGTCCGTCCAGAACGTTTCCGGTACCTTCGGTACGGCTCCTAAGATCCGTGTCCGTGGTGCTACTTCCATCTACGGTTCCTCCAAGCCTTTGTGGGTTGTGGACGGTGTCATTATGGAAGATGTTATGAACGTATCTGCCGACGACCTTTCCTCCGGTAATGCCAATACCCTCATCTCTTCTGCTATCGCAGGCCTGAACTCCGACGATATCGAGAGCTTCGACATCCTCAAGGACGGTTCCGCTACCTCCATCTACGGTGCGCGCGCAATGGCGGGCGTTATCGTCGTTACCACCAAGCGTGGTAAGGCCGGTCAGAGCCGCCTGAGCTATACGGGAGAGTACACCTACCGCCTAAAGCCTTCTTATGACACCTTCAACATAATGAACTCCCAGGACCAGATGGCTATCTACCAGGAGCTCGAGCAGAAGGGTTATCTGAACTACGCGGAGACTGCGAACGCCTCCAACAGCGGTATCTATGGCAAGATGTATCAGTTGATTACCGAGTACGATGCCTCCAGCGGCAAATTCGGTCTGGCCAACACCCAGGAGGCAAGGAACGCCTATCTGCGTGCAGCCGAGTACCGCAATACCGACTGGTTCGATCTCTTGTTCACCAACGCCATCCAGCACAACCATTCGGTGAGTGCCTCCGGCGGTTCCGAGAAGGGTACCTACTACGCTTCGCTTTCCGTGCTGGAAGATCCGGGTTGGAGCCTTCAGAGCCGGGTGAACCGTTACACCGGCAACTTGAACGTCAGCCATAAGATCAACGAGAAACTGACCGCCAACCTCATCAGCAACGCCTCCTACCGTAAGCAGCGTGCTCCCGGTACCATCAACAGCGAGGCTGACGTGGTGACCGGCGAGGTCAAGCGCGACTTCGACATCAACCCGTATTCTTACGCGTTGAACACTTCCCGAGCCCTTGACCCCGACGTGTTCTATACCCGCAACTACTCAAAGTTCAACATCAAGCACGAGCTCGACAACAACTACATCGACCTTGCAGTGGCCGACTTCCGTATCCAGGGAGAACTCCGCTACAAGCCCATCAAGGAATTGGAAATCAGCGCGCTCGCTGCTTATAAGGCTATTACTACTTCGACGGAGCACTACATCCGCGACGAAGCTAACCAGGCCTTGGCGTACAGGGAGATGAGCACTGCGGCCATCCGCGATGCCAACCCCTTCCTTTACAAGGATCCTGACCATCCTTACCAGAAGAAAATCACGGTGCTGCCCGACGGTGGTATCTACGACCGTTCCGACTATGTTATGAACGGTTGGGACATACGTGCCACCGCACAGTACAACAAAACCTTCAACCGCGACCATATCGTGAGCCTCTTTGGCGGTACCGAGGTCAACAACCTCGACCGTCACGGCAGCACCTTCCGCGGCTGGGGTATGCAGTACGGCTTCGGTGAAATAGCCAACTACTACTATCTGGTGTTCAAGAAGGGTGCTGAGGACAACAGCCAGTACTATACCTTGGAAAATAAGTGTGACCGTGCTGCTGCATTCTTCGCCAACGGAACCTACTCCTACAAGGGTAAATACACCATCAACGGTACATATCGCTACGAGGGCAGCAACCAGCTCGGAAAGTCTCGCACCGCCCGTTGGATGCCTACCTGGAACGTGTCCGGTTCCTGGAATGCACACGAGGAGGAGTTCATGAAGTCACTCTATCCTACCGTGGCCCATTTTACCCTTAAGGCTTCCTACTCCCTTACCGGCGACCGTCCTAATGTGTCGAACGCCGCTGCGGTCATCAAAGCGAACAATCCTTGGCGTCCTTTCTCCAGCGACAAAGAGTCCGCTCTTTATCTGGACGATATCGCCAACTACGACCTGACCTACGAGAAGAAGCACGAGCTCAATATCGGAACCGAAATCGGACTCTTCGACAATAGGGTCAATTTCGTGGCCGATGTTTACAAACGAGACAACTTCGACCTCATCGGTCCTATCACCACCCAGGGAATCGGCGGTTTCCGCGAGAAACTTGGAAACGTCGCTGCTATGAAGTCCCACGGTTATGAGATCTCCCTTACCACCAAGAATATCGAAGGTAAGAAGTTCTCCTGGACCACCAACTTCATCTACTCGCATTCCAAGAACACGGTTACCGACCTCAAGAGCAAGAGACGCGTGTTCGACCTTATAGCCGGAAGCGGTTTCGCACTCGAGGGCTATCCTGTGCGCAGCCTCTTCTCCTATAAGTTCGACGGCCTCACCGAGGAAGGTCTGCCTACCGTCATAAGCGAGCAGGGCGTGAAGACCGTAACCGACGTATATTTCCAGGAAAGGGATCCCGAGTGCATCAAGAATCTCGAGTATTCCGGCAGCGTGGATCCTACCGACGTAGGTTCCATCGGGAATGTCTTCTCCTATGGCGGATTCAAGCTGAATGTCTATATCACCTACTCCTTCGGTAACGTAATCCGTATGGACCCTGTGTTCCGTAATTCCTACGACGACCTCGACTCCATGCCCCGTGAGTTCAAGAACCGTTGGATGGTGCCTGGCGATGAAACCAAGACTGACGTCCCCGTGATAGCCAGTTCCTGGCAGAATTACCAGAACAAGCAGCTCAGCTATGCTTACAACGCATACAACTATTCCAATGCCCGTATAGCCAAGGGCGATTTCGTGCGTCTGAAGGAGGTCTCCCTCAGCTACGACTTCCCCGGCAAGGTTGCCAAGAAGCTTGGTATGAGCACCCTGGGTATGAAAGTCCAGGCTACCAACCTCTTCCTGCTCTATGCCGATTCCAAGCTTAACGGACAGGACCCTGAGTTCTTCAACACCGGCGGTGTTGCAGTTCCTCTTGCAAAACAGTTCACTTTTACGCTCAGGATTGGGCTCTGATATTAGGAGGAAAAGATTATGAAAATGAATAAAGTGAAAAATATCGCAGTTCTCCTTGCAGCCGCCCTTCTTACGATGGCGTGCAACAAGTTCCTGGACAAGATGCCGGACAACCGTACCGAAATCGACAACCAGGATAAGATTCGCGCCCTGCTGGCGTCGGCATATAATAGCAACACCTATCTGAAATTCAGCGAGTATATGTCCGACAATGTCGACAATATAGGAGACGACAATCCCGGAACCAATCGCTTCGTCGAGCAGTGCTATCATTGGGAGGATATTACCGAAATTACCAATGATTGCCCTACCTATTTTTGGAGTGATTCATATCTCGCGATTGCGCACGCAAACCAGGCCCTGCTTGCAATACAGGAACTGAGCGGATGCGAGGATGAACTTGACCCCGAAGCCGTTGAGGCTGCCGGTCTTGCCCCTGAGATGGCTGAGGCCCTGCTCTGCCGTGCCTATGCCCATTTCATGCTGGTGAACTTCTTCTGCCAGAACTACAACGCCGAGACTTCCGACAAGGACCTTGGTGTTCCCTATATGAAGGGCATTGAGACGCATCTGAATCCTCAGTACGAAAGAGGTACCGTGGCCGGAGTCTATAAGAATATAGAGAAAGACCTCGAGATTGCCCTCGAGTACGTGAATGACAGCTATTACAAAGTGCCTAAATACCACTTCAACGTGCGTGCTGCCTATGCATTTGCGGCAAGGTTCTACCTCTTCTACGAGAAGTGGGACAAGGCCGAGGCTTGCGCTTCGCGCTGCCTTGGCTCTTACCCTGCCCAGGTGCTCCGCAACTGGCAGGCCCGTTCATCGATGGCACATAATATAGATGTGCTGTCCAATGACTTCATCTTGTCGAAGTACGATGCCAACCTTATGCTTATGACTGCATTTACGAACTTTGGATATGAGTTCGGAAACCCTGGTTTGAGCAAGTTCTCGCACAACTCCTTCCTCTCTTTCACCGAGGTCTCCTATGCAAAGAATGTGTGGGGTAATTCTCAGAGCGGATGGCGTAACGTGAGCAGCTGGTATTGGGATCCGCCCGTGTGGTACAATGGTTCCACCTTCGACCAGATCGCTTTCTGGAAGATCCCTTATCTCTTCGAATACACAGATCCGGTGGCCGGAATCGGTTATCATCGTGCCGTTTTCCCTGCCTTCACTACCGACGAAACCCTGCTTACCAGGGCCGAAGCGCGCGTGATGCAGCATAAGTACGACGAAGCAGCTGCCGACCTCAATATCTGGGCCCACAATATTATCAAGCCCAGCTATTTCTCCGGCACCCTCACTCCCGAGTCGATAAAGGCTTTCTATTCGGCAATCGCTTACTGGACTCCGGATGTGCCCACCATCAAGAAGCATCTCAACCCTTCTTTCTTTATCGGAGAAGAAAATGAGATGATGGAGAGTATGCTTCAGTGCGTACTTGGATTCAAGCGTATCGACCACGTGGCCCAGGGCCTCCGTTGGCTGGATATCAAGCGTTATGGCATCGAAATCACCCGCCGTACGCTTCAGCCCGACCCTGCTGCAGGGCAGTACGATGCCGCATTCAAGATTCTGGACGGTCAGGTGGATATCCTTACCAAGGATGATCCTCGTCGTGCCCTCCAGATCCCTCAGGACGTTGTTTCTGCCGGCTTGGAGCCTAACCCTCGTAACTAAAACAAGGAGGAAGCTATATGAAAAAGATACTTTATATACTGACGGCTGTTTCCTTTGCCCTTCTGAGTGCTTCCTGCACCCAGAAAGATGCGATGGAATCCGAGTCCATAATAAAAGATTCTGCGATCGAGCAGAACGATTTCGACAAGTGGCTGGAGCTCAATCTGCTTAGGCCCTACAATATCGAATTCAAGTACCGCTTCGCTTTGAACGAAACCGACAGGGGTTTCTATACCGTTCCTGCCTTGGTCGAAGGGGCTGTTATCTATGCGCATCTTGTGAAATACCTTTGCATTGACTCTTACGACGAGGTTGCCGGAGTGCATTTCACCCGCGGATACTTCCCCAAGATGTTCTTCCTGATAGGTGAATGGGAGTACAAGAACAATGGTCAAATTGTCCTCGGTACCGCCGAAGGCGGCAAAAAGATCATGCTTGCCGGCGTGAACTATCTTCCCAGGGTTTTCGAGGTGCTTTCCGGTGATGAACTTGGTGAGCATCTCAACCATTACTACATCAAGACCATACATCACGAGTTCACCCATATCCTGAACCAGGTTAAGGCTTACACCGACGACTTTATGAACGTAACGCCCTCTACCTATGTTTCCGATGCCTGGTCCAACACCGATGATTACCATCTCGGACGCGGATACATCACGGACTATGCCCAGAGCGAGCACCGCGAGGATTTCGCCGAATTGCTGTCGGAGTACATAGTCCACTCTCCCGAGTGGTGGGAGGCCCAGCTTGCCCAGGCCGATGCTGAAACGGCCCAGGTCCGTAAAGAGAACCCGGATGCTCCTAACGGAAGGAAATCCATCGAGACCAAGATCGAGATGGTGCGTACTTATATGTCCGAGAGCTGGGGCATCGACATCGATGTGCTCCGCGACGTTATCGGCCGCCGCCTCGGCGACGTGGAGGCCGGCAAGGTTGATCTGAATACCGTAGCAATATAGGAGGAGAAAGATATGAAAAAGATAGTATATATTTTTGCAGCGGCTGCACTTCTGCTAATGCCTTCCTGCCAGCAGTTCGAGCCCGAATTTTTCGACGAATCGGCTGCAGAGCGTGCCAATTCTTTCCTCGCGGATATACGTGAGACTTTGGTAGCAGAGCAGTACGGATGGACCCTGGATTATTATCCCAAGAAGGATTTTGCAGGTAC
>JAEENZ010000039.1 GCA_016283985.1 Bacteroidales bacterium | reverse complement strand
ATGGTCACCATCGCATCGGCCGCAGGCTTCTCCTCAGCACTGGGCGCATTCGTCATGGGCTCCATCATGGCAGAAACCATCGAGAGCGAGCACATAGAGCATCTGGTACGCCCCATCAAGGACCTGTTCGGCGCCATCTTCTTCGTATCCGTAGGTATGATGATCGCGCCTGAGGTCATCCTGCATAACTGGCTGATTATCCTGCTGTTGGCAGTGCTGGTAATCGCTACTCACATCTTCTTCAGCGCATCCGGTATCCTCCTGACAGGCAACGGCCTCGAGAACTCCGTTCAGACGGGCTTCAGCCTCGCGCAGCTCGGTGAATTCGGGTTCATCATCGCCGGAGTGGGAGTGAGCCTGGGCGTGATGCGGGACTTCATCTACCCCGTGATCGTGGCGGTGTCCGTCATCACCACCTTCACCACGCCGTACATGATACGGCTGGCGGGCCCCTCGTACCAGTGGATCCTTCGAAAGCTGAAACCCCGGACCCTGGCGCGCATCGAGCAGATGGAGAGCCATGCCGCCTCGTCCGCCGCGGAGAAGAGCGACTGGCACAAGCTGCTGTCGGCCTACTTCCTCCGCATCTTCCTCTACAGCGTCATCCTCATCGCCATAATGATTGCCTCCCGCGCCTGGCTGGAGCCTCTTGTAGGCCGTCTGATGCCGGATGCGGGCGGATTCCTGCAGAACCTCGTGGCCGTTGGCATCACCCTCCTGGTGATGTCGCCGCTACTCTACGGGCTGGCGGTGAACAAGGGCGCGACCGACGTGTATGCGCGCAACCTCATGAAGGCGAAACCGGCCAACCGTTGGCCTATCCTTGGGCTGCTGCTGGGCCGATTCTTCCTCGCCCTCGGCTACGTGCTGGCGGTCATCTCCACCCACTTCGAGCTGGCAGGATGGTCGGTCGTGCTGCTGCTGGTCGGGGGAGTGGTCTTCTTCCTCTTCTCCCGCTCCCGCATGCGCAGCAGGGCGGTTTCCATGGAGAGCCAGTTCTTCGACAACCTGCACGCCAAGGAGATGCAGGAGCGCAGGAGCAAGCCAGTCACCAGCTCCATCCGGGCCAAGATGGGCGGCTACGACGTGCACCTGGAGGCCATCAAGGTATCGGCGGATTCCACGCTGGTGGGCCGTCAGCTGAAGGATATACCCTTCCGGGCGGAGACCGGCGCCAACATTATCAAGATCACCCGCGGCAGCCGCAGCATCCTCATCCCTGCGGGAGATGAATACATCTACCCGGGAGACAGCCTCCTGGCCGTGGGAACCAAGGACCAGCTGGCGGCACTCAAGAAGATGATAGCGGATGCCGTCGCCGATGCCGAGGCGGCCGAGGAGCCTGCATTCGACGTGCGCAGCGTGCAGTTGAAGGCGGATTCCTACCTCGTAGGCAGGAGCCTCAAGTCGGTGGATATGAGGAAGTTCGCCTGCATGGTGATAAGCGTTATGCGAGATGGCGCGATAATAACCAACCCCAGGCCCGACTTCGTCTTCGCGGAAGGCGACCTGGTGTGGATTGCCGGTGAACTGGCTTCGGCGGATTACCTGATTTCAAGTGAATAACAATATGAACAGATTCTTTCTTACAATCTTAGTGCTGGTCGCCGCGCTGCCACTGCAGGCGCGCAAGGTAGACCGCGGTCTGGGAGATCCCAATGCCATTTACATAGAGAAGGGCATATGGCAGCTCGGTGTTTCCGGCGGCTACAGGACCTACGGCGCCGAAGGCCTTGGCGAAACTGCCGGCACATCCCTCTACGGTATCGTGAAAGATCTGAGCGGGCAGGCCACGATGGGGAACTTCTCCGCGTCCGGGGCCTGGTTCTTCGCCAACAACATGGCAGTAGGCGTCCGCTTCGGATACGAACAGTCGAATGTGGATATCGACAGTGGTAGCATATTGGCATTCGTCGCCTTGCAAAACAGGCACATAGACGCGATGCACTACACCGGAGACCTTTTCTGCAGGGCTTATATCCCGCTGTTCAACAGCAAGATATTTGCAATTTACGGAGAGGGGAGCCTGGGAGGCAAACGCGGATACTCCAAGGACTACGAAGAAACCGACCGCGGCAAGTTAGGAACGTATTCCGACGATTTCAGCTTTGCGTTCAAAATGAGCTCCGGCCTTTCGGTATTCGTAAACGATTTCTGCGCCATAAGCTTTACTCTTCCTTTCCTGCAGATTGGCAAGACCTGGAGTAACGAGATTAAGGAAGGGGAGCCCTCCAGCAAGCGCTCCCAGATTATCGCCGACTACAAGCCGGACTTCCTTGGACTCAGCATAGGTGTAAGTTATAACTTCTAAGAGCCATGAAAAAGATCATCATACTTATAGGAATAGCGCTTTCGATGCTGGCCTGCACCGAGCAGTGGAACGATATGGTGCATAAGGAAGTCCCGGCATATTTAGAATCTTTTATGGTTGAAGGGCAGGTAGACTGCAATATGTATGCTTCCGACAAGAAAATCGAGGTCATAATGCCCTGGTACGCCGATCCCAAGGCGCTGAAGGTAACAGAGTTCAAGTACACTGAAGGGGCGGAATGCAATCCTGCCATTAAGGTTGGGGACGTGATAGACCTGAGCGAAGCTCTCACCGTCACCCTCACCACCTACGACGATTATGTGTGGACGCTGATAGCCACTCTCAAACCAAAGCCCTCCGGAGACCTGTATAACATGAATTTCGATATGTGGGATACGGATTCTTCTCCCTATGCGAGCGGGGCCAATTCAGAGGAACGAAACTATTGGTCTTCAGCCAATTACTTCCTTTCTTTAGTTGGTTATGCCGTTGTTAGCAAAGAGGCGGACTTTGTCGCTGGCGCAGGTGAAGGAAAGGCTGCGATGAAACTCCAGACACGGGAAGTGACTGAAGTGTTTAAAACCATACCCGCTCAGGTATTCACAGGCACATACGACATGTTCGATTTCGACAATCCCACCATCTTGTATGGCGTTCCCTTTATCAAGCGCCCCAAAACTCTAGATGGATATGCGTGCTACAAGCCCCAGGGGGCCGATAACGGCTTCGTATTCGTCGCTCTGGGCGAATGGGATGCTCCTTATAAGGCCGGTGCCGTAAATGCCTTTGTAGATGGCATAGAAGCGGTGCCCGGCCTCGTTGGCTACGGCAAAAAGGTATACGACAAGGAGATGAGCGCCTACGAAGACTTCAGCATAGACATTACGTACAAGAACGACCACAACCCCACGTACGTTGTCGTAATCGCCTCTGCCAGCAACAATGCACCCGTCGCAGGCTCCACCCTCTACATCGATGAATTTGGATTTACATACTAGGCTATATGGAAGTAATTCAAAGCTTTACGATAGACCATACGCACTTGAAGCCGGGCATCTACGTGTCCCGGGTAGATAAAGGATTCACTACCTTCGACCTGCGCATCATCGAGCCCAACAAGGAACCCGCGGTCGCACCTGCCGCCATCCACAGCCTCGAGCATCTGATGGCCACCTGGTTCCGCAATTCAAGGGTTAAGGAAGATGTGGTCTATGTAGGTCCCATGGGCTGCCTGACGGGCATGTATGTGATAATGACGGGGGAGTACAGCGTGCAGGACATGCGTGCGCTAACCATCGAATGCTTGGAGTGGATCCTGAAGCAGGACGAAGTGCCCGCCACGCGCCCCGAAGCCTGCGGCAACTACCTCCTGCACGACCTCCCCATGTGCAAATGGGAATGCGCCCGCTACCTGGACCGCCTGCAGAACAACTTCCACTGCGAATACACCAAACTCCGCATCACCCTCGACGACGGCAAGACCTTCGCGGATGCGTGAGAATTAAGAACATTGCATCATGATTTACGTCGCATCCAGTTGGAGAAACCCATACTACGAAGATGTAGTAAAACGCCTCAAGAAAGAAGGTCTGCCCGTCTATGACTTCCGGAACCCACCCCACGGCGGCAATGGTTTCCATTGGACCGACATCGACGAGAATGCCCTGAATTGGACCTTCAAGGAGTATGAGGAGGGATTGTACCATCCGCTTGCAGAGCGTCAATTTGCGGCCGATCTGGACGCCCTCAAAGCCTCCGACACCTGCGTCCTCGTTCTTCCTTGCGGCCGCAGCGCCCACACCGAAGCCGGATGGATGGCAGGTGCCGGCAAGAGAGTCATTGTCTATATCCCGGAAATGGTGGAGCCGGAACTGATGTACAAGCTATTCGACAAGGTCGTGGATAATCTGGATGATCTGGTGAAGTACCTTGGGTATGATGGCGAGTCTCCTCAAACATCTCCGTTATCCCCGAGAGGGCGGCGAAGGGCATGAATTGGGCGGCCCGCTTCTTCATCGACATCCGCGGCCGGCTGAACGGGAACGGGTAGGGGAGGTCGAGCATGTCGGCGTAGGGGTTGGCGGGGTCTTCCTTCATGCGGTAAGCTGGTAAGAGGCCAATACTATCCCGTATATCATTAGGGCGATGATTGGGAGAAGGATGAACAGGCAGGGCATCATCAGACCGAGTACGAGGGTGGGGCATACGGCAAGGCTGCCGATGATGATGGCGGTGATTTTGCGGAAGGTTCTATCTTTGTCTTTCATGGCGCGAATGTTTGATTACGCCTGCAAAGGTAGAGCCCCGTTTTGACAGGTTTTGACAATGATAAAAAAACCGCCGCAGGTAAATACTTTGATTAGTCTATTATATTTTTTTAATTCACGGTGTATGATTATACCTGACAATATCAAGCGCTTTGCCAAGGCTGACGGATCTCCCATTGTCAAGTATCTTTGTGACTGGAAAGGCATGAAGGTTTACTCTGCGTTTGATCCGGAATTCCCCTATGTCGGTTTGCCTCAATATATTCTGGCAGACGGGGAAAGTCTTCGCTGGGCCAACATCGATGAAACGGAAGAGATAATGGCCATCAAACGACCAAAGATAAATGGCAATCTTTAAGGTCGCAAAATGCGACCATAAACGGCAGGGGACAGCATTCAAAATACCCGCCCTATGCAAAACGAAACCCGATAACTTGGATTAATCCAGAGGTTACCGGGAATGAACGATGCAAATACACTATAAATCCTTACAAGAACAAAAAAAGCCGTCAGGTAACGGCTTTGAAATGGGGCTCGGACCAAAAATGGGAGGGTTGTCATCCCTTCAAACGAATTCCCCTTCGACGAATCCTGTTGCAAAGGTAATACTTATTTTGATTTATTTGCTCCTCACCTCATCAGAATGCTGGCGGGTGGCTTCGAACATCTCCATCATGCCGGAGAGGGCGGCGAAGGGCATGAACTGGGCAGCGCGCTTCTTCATCGACATCCGCGGACGGCTGAACGGGAACGGATAGGGGAGGTCGAGCATATCGATGCGTTAAACGTTTAAATCGTTTAATTTCAATCAATTATAATTATTATTTGCCTTGTTTTATCCTCCGTTTTTGATTATATTTGCGCTGAAAGCATACGGTCGTCGAATCGGCCGATGACGAAAAAAGGAGCAGATAGTTCCATTCTGGACGGTGCTCACTTCACAAAACACTTATTTGCCTTAGTCGCCCCAATAATGGGACAGACAATAATAACAATTTAAATATGGAGTACATCATTTACTGCGACGAATCTGTCAGCAATGGCAAATACTACACCGATTTTTTTGGTGGAGTACTTGTTCGCAACAAAGACTATGACAAAATAAGGGAAACACTTGATGTCAAGAAACTGGAACTCAACCTAAAAGGAGAAATCAAGTGGGTCAAGGTAACTGAGAATTACCTGGAAAAATACAAGCAGATAATGGATTACTTTTTCTCTTTCATCAAGGAGAACAGTCTCAAGGTACGCATTATGTTTCGTGAAACAGATCAGACTCCTCCCAATTTGAGCCCAGATCAAATTCATAACAAGTACTCGCTGCTTTACTACCAATTTGTAAAAAATGCATTCGGCCTTATATACCACGACGGGAGCAAGAATGAACCCGTCTATCTTCGCTTATATTTTGATACAATTCCATATCCTATCGACCAGAGAGATGCATTCAAATCGCATATATTCTCCCTGCAGCGAAACGCTAGATTCCGTAAGGCGCGAATAAAGATTCGCATGGATGACATTGTAGAGATTAACTCTAGCAAACACTCAATACTGCAGTGTATGGATATTGTTTTGGGCTCAATGTCTTTTATTCTTAACAGGAAGAATGAAGTGATTCCTGTTGGAGCAAAAGATAGAGGTCATCGCACAATTGCAAAAGAGAAGCTTTTCCATCACATTATTCGGTTGATACAACAATCAAATGAAATAGAATTCTTTGATATCAGCAAGACTACTCCAATCTCTGTCCCAAAGGAATTCTGGACCATGCCATATCGTCACTGGAAGTTTACGACTCCAGAGTATCGTAAGGAAGGGGGTGTATAAAATAAAAGAAAAAAGCCCCGCTTAAGCTACATATACCGCCGTGGTGGAACCAGGGCCTTCGCTTCCGAGTAGGACTTTTTCTAGTGCAAATATAAGTCCTTTTTGATAAAAAACAAAAAAGTAACTAAAATAAAACCTTACTCCACCTTGTATCCCAGCTTCTCGATGGCCTTCCTGAGGGTCTCGGGGTTGGTTTTGGAGGGGTCGTAGGTGATGGTGACGGTCTTGTCTTCGAGGCTGACCTTGAGGTCTTTGACGCCTTTTTCGAAGGAGATGTTGTCGGTGACCTTCTTGACGCAGTTCTTGCAGTGCATGCCAACCGTGAAGGTGACGGTCTCAGTCTTCTTTTTCTTGCTCTGCTGAAGAGCCGCAGATTCTGTTGATACCGCGAACAAGGGAGCGGCGGTGAAGGAAAGGGCTCCGAGAGCCAGGATCATTGTTACAAGTATCTTTTTCATAGCATCATTTTGTTTTCCAAACCGTAATACGGAGGCCTGCGTTTATGCGACGGCCCATCAGAGGTCCCCAGACGGCGCTGGCATCGAAAGAAGCAGCATCAGGGACACCTATTATTACTTTTTTCTGGGTGAATCCGGTCAGGTTTTCGCCGCCGACATAGATGTCTACGCCCTTGAAACGCCTTGTAATCTGGGCGTAAAGCATAGGATATACTGGCGTGCGACCTCCTTCCATGTTCATGAAACCATATGCCCGGGAACTGCCGTTAAGGGCGGCGGTGAAATCGAATATCCACTTGCTAAGGTTGGTCTTGTACTGAAGATTCAGCACACCCTTGAAGCGCGGCGTCATGGCGCGTTCCACGAGACCGAGCTTGGCAAGCTGCACCTTTGCATCGGTGTACCGGGCGGTAATGTTTACTGTAAAGCGTTCTATCGGCTCCACAGCAAAATCCGCCTGGAAGGTATTGGTATAGGAAGGAGCCCCGTCGGAGGCATAGAAAGCTATCATGTTTTCTGCTTTCTCATAATCGACTATGAGCTGTTGGCAGAACTGCGTGCGGAAGAAGTCGAAACTCAGATAAGAATTCCCGGGATCCGCACCTATATTAAGATAGAATGTTGCATTGCCGCCATAGGTCCATGCATCCTCCAGGGGATGGGTGTCGAAGCAACCGGTGAAGAACTTGCCGGTAGAGAATATACCGATGTTGTCGGTCATCGGCATGGCTGTGCGGATTCCCCGGCCTCCGTTCATGCGGAAAACAAGGTTCTCCCAGGGCTGAAACTTGACGGTCATGCGCGGGGAAATGCAGAATCTGTCGGCATGGGCGTAATAATTGGCGCTTACTCCGGTGACGGCCGTGAGTAGCTCGTGGGCATGGAAAGTGTACTCTCCATAGACGGCATAATTGCTGAAATCCCCCAGGTAGCTGAATGCGTTGTCATAACTCCATCCCAAGGCCTTTACCGGTCGCAGCATCCCTTCATTCAACCTGTCGAACGTGCCGCTGGCACCCACGGTGAAATCGTGCTGCTCGTTTACCTGATTGCGGTAGAGCAGGTTCACAAAGCCGGAATACTGTCTGGCGCGGTAGAATCCAGCGCCGTAGGAGGCGTCCATATCCTGCCAGGTGTAATCCGTAACGATGGCGACGCTGGAACTGTGGTCTTCTCTCAGTGGAACGCCCACCTTAAGGTAAGCTCCGAATACGCGGTTGCCGATAACGCTGCCCCAGGGATGCCCCGGCTGATAGTATTTCTTGTCGTATCCGGGCATTCCTCCAGTGCGCTGGTCGTTTATCGCATTCACGCCAAGACGGATCTTGAATATATCGCCGTTGTAGAACCAGCGGTTGGCCAGGTTGAACTGGGTGACCAGAGGATCGTCCATGAAGCCGTCTCCGTTCATGTCCATGGCCTGGAAGTTCTTGTCTACATGGCCAAGCAGCACGGTGGAAAGGCGGTCGCTAAGCTGGATGGATGATGCCACGTCCCCGGTTAAGCGGTAATCGCTCATGGCGTTCAGGCTCAGGAAGAGGGGCTTCTCGTCCGTTGGCTTGCGATGTTCCATGTTTATCTGGCCGGTCATGGATTCTATGCCGCTGATTACGGAAGCTGAGCCCTTGGCTATCTGTATGCTTTCGAGCCACTGGCCGGGCATGTAGGTGAGGCCGAACGGAGCTGCCAGACCGCGCATCACCGGGCGGGATTCATCCAGTATCTGGGTGTAGATGCCGCTGAGGCCCAGAAGGCGTATCTGGCGGGCGCCTGTGACCGCATCTGAATAGCCGACGGTAACGCTGGCGGAGTTCTCGAAACTCTCTGCAACATTGCAGCAGGCCATCTTGTGCAGGCCATCGGACGTGATCACCTCCACTCTCATGGGCTTGATCTTCGATAGGTAATTCCCTTTTTGATGACCTACGTGGACTGCTGCCTTGAGACTGTCCTTGCGGTCTGCATAAATGCCCGTCGTGTCCGTCTGGGAAAAGGCGGACACGACTGAAAGGGCAAACAGTATGCAGACTGCGAGACGCTTCATTACTTCAGCAGGTTACCGAGAATTGAACGTGTGAGCGTGCGGGTAGCGGTGCTGGTTGCACTCTTGATAGCCTTGTTGGCGATGTTCTTGCCGCTGGTGGTGCTGGACTTCTTGCCGGTCACCGAATTTGCGACAGCGGTGCCCACGGAGGCGGTTACGCTGGTAATCACTGCTCCGGCGGCAGCCTTTGCTATCTTGCTGAAAATGCTCTTTGTTCCTTTTGAATTACCGTTTTCCTTGGCAGCCTTCTCGCTCTTGGCTTTCTGCTCTTCGACAGCGGCAGCCTGGGCTTCCTGCTCTTCTTCGGCACGCTTGGCATCTGCCAGGAGCACCTCGAATGCGCTTTCGCGGTCGATGGGAGTATCGTACTTGCCGGCTATCATCGAACTGTTGATCAGCTGCTTGCGCTGGGCCTCGGTGATGGCTCCTATCTGGCTGAGAGGGAAGAGTATCTTGGCGCGCTCCACGACGCAAGGT
>JAEENZ010000006.1 GCA_016283985.1 Bacteroidales bacterium | reverse complement strand
GATGGACAGATTGTCTCAGACGTAAAGAATGAGCTTTAAGCTAATGAAGAAAAACTCAGATATTCTAATCAAGGTACTCTCCCTGGGCATCGGGTTGGCCGTGGGCATTGTGCTCATTGCCAAGGTGTTCTTTGAGCTAAGTTACGACAGCTTTTACAAGGACATCGACCGGGTGTACACAATTCGCACCTGGTACTCACAACACGGGGACGAACACGATTACGGGCAAGTGAGCGGGGCCGTATCTGTGGGCTTTATGGAAGAAGTCCCTGGCGTTGAAGTCGGTACACGTACGACTTATGTTTTCAACGGGGATACGTACCTGGATGAGAATGGAAATAAGCTGAAGGCCACCCTGGTCTGTGCCGATACCTGCTTCTTCACGGTCTTCGACAGGCCCATCCATGCCGGTGATCCAATGAAGGTGTTAAGCAAGTGGGGCTGCGTGATGGTGAGCCGGAGCTTTGCCGAGAAGATGGGCGGCGTGCAGGAATGCATCGGGAAGCAGATTGTCAATGCTGATATGGACGGCTTGAAGCTGACCATCGAAGGCGTCTTTGAGGACTTCCCGAAAAACGGCAGCCTGGATTACGACATCCTGCTTTCGATGGAGACCTACGACAAACAGAGCATCGACAACTGGCTGGGCAATGACCGCTATAAGGGCTATGTGAAGCTAGCTCCCGGAGTGGATCCGAATACGCTCACTGATGCCATCCGCAAGATGCAGGAGGCGCACCAGCCGCTGGAGCAGATTGAGGCTCAAGGCATCAGCCTGCGGTATTTCCTCAGTCCGTTCAGCACCATGCATACTTCCTCTCCGGAGGTAAAGACGCAGGTGATTCTGCTGTCGATTGTAGCTGCGCTGCTGATTATCATCAGCTTGCTGAACTATATCCTCATCGTGATCTCCTCCATGGTGAAGCGTTCCAAGGAAGTGGGCGTCCGGAAGTGCTACGGCGCTGAGGGAAAGCATATTTACGGAATGCTGACGAAGGAAGCTCTGCTGCACATAGCTCTTTCATTAGTCATAGCCGCGATAATCATCTTCGCCGGCAGGGGCATTGTGGAGAACCTGCTGGGCGTGCCGTTCCAGACGCTGCTGGTGCCTCAGAGTATCATGGCCATCGCGGCGGTCCTGCTATTCGTGCTCGTCATTTCCATCGTTGTTCCTGCAGAACTGTATCAGCGGATTCCAGTGTATGCAGCGCTGAAGAATTATACGGAGAATTCCCGCCGTTGGAAACTCGGTCTGTTAGGCGTGCAGGTTCTTATCAATGTATTCCTGGTAGTAATGATGCTTATCATCGGCCGGCAATACCAGAAGGTGTCCAATGCCGATACTGGTTATGACTACAAGAACCTGTACTACTTCGATCTGTTCGACGGTGACCGTCAGGCGCAGACTCGGGCCGTGGAAACGCTCCGGCGCCTCCCTGAAGTGAGCGGTGTTGCGGCGACATACAACCTGCCGTATCTGGGCTCCAATGGAGACAATGTCTCCCTGCCGGAGGATGACCGTGAACTGTTCAACATTGCCGACCAGTACGACTGCTCACCTGAATTCTATGACCTGATGGACATCCGGTTTGTTGAAGGCCGGGCTCCACGGGATTCCAGCGAAGTGGTTGTGGATGAGAAGTTTGTCCAGAAGATGGCCGAGTTCACAGACTGGAGCGACGGAGCCGTTGGCAAGCAAGTGTTCATTACCGGACACGGCAAGAATGGTATGATGGATAAGGGTTATTTCACCATTTCCGGCGTGTATAAGAGCTATCTCATCGGCAACCTGCAGGGTGTGGACGAACGTCCGAGTGCCCTGTTCTATGGCGAGATTGGCTCGATGTCGTCGTGGATGCCTCATATCTTGTTCAAGGTTCGGCCGGATGCGCTGGAGAAGGTGCACAGTGCTTTGTATGAAGCGCTGCCGGACAAGGAAATCAACATCGTTTCTTACGCCGAGGAGATGCGTGCCGCATACGCCGACAGCAAGAAGATGCGGAATACGATGGCGCTGGGAGCCGTGTTCTCCCTGCTGATTGCGCTGCTGGGATTGATTGGCTTCATCAAGGATGAAAGTCTCCGGAGGTCAAAGGAAATGGCTGTGCGTAAGATCAATGGCGCCACTACGAGGGACATCCTGAGCGTATTTGCCAAAGACATTATGAAACTGTCCGCCGTGATGGCCGTTATCGCCTGCGTGGCTGCCTTCTTTGTGGCCCACAAGTGGCTGGAGCAGTTTGCCGAGAAGGTGTCGCTGAATCCGCTGTATTTCATCGGCGGTGCGGTCCTGGTGCTGCTGATTGTGCTGGGCGTGGTGATGCTGAATTGCCTGCGCATAG
>JAEENZ010000038.1 GCA_016283985.1 Bacteroidales bacterium | reverse complement strand
TGGCGGCAAACGGCCAGATCGCGCAGCAGTACGTCGGCCTCGACGGCGAACCCTCCATGAGCGTGGACGTCACCCCGAACGGCTCCGCCTACGCCATCGAAGGCATCACGTCCCCCGACGGCCGCGTGTTCGGCAAGATGGGCCACATCGAGCGCTACAGCAAAGGCATCTTCCGCAACATCCCGGGCAACTACGACCCGAAGCTGATGGAAGCTGCCGTGGAGTACTTCACGAAGTAAGCGGAGCAGTCACAAACATCACGAAGAAATCCTAAAGTAAAATGACAAAGAACCCGCAGGCATTGCTCCTGCGGGTTCTATTTACGAAGCGCAAACCTCATTCCGAATCGTAATTCATACAAACACTTTAAAGACCCGCGGGGATTGCCTCTGCGGGTCTTCTTCATGCGCTGTAAGCGCTTCAGGCATCTTAGCAGTCGCCTCTTTTGCAGACCTTAGTTACTCCGGCTGTAGATAAATGCCCTTGCATCCGGCCGATTTTAATACATTGTCTGGGTCAAGCCGGATAAATCTCATTTCTGCTAAAATACCGGAAATGAAACCGCCCAAAGTTAACAGTAAGTGCATTATTCGCAGCACCTGTTAACACCCTTGGGATTTCTTTCGTGGTCTACCCATTTGGGTTTTCAAAAGGGGTCAAGTGGCAAAAACTAATGACCATATATTACTATTATTTACATTTTTATCTTGCTCGGCATGACTTAAAAATGGTATAATTTGGAATATATCGCACCTGCCGCATTTTCAGAAAAAGCTCCCGATGGATATCCAACATGAAATCGAAAACCTGTTAACACGAACCCGTGCAGAGAGGCAAAGAGTTAACAATGAACTAAAACATTTACCCAGAGGAGCCTTGCTGATCTCCGGCAACGGCAAAGAGAGGCTTTCCTATTTTCAGTCCCGTTACGTGAATGGTAAAAGGTTGTTGAAGGGCATTGGTTCAGACCCCTGGCTCGTGCAGCAGCTCGCAAGAAAAGCCTATCTGAAAGAATCCAAGGAAAAGCTTGACAAATTGGAGGAAGTGCTCTGGAATCTGAAGAATACAGTACCGTCTCTGAACTTGAACGAAATCCGAAAAGACCTGCCCAAGCATTTCGAAGGGATCCCGGACGATTGGCTGCTGGGAAGAGCCGTAAAAGAAAGCTCCCTGCATCCTGTCTTCGATGGCAGCATCGAGCCCGAGCCGATACGTCTGTTCTTTGAAGGCGACTCACCTGCAGACTGGATGGCAGCTCCCTATTGCGCAAACACTTCGCACATGGAAGACCTGATCCACAAAGCCGCCCGCGGTTTTTACTGTCGATCCAAATCCGAAGCTGCAGATACAGGCCTTTATGATGACCTTGGCATCCCCTACCACTACGACGAAGTGGTCTCGATCCGGATGGAGATCATCTCGCCGGACATCCGGGGTATCCGCCGTGACAGGGCTTTCATCTGTCACGAGCACTGGGGATTGAAGACGCAAAGCTATATCCAAAAGAATCTGCGCAAACTGCGAGACTATGCGTCGGAAGGCTTCATCTTCGGCAAGAATCTGCTGATCACATACGATGACGAGGCCGGTGGCGTCAATTTGCCGCTGATCCGCGAACAGATCAAGGATATCTATCATCTCGCATGAAGTACGCAGTGCGTTATCAAGATGCCACATATTAACATTTACATCAATTGCATTTTGATAAAAAGGGGCGACCTTTTCAGGTCGCCCCTTTCTCCATTCTTTGTTGTATTCGGATAAATCTATTCTGTAAAGTACAGATACAGGAATGTGATGATCTGGCAACGCAGGCAGGGTTCGTCAGGGCTGAAGACCGCCGCACCCGTACCGCTCGTGATGCCCTCGCCGTATGCCCAGGCAACAGCCGCCTGGAAGTAATCGCCGTCGTTCACGTCTTCGAACGGTTCGCGGACCGCTTCCGGTCTGCTGGCCACACCGTACAGGAAGGCCGCAGCCTGACCGCGGGTCACAGTCTGGTCTGAACCGAACAGACCGTTTCCGATACCGGACGTGATTCCCTTCTCATACGCCCAAAGCACAGCCTTGCAGAAGTAATCGTCTTCTGAAACATCCTGGAACGGGTTCTCCGAGATCGTCGGTTCGGGGCAGCCGCTGGCCATCCAGAGATAGGTCACCATCTGCGCTCTCGTTGTCGTCGTATCCGGACTGAACTCTGTTTCCGAAGTCCCCGCAACGATGCCGTTCTGCCAGCCCCACTCCACCGCCTTGCGATAGTAGGCGTCTTCCGGAACGTCTGTGAACGGGAAGGCCTTTTCAGCAGGTTTTTCCGTCTTGTCGTCCTTGTCCAACGGCACCGGCTCCGGTGCAGGCTTCGGTTCAACCTTCGTGAATGTCGCTTCAGCAATCTCGCTGTCGGTATAACCATCCGCAACGGCGATTGCCCGCAAAGTAGCGGTATCGTTTAAATGAATCGCCCCGCTGCTGGTATAGGAGGTCCAGTCGTCCTTACTGAACGCGGAATCATCCAGCGTATAGTAGATAGCTGCGCCTGTCGTGACGCAGGAGAGGTTCACATCCAGCATCTCCTCAAATTCCGTGCCACCCGCCGGGTCGAAGACAGGTGTCTCGGCCTGTGGCACCACGACAGGTTCCGGGATGACCACTTTCAATTCGATAAAACCAGCCTCAGCGCGCAGAGAAGTATCTTCATTCCAGTAAGCAGTATATCCTGACGTGCCAGTGTAGGTGCCAGGCGCGGCGTTGTCCCACTCGTCGGGATAGAAGTACACGGAGAACGTAAAGGTGTCATCCGGCGAATCACATGCATCGCAGACCACCTGGTCCCCTGCTCCACTATGATCGCTGCCGTAGACGCTGAAGTTGAGCCTTTT
>JAEENZ010000037.1 GCA_016283985.1 Bacteroidales bacterium | reverse complement strand
CAGTTTTGGAAGGAAGATAATACTGCCGATGATTGCAGCCGTGATAGCACAAATCAAAACGGCGCCGGCACAAATATCCTTCACATCGCGAATTCTATCATCCTTTTCCGGTTGTACGATATCGGATAATCGCTCAATGGCAGAGTTGATAGCTTCGGCAGTCAAAACGAGCCCAATAGCGAAGATAACGGCTATCCACTCAGCTGTTGAAATATGGAAAAACAAACCCGCAACCGGAGTAATATCGAACCAGTTATTGGAAGATCTCGATTGAATTTGGGCACTCAGAGACGTTATCCCTAATCCTTAATCTCCATTCCAAGCGGTAATCTCTTCAAGGAGAGTTTTGGTGGCGCCTTTGTTAAACATCTCTTTTACCGTCCAATTTGAATCCGGCCTGACAACATCGAAGCGAGCCCCGGAAGATTTCAGAAGTTTCAGGATTCTGAGAAGGTCACTGTGCACTTCTTCAGAAAACTGATAGATTGTGTCTTCATCATCTCGGGGAAGGATTTGATGCGCCTCGATGAAAAATCGCCAGATGGAATTATCTCCAAACGAGTCAAGCTTATTGACATCGCCTCCTAGAGAGATCATTCTTTCCAGAACCCGGTATGCGTGTCCGGTTACTTCAGGTTTGGACATGACCTCATAATAGACTGGTTTACCACCCCATCCTCCTCTTTGCACTCTCCATCTGGATTCCATAACAGCGGCGCAGATGGCATCGTGCAACGCAGGCGCTCTCCAATCATTGTAAACGCAGTTCTCCGATTCCATGAAATTGGGATCCGCCCCCATATCGAGCAAATAATCGGCAATATCGAAATTGCCCGTCTTCAAAGCAACCTGCAAAGGAGATTGCCCGTCATCCTTCTTGGGCGGCTGTTTGGCCGTGCAATGAACCAGATCCGGTTTTTTGCTGATGATGTCCTTGACCTGTTGAAGGTCGTGATGCCGAATTGCAAGAAAGAGTTTTTTCATACTATGTCCATTTGATTCAAAGATAGTAATTAATGCGCCAGCCCCGTTTATTCCTTGCAATAATTCTTTCGGTGGATATTGACGACCATAGGCTCCTCCTTGAACAATTCGACCAGATCGTCATAACCATGCTCCAGCTTGAACTCCAACTCTTCCGGGTATAATGGGAACAATTGGTAGAAAGCCACTTTCTTTCCGAATAGACTTAATTTGAGCGGTTCTACCACCTGTCCTTCCTTACCGATTGAGGGCATAAGCACGAAGGAATTGAACTGGGTGTTCTCCGCAACCGGGCTTCCATCTTCTTCTACCTGAACAGAATGTGTAATATAAAGATAATCATCAGTATCCACGGTGAGCCGGGCTGCACTTTTCAACAGTCTCATGGGCCACCAGTCTTCTTCATTGTGTGCGTCGACATTCCAGTCCTTAGGCAGGAAGATGACATATTCAGCCCGGTCACAAATCATCGATTTAAACTCTTTGGGAATACTCATCTTATACGCTCCGGCTCCCATCGTGACTAACTTGTAATAGGGCGACGAATCTGTCGGCGGTACGAGCACAATGTCACAGTGGATGTCAGGTGACACAATCTCGTGAATCACGTCCTCATACTCCCCATATTGACGTTCAATATATGAGGAGACTTTTTCCAGTTCCTTTTCCGAATAAGAATAAAGCGGAATCTTCTCTTTATTATCTTTATTCATAGATTTAGTCGTTTGGGCGGAGGCCAACACAGCCACCGCAATGAGGAAAACTATAGTCGATAGTCTTTTGCCTATCATAAATTCAAACCTCGATTTAGTGACGCAAATTTACTGCTTTCCCTGCAAATGAAAAAGCCCCAGCGCCGGAGGCGCCAGGGCAGAAAGGTTTAGGTTTGGCCCGGATGACCGGGAGCGGACTAGGCTCCAGGTTCCCACTTGGTCTCCGCCAGCATCATCTGGGACTTGACGCCGGTGCTGGAGTCAACCAGGTAGTAGCGGAAGAAGATCTTCGGGGCGGCGGCGCTGGGCTCTTCCACATGGTGGTTACTTGGCTTTATAGTTTATATGACGTAATAGCCGGTCTTTGCGGAGCCGCGGTACTCTATCCGTGACTTCCTCTTCAGCTGAGATAGTTGTTTCTCGATGGTATTTATTGAACGCCCGAGTTTCTCTGCGAGTTGGTTGGCTTTTATGCCTGGATTACCCTGAATGAGATTATACACCTACTACGGTAGAAAGCTCTTGTTCGATGAGAGGCAGAAGCTGGTCATCGGCCGGTAGCCATTGGACGGAGCGCAGCTCATCGGCCCCCAGCCAGCGCGCGGCCTCGTGCTCATTGAGGTGCAGCGCTTCGCCGACAAGGGAGCACAGGAAGCAGTGCATAGTGAGATGGAACTGCGGGTAGTCGTAGTCGATAGTCTCAAGGAACCGGTCTACCGAAATCTCGGCATCCAGTTCCTCTCGGATTTCCCGTTTCAATGCCTCCTCCGGCGTCTCTCCGGGCTCCATTTTCCCGCCGGGGAATTCCCACCAGTCTTTCCAGTCGCCATAGCCCCGCTGGGTGGCGAAGACCTTGTCTTCTTTCCGGATGATGGCGGCAACTACTTCTATCTTTTTCATAATACCCACTCCAGACAAGTATACTGTGTTTTCATGCCCATGGACGCGTAGAAGGCCTGGGCGCCGGGATTGCCTTCCCAGACGTGGAGCGTGAGGTTGTGGCAGCCCTGCTCCCGGGCATAGTCCCGGGCATATTCCATGAGCTGTCGGCCGATGCCCTTTCCGCGCGCAGACGCATCCACGCAAAGGTCATCGACGTAGAACGTGGTGATGGGCTCCTGCGCGGCACCATCGGCCTTCAGCATTTTGCACATGATGTATCCCGCGACGCGGCCGCTTTCCTCCAGGACGAAGATGGGGGCATCGGCCTGCCCCAGCATCTCCAGAAGCTCCGGGCCGCTGTACTTGGTGCCCTTCTCGCGGAAAAGGTCCGGGCGGCCCTGGTGGTGCACGGCGAGAACCTGCTCCAGCAGGCGCAGGATGGCGGGGATGTCCTCCTGAGTGGCTCTTCGGATCATAGGTTCTCCTCCATGAACTGAACCATCCTTGCGTTGACGTCCCGGGACTCCGGCAGCGACGTGTCAATCACGTTGTGCACGTGCCCCACCTGCCGGCTCGGTGATGCGATGTCCACGAAGGTGAGGGCGCGGCCGGCGGCGTTGCAATCGGCCTGCAAGGTGAGGGACTCCGTGCGGATGAAATCATTCGTGCAGGTGCTCACAAAGAGGGGACCGGTGTAGCTTGTGAGGTGCGTGCGAGGGGAGACGGCCGTCATCCAGTCGGTGTCTTTATATTTTGGGCCGATGAACCAGGCCAGCGCATCGTCTGTAAATCCTCCGTTAAGGCTTGCGTAGCTGGCAAAGTTATAGGCCGGGCAGTTAAGAAGAACGCCCTGGGTCTTGAAGACCGTGGGATGCACGGGGAGTGCAGGGTCCTCGGCACCCTCGGCCATATATAGCGCAAGGTGGCCGCCGGCCGAGTCTCCGGTGAGGAACATTTTGTTTGGGCTCAGGCCGAGCGCTTCGGCGTTCGTGGCCAGATAATCCAGCGCGGCGGCGCAGTCTTCGAGCTCTGTCTCGACGTCAAGCGTTCCATCGCAGAGGCGGTACTCGAGAAGGACTACGTCAAAGCCTTTCTTCAGGAATTCGGAAGCGAAGGCGCGGTTGTTGCGGCGGTCTCCGGCAATGTAAAAACCACCGTGGATGTCGATGAGGACGGCATTCTGCCTGTTCTCCCTGGCGTAATAGATGTCTACAACCTGCCGCTCACTCTCTGCATAATGGATGCCGGTCTTGTGCTCGCAGGAATCGGCATAGGTGACGGCCTCCGAGACTTTGTTGCTGCCGCTCATCATCATGGAAAGGATGGTTTTGTTAATCTTGATGATTCTTCCTCCGCAGGCGGTGAGGATGAGAAGGAGGGCGAGGATAGAAAACTTTTTCATAGGCTAGAATCCCATTCCAAACTGTAACCAGTATTTCTCTTCGAGGGCCTTCCAGCTGCGGACGCTTTCCTCATAGATGTACTCGGTGTAGGCGTTGAGGACGGCGGTTGTGGCAGCGGTGGGGGCGCCTTTCAGCGCCATTTCTTCCAGACGCAGGATTTCCTTGTTGAAGCCTTTCTTGGTGCTCTGCCAGGAGAGGGTGGCCAGTTTGTTGGCGCGGCGGAACTGCCACAGGGCGCAGTCGGGGACGTACTGTTTCTGGCCGCAGGTCTCATAGGCCGCGGGAAGGGCCGTGGTGCCGCAGAAAACCGGGATGCGGGGGCTCTGCCCGGGGTTGTCCAGGGACAGCCAGCAGACGCCGCCCACGCTGTCAGGCAGCCAGTTACGCAGCTGGATCACATGCGAGTAGGCGCACCAGGCCACGGCGACGGTCCTTCTGAACGCGACGGTGCCGGGAGCGATGGTATTGAGGGTATTGCGCATGGTGGTCGTCAGCCAGGGATTGGCAATAGGGCTCACAACCGTATCGGCTGGATGCTGTTTGTTGGCGCTCCGGGCCATCACCACACCCTTGGTCATGTCGAAATCGGTGCCCTCATAGGTCTCCCGGTACAGGGCCATCACTTCGCGGATATCGACGGGCTTCTCGGGCTTCACGGAGAAAGGAAGCTCCTCCATGTCGTAGCTCAGCTTCAGGGACGGGGCGAAGTGGTTCAGGATGAAGTACTCGCGGTCGTTGAAGTTCTTCCCGTTGCCGTAGTCGGAGTTGAACGCTTTCCAAAAGACGAATTCGCCCTTCCCGTCCCACAGGCCGTTGTCGATGGCCACCTGCTCCACGTTGGAGGAAGCCATCATGTCCTTGCTCTTGCGCTCGATCCTGCCGATGCGGGGAATATTGGCCGATATCGCCACATGGTCGTCGGGCACCCGCTTCGCCACCCACGCAGCGCCGATCTTATCCTTGCCGATGCCCACGATCTCGAACTGCCACACTTCGTTCTTGTCGGCCACCGTGAGGCACTCTCCGCCGTCTCCGTAGCCGTATTTCTCGGCCAGGGAGCCCATCAGGCGGATGGCATCACGCGCATTGTCGCAGCGCTGCAGGGCCACCCGTTCCAGCTCCTCGATCGTGAACCAGCCGGCCTCGTTGACCAGGGTGTCCGGACCGCTGAAGGTGGTCTCCCCCATCGCCAGCTGCTTTTCGTTCAGGCAGGGATAGGCCGTATTGAGATAGGCATAGGTATGCGCCACCTGGGGAATCTCCCCCATCACCTTGACGCCGGTGGTATCCCCGCGGAAACGGGTATGCATGGTTCCTCTCTTCACCTGGTGCATGTCTCCCGGCTTGTGGTCGGCCGCACTTTCCCACTGGACCCAGGTGCGGTAACGCCCGTCACAGGTGTGGGAGGTCATCACGGAACCGTCGGCCGATGCTTTTCGGCCCACCATAATGGAAGTACAGCTTTGCCCGTCAAACTCCTGGGCCAGGAGGGAGAAGGATACGGCCAGGGCGGCCAGGGAGAATAGGATTCGTTTCATCGTTTGAAATAGTTTCCTCAAAGATAGCAAAAAACACTATCTTTGTAAAGATATGCGCAAATGGCTGACATATTTCTTGCTGTCGCTGGCCTTGCTGACGGGCCCGGCGGTCATGGCGCAGGTTCCTCCCCCGCCGCAGCAGGTCACAAGCGACGATGTCGTGGCCTATGCCCGCACCTTCCTGGGCACCCCCTACAAGCTGGGCGCAGTGGGGCCGAAGCAGTTCGACTGCTCCAGCTACACTCGCTATGTGTACAAGCATTTCGGCTATGACCTCACCGCCTACAGCGCCGTCCAGCTAAGGGAAGGCCGCCCGGTCAACAGCTACCGGGACCTCCAGAAGGGAGACCTGGTTTTCTTCGGGAAACGGGCCGGTGTCCGCACCATCGGCCATGTGGGCATCGTCGTCAGCGTGGACCGCGAAAAAGGCAGTTTCACCTTCATCCACGCCTCCGTCTCCAAGGGTGTTGTGGAACAAACCTCTTCCCACCCCTATTTCATGATGCGCTACATCGGCGCGCGTCGCATCCTTCCGGACGAGCAATAGATAACGCTATTCGTCGGGCCAGCCGTTACTCAGGCCCATGGTAGCATCCTCTTCGAAGAAAATCGTGTACTCCACAAAGGTATCCTCGACGTCCAGGCAGTTGGGGATGGTCGTCGGATCATAATAAGAATGGCTCTGACGGCCCACCACGGTGCCAGACTTCCCGATTCTCTCCCCGCTCTTGTTAATACGGTAACCTTCATAGCAGTAACGGAACTCGAAGGACTGCGGCGCCTCCAGTTCGGACAGAACCACGCCTTCCTTCAGGGCAATTCTGAAGCGCGCACCCATTTCACAGGGGAAGGAATAACTGGTAAACTTTTTTTCAACCTTCAGGTCATGGACCTTCTCTGAAGTGACAGTGCCGTCTTCATTGAGGAAATCAAAAGTGACATCGAACAGGGAGAACGGACTCTCCGTGAATTCGACCTCACACTCTACACATGCGCCCACGGGAGTGGTGTCTTCTTCCACCTCAGGTTCCTGAGGCTCCGACGGATTATCCTTATGGCAGGCCGTAAAAGCTAAAGTGCAGCATAGAGCCGCTGCAAGCATCTGAATAGTTCTTTTCATATACCTCACCACCTGGCAATTCCCATGCCACACCCGGGAGCCGCGGGGGCAAAAAAAAGGGCCGCGCCCTTCTGAAGCGCAGCCCTCATCGGTCCAGTGGAGGTGAGCGGACTCGAACCGCTGTCCAAACGTCGCACCAGGCGGCTTTCTACATGCTTATCTTTCCTTTGGTTGTCGGGGAAGCCCTGCCGGAAAGCGGGCGAAGCGTCCCTTAGCCTTTAAGTCTTAGCCGGATTTAGAGGCGTCCTCCGGAGCGGCCTCAAATG
>JAEENZ010000036.1 GCA_016283985.1 Bacteroidales bacterium | reverse complement strand
CCGATGCCGACTTCTTCCGGGTGTTCCCACAGTACCGTCTGGTGGAAGGAAGCGCGGAAGATTTTGTGGACAAGGACGATGTCCTCATCAGTGAATCCCTGGCGAGGAAGATTGCCGTGGAGGGTGATAACCTCATTGGGAAGGTCATCAAAGTGGACGACTCCGACCGCACCATCAAAGGCGTTTTTGCCGACTTTGACGGCACCTTCTTCATGCCCTACGACATCATTACGCACATTTCGGGAACCTGGGCTGCTGAGCAGGAGCGGAACTTCGGCAGCATCGGCAACTACACCACCTGGTTCCTCGTCCGCGAAGATGCGGACCCTGACGATGTGAGGGCAAAAGTGAAAACACTGCTACACAAGAACTATGACCCTGTCTGGAGCGCGGACAAGGTGAACGCGTGGAAAGCGTACCGCATGGACGAGGCCTTCTTTGCCACAGGAAACAGCAATGGGCTCACCCGGCAGGGCAACGCCCAGATGCTCAGGCTCCTGACGGTGGTTGTTCTGCTGCTCCTCTTATCGGCCATCTTCAATTATGTGAACCTGAGCCTCGCGCTTACAGGCAAACGGGCCAAGGAAATGGCCACGCGGAGGCTACTGGGGGCCGATAAGACCGGCATTCTGTGGAAGTACATCGGCGAATCCGTCGCCTTCACCGCCGTCTGCTTTGCCGCGGCACTGCTGTTGGCCGATCTTCTGGTCCCTATGATGAACAGCCTGGTCTCCTCGAGCGATCCGGAAGAGGTGATGCTGGGCCATGACTCCAGCGTACGGCTTTCCTTCATGCTCACGCTCGGGTATATCCTGGCCTATTTGGCAGGTATCCTGGTTCTGGGCGTTGTCAACGGCCTGCTCCCGGCCTTCGCGGCCTCGCGCTACCAGCCCATCGACGTGATCAAGGGTACGCTCCGGCGCCGTAGCAAGATGGTCCTGAGCAAGGTGTTCATTGTGGTGCAGAACGTCCTTTCCGTCTTCCTGATTGCCTTGGCGCTGGTGATGGAAGTGCAGATGCGCCATATGCTCACCCGGCCGATGCATGCTGCTATGGAGAATCTCTATTACATCGAGTACTCCGCGCAGAACTACGACATGATGAAGCTCTTCAAGGACAAGGTGGAGCAGCTGCCCTTTGTGACAAAGGCGGGTGTAGGGCGCGGCATCCCGGGCCTCATCAATATGACGATGGGTATCAAGGTGGACGAGGAGCATCACGTCGATATGCCCGTCATCGTCTGCGATTCCACGTATTTCAAGTTGCTGGGACTGGAGGTGGAAGAAGACTTCGGCCATCCGCTGACGCATTCGCTCTGGATGAGCCGGAGCGCCTTCAATGCGGCAGGGGTGTCAGATACTTCCACCGTATTCCCGCGGAGGATCAACTTGAACGGCGCACAGCCGGAGTTCATCGGAGGCATCGTGGCAGATTTCCCCGCCCGCCCGGCCTCTGAGAGCAACCAGAACCCCAACGGCGGTGTCATCGTGACACGGGTGGAAGATCTGCGGTATTCCAATTGCCTCCTGATCGGCACCACCGGAGAGGACAAGTCCTATGAGGACCAGATTTGTCAGGCCTATCGGGAATTCCGCCTGGAAACTGCCGGTGTCGAGTACCCTGCCTGGCGCTACGGCTTTATCCGTGATATCAATCGCAGGCTGCTGGAGCCTGTACTGCGCACCTTGCATTTGGTTGAACTCTTCGCCGTACTGGCGGTTCTCATCTCCCTGCTGGGACTCCTGGCCATGAGTACATATTTTGCAGATGAGAATACCAAGCAGATAGCGGTGCGCAAGGTATTCGGTTCAGACGTGACTCAGGAAACCTGGCGTACGGTCCGAAGTTACATGCTACTGGTGGGCATAGCCTGCCTTATCGGGATACCGCTCGCCATCTGGGCGGCGCAGCTCTATCTGGAGCGCTTTGCCTACCGGATCGAAAACCATGGCTGGGTATTCGTCCTGACGGTTATATTATCCCTCGTAATAGCCTTCATCACCGTCTTATGGCAGACGCTGAAGGCGGCGAAGACGAATCCGGCGGAGGCGCTGAAGGGCGAATAATCGTCAGGGAGCATGTCGCCGAAAATGTGTATTTTTGTTTCGATCAGTCGTAATTCATCTGACTTCTACGGACAACATCGAAAGCATTATTGAGGAAGTATCAGGGAAGGACTCTTCGGCGCCAGATATCTGCCCAAGTTGGAACACATGTACGCTGCTGCGGCCCTTTCCTGCCACGAATCACAACAAATTGGGATTGCCCAGATAGTGCAAAGAGCTTACCTTTGCTGCGGAAAAAGGAACGATGTTCCCTATGCAGACGCTCAAGACTGACACACGCAAACGTATACTCATTGTCTCGAAGAGGCTCTTCCTGAAGAAAGGCTTCCGGGAGACCACCACGCGTGACATCGCCAGTGAGGCCGGTATCAATCTGAGCAACCTGTACCACTACTTTGCTTCTAAGGACGAACTGTTCCGAGTGCTGCTGAAACCGGCGACCGATACTCTGGAATCCATGTTGAACGAACACCACGGGATCAAAGGCGAGGACATCCTGAGCATGAAGGAAGAAGGATATGTAGAAGCAACGCTGGAAGAGTACATGGACGCAATCCGTAAGTACCGGAATCTCTTGAAACTTCTGCTTTTCAAATCGCAGGGATCTTCCCTGGAAGGATATAAGGAATACTATGTCGAGAAGGCTACGCGGCTGGTCCTTGACTGGCTAAAAGCCATGAAAACGAAGCATCCTGAGATCAATGCGGATGTGTCCGATTTCTTCGTTCACCTGAACAACGTCTGGATGTTCACCCTCCTGGAAGAAATCCTGATGCACGACCTGACGGAAGAGGAGGTCCGGTCGGTCATGTCGGACTACATTCAATTCGAGGTCATAGGATGGAGAAAGATGATACAGATTTAACGGTCGCCACGGAGGCGGCCGTTTTTGTTTTGAAACAAAATGAAACATTGTTCACTATTGAAAATGATATATGGATAAAAAGAAACCGATTCTGCCGCCTCTCCTCGCATACGCTGGGAAGAGAAAAGTGCTGACCTACCTGTCAATGGTCATCTCTTGTATCAGCCAGTTGCTCGCCCTGGTCCCATTTCTCTATATCTGGGCCATCCTGAAGGATGTGATTGCCGGAGATTACAGCCGTATCGCCCATTACGGCTGGATGGCCGTAGCTTTTGCCATCGCCACTATCGTCGTGTATTTCTGCGCCCTTATGTGTTCACATCTGGCGGCTTTCAGGATTGCCGCCAATATGCGCAAGGCGCTGATGCGGCATATTATGACATTGCCGATAGGCTTCCTGGATGCACTGGGAAGCGGTAAGGTGCGCAAATGGGTGCAGGAATCCACCCAATCCACGGAGACCTACCTGGCGCACCAGCTTCCGGACAAGGCCGGCATGTACGCCACGATGATCGGGCTTGCGGTGCTGATGTTCCTGTTCGACTGGAGGATGGGGCTGCTGTGCCTGGGGACGGTCCTGCTGGCCATCATCGTAATGGTTACCCTGATGACGGGTCCGACGCTCCGAAAGAAACTAGGGGAATACAATAAGGCGCTGGACGCTATGGCGGGCGAGGCCGTCGAGTACGTCCGCGGCATCCCGGTAGTGAAGACCTTCGGCCAGTCGGTCTTTTCCTTCAAGCGATTCAAAGAATCCATCGACCAATACAAACAATGGGTGATTGCCTATACTATCGATCTGCGGCGACCGATGACTCTGTATACGACGCTCGTCAACGCCTCTTTCGCAGTGCTTATCGCGCTGACGCTGATCGTCGTGAAGAACGGGACATATTCGCCAGAGTTCCTGCTGAACCTGTTGTATTATATCATCGTCACCCCCGCTATTGCCGTTACGCTGAACCGCATTATGTTTGCCAGCGAGAACGAGATGATCGTGGCCGAAGCGCTAGATAAGACGGGCCGGATCCTCTCTATCGATCCGCTCGCGGATGCTTCCGAAGCCAAGTTGCCGGAGGACGATGAGATTCGGCTCAAGGACGTCCGCTTCTGCTATCCGGAGGCCGAGCGATTCGCGGTGGACGGCATATCACTGGACATCAAGCCAGGACAGAAAATTGCTTTTGTGGGCCCTTCCGGTGGCGGAAAGACCACGACTGCCAGTCTCATCGCCCGTTTCTTTGACGTGACTGAAGGGGCCATCACCCTGGGTGGCGTGGACATCCGCCATATCCGTAAAAAGGATCTTATGGACCGTATCTCTTTTGTGCTACAGGACAGCCGCCTGCTGAAGACGAGCATCTTCGAGAACGTCCGCCTGGGAAGGCCTGACGCTTCCCGTGAAGAGGTGCTGGAGGCCTTGCATAAGGCCCAGTGCGACGATATCCTTGCCAAACTGCCAGAGGGCATCGACACTGTAATCGGCACGCAGGGAACCTATCTCTCCGGGGGCGAGCAGCAGCGGGTGGCCATTGCTCGCGTGATGCTGAAGGGGACGCCAATTGTCATTCTGGACGAGGCTACGGCATTCGCTGATCCGGACAACGAAACCCGCGTGCAGCAGGCCTTCACCGAGATGGCCGCAGGAGGCAAGACCATCATCATGATTGCCCACCGGCTCTCTTCAGTGACCGGTGCAGACCGCATCTTTGTGCTTGAGGAAGGACGCGTGAGAGAGAGCGGCTCGCACAAGGATCTTCTGGAGAAAGGCGGCAAATACGCCTCTATGTGGAAACAATATGTGGAATCTGTCAAATGGAATATCAAATGAGCATCATAGAAACACTTCGGCATAAATATGCCCTTACCAGGCAGGGCGCGAAAGACCTGATGAAATCCAGCCTTGCCAGCGCTGCGATGGATATCGTCCTCATGCTGCCGGTAGGCCTTCTGTTTTTTCTGGTGAAGGACTTGATGGAAGGCAATGCGTTGAATGCCTGGGGGTATATCTGGAAAATAGGCGCCTGCCTGCTGGCCGTGGCTGCCATGGAATACGTCAAGTATAACTATCAGTTCGTTACCGTGTACCTTGAGAGCGGTCGCCGTAGAATCTCCCTGGCGGAAAAACTGCGCCGCCTGCCGCTATCCTTTTTCGGCAAGAAGGATCTGGCCGACCTTACCAGCACCATCATGGCCGATGCGGCGACCATCGAGACCGGGACGTCCCACTGGGTGCCGGAACTCATCGGGTCGATGATATCCACGACGCTCATCGGCATCAGCCTTTTCTTCTTTGACTGGAGAATGGCGCTCGCTGCCGTTTGGGTGATTCCTGTTGCCATCGGCATCGTTCTGTTCTCATCCAAGTTCCAGAACCGCTTCAACCGCCGTAATGTGCAAGCGAAGGTGGCGCTGGCCGACAGCATTCAGGAAGGACTGGAGGCATTCAAGGACATCCGGGCAAATGATGCTGAAAGCAAATACCTGCAGGGACTTTGGCCCCGCATCGATCTTGTGGAGAAGCGGGCCATCCAGGCCGAGCTGGGCGTCGCCATCTTTGTCGTCAGCGGGCAGATGATCCTGAAGCTGGGCATAGCGACAATAGCGCTGGTTGGAGCATTGCTGCTCTCCGCCGGAAGCCTGGATGTGCTGACGCTCTTCATGTTTCTGCTCGTGGCGTCCCGCCTGTATGACCCGATGTCCGGTTCGCTCATCAACCTGGGCGCCGTGGTGTCGCTGGGCGTCCAGTCCGAGCGCATGGACGAAATCCTCAATCATGCGGAGCAGCGGGGCGAGGAAACTCTTTCCAACAAGGGCTACGACATTGAGTTCAAGAATGTCCGGTTTGCTTATGATACATCCGAGACGGTTCTGGACGATGTGTCTTTTACCGCAAAGCAAGGAGAGGTGACCGCACTCATCGGCCCTTCCGGCTCCGGCAAGACCACCATATCGCGCCTGGCATCCCGATTCTGGGACATTCCGTCCGGAACCATCACGGTGGGAGGGATGGATATCTCCAAGATAGACCCGGAGACGCTGATGAGCCTGTATTCCATCGTATTCCAGGACGTTACGCTGTTCAATAACACCGTGCTGGAGAATATCCGCATCGGCCGCAAGGATGCTTCGGATGAGGAGGTTATCGCGGCCGCACGGCTGGCCCACGTGGATGTCTTTGTAGAGAAACTGCCTCAAGGATGGAATACGATGATCGGCGAAAATGGCAGCGAACTCTCGGGAGGGGAACGCCAGCGGATTTCCATTGCCCGCGCCTTCCTGAAGGATGCTCCCATCATCCTGATGGACGAGGCAACGGCTTCGCTCGACGTGGAGAACGAGACCTTCATCCAGGAGTCGCTTTCCCGCCTGGTCAAGGATAAGACCGTCATCATCATCGCCCACCGCATGCGCACCGTGGCCGGGGCCGACAAGATTGTGGTCTTGAAGGAAGGTAAGGTGGAAGAGTGTGGAACTCCGGCTGAACTTACGGCTTCCGGCGGCTTTTACAAGCGGATGCAGGACATCCAGCAGGGAGCCCTTGAATGGAATATTTAAAACATAAATGCATATGAAACCCGTATTCAAAGTCATTCTGATGGCTGTTGCCTATCTGGCAACATTCATCCTCGGTGCCGCAAGCGGCGCCATTCACCCGGCATGCTATGCGTACATCGGTGCGCTTCTGCCCCTGATATTCGCTTTCATCTATCTATACACCTGCTCCATAATCCGGGGTTTCGGGGCGGCGACAGCGCTGAACGGATTCATCCTCGTCCTGTTCCTGATTGCTGGCGAGGCCGGTCTTGGCTATATAATCGCTACGGTTGTCTTAACGGCACTGGCCGAACTGCTCAGGAAGGTCTTCGGCTATGATACGAAGAAGGGAGTCCGCTGGAGTTTCATAGCCGAAGACCTTCCTGAGCAGTTCGGCGAGTGCC
>JAEENZ010000035.1 GCA_016283985.1 Bacteroidales bacterium | reverse complement strand
AAAGTTTCCAAACTGTGGAAAACCGAAGACTGGCTGGCCTGCTGGCTGGGATTCATCATCATCGCGATCGGGGCGGTGGCCGTGCTCACAAAGGCATTCGACTTCTCCGCCCTCAAGTTCAGCACCTGGCATCTCTGGGAGAACATTGAACCCCACAAGGCCCTTGCCGACCAGATTAACGGTGCATTCTGGTGGAAGCTCCTCCGCACCTTCTGCGTGCTGGCCGTCCTCTTCGGCGCCGGTGTCAAGCTGCAGGGCGAAAAGCTTAAGAAGTACATCCCCGCATTCGTGGTGCTCTTCGTGCTGGCGGTCATCGTGCGCCTCATCAGCGCTGAGTTCACCCTCAACCGCTATCTCGAATGGGCCTTCTGGGCACTCCTGGTGGGTCTCCTCATCTCCAACACGGTTGGCACGCCCGAGTGGCTGAAACCCGCCATCCGCACCGAGTTCTACATCAAGACAGGCCTCGTGATAATGGGCTTCAGCGTGCTCTTCAGCAACATCGCCAAGTTCGGCCTCTACGGCCTCGGCATCGCCTGGATAGTCACCCCTATTGTCATCATATTCATGTGGTGGCTGGGAACCAAGGTCTTCAAGATCGGCAACAAGCCCCTGGTGATCACCCTCGCGGCGGCAACTTCCGTCTGCGGCACCAGCGCGGCCATCGCCACCGGAGCTGCGGCAAAGGCCAAGAAGGACGACCTCTCGCTCGCAATCAGTATCTCCATCATCTTCACCATCCTCATGATGGTGTTCGAGCCTATGATTATCCGCTGGGCCGGCATGAACCAGCTGATGGGTGGATCGCTGATCGGCGGCACTGTGGACAGCACCGGCGCGGTCGTGCTGGCAGGCAATGCCCTCGGTCCCGAGGCTGAGCAGGCGGCGGTCCTCGTGAAGAGTATCCAGAACATCCTCATCGGCTTCATAGCCTTCTTCGTGGCCCTCTTCTTCGCCCTCAAGGTAGATAAGACCGGCGACACCAAAGTCGGCGCAGGCGAGATCTGGACCCGCTTCCCCAAGTTCATCATCGGCTTCTTCGTGGCCAGCCTGGTGGCATCCTTCATCTTCCTGCCCCTCTGCGGCGGCGCCGAGGTGAAGGCCATCAACGGCGTGCTGGACCAGTACAAGAACTGGGCGTTCGTGCTCGCGTTCACCAGCATCGGCCTGGACACCAACTTCAAGAGCCTCATCAAGCAGATGCAGGGCGGAAAGATTCTCTGGCTCTATGTGGTCGGACAGCTGTTCAACATCGCCCTCACCCTCTTCGCAGTGTGGTTCCTGCTTAGCGGCGTGGTGTTCGACGTGCCCGTGCTCGATCTTTATAAGTAGTGGATAAATGCAGGCTATACAGGACGATTACGGCCGTTGCGGCCGTAATCGTCCTGTGTTTAGCCCTCTACATAATGATTCACCGCCTCGGCCTCAGTCCGGACTACGACTTCGGCGCCGGGGCCTACTTCTATGCCGACGATCCTGCCATCCAGGATCTCACCGAAAAGGCATCCTACACATCCTCAACCCCCAAATGGCTGTACTACGCCCTGTTTTTCGCCTGGGGCGCGGCCATGTGGTTCCTTTGGAAATGGATAGACCGACGAAAATGAAAAGACGCGATTTCCTCAAGACTTCCGCCCTCGGAGCAGCCGGCCTCGCGATGGCCGGCGGGGGCCTGACATCCTGCGGCGGTCCTGCCGTAAAACCTTACAAGGTAGGCGGTTCCGCCCGGATGCAGCTGCGCTTCTTCCCATACGAACTGCAGCTCCGCCACACCTTCACCGTATCCTCCTACTCGCGCAAGACGACTCCCGGGGTGCAGGTGGAGATTGACTACGACGGCTTCACGGGCTACGGCGAGGCCTCCATGCCGCCCTACCTCGGGCAGAGCGTGGAGAGCGTCTGCGCCTTCCTGCAGAAGGTGGACCTGGGGCAGTTCGCCGACCCCTTCCAGCTGGAGGATATCCTGGGTTATATAGATTCCCTCTCGCCAGGCGACAGCGCGGCCAAGGCGGCGGTGGACATCGCCCTGCACGACCTGGTGGGCAAACTGCTCGGCCAGCCGTGGTACCGCATCTGGGGTTTGGACCCCGCCAAGGCGCCATCCACCACCTTCACCATCGGCATCGACACGCCCGAGGTGGTGCGGGAGAAAACCCTCGAATGCGCAGGGCTCTACAACATCCTCAAGGTCAAGGTGGGCCTTCCGGGGGATGAGGAGATGATACGAACGATACGCAGCGTGACCGACCTGCCGCTGGCGGTGGATGCCAACCAGGGCTGGAAGGACCGCGAAGCCGCCCTGGACGAAATCTTCTGGCTGAAGGAGCAGGGGGTGGTGATGGTGGAGCAGCCTATGCCCGCCGCCCGCCTCGACGACAACGCCTGGATCACCGAACGCTCGCCCCTGCCTGTCTATGCCGACGAGGCCATCCAGCGCCTGGCCGACCTGCCATCCATCCGCGGCGCGTACCACGGAATCAACATCAAGCTGATGAAGTGCACGGGCATGCGCGAGGCCTACCGAATGGCCTCCTGGGCCCGTGCAGAGGGGATGAGGGTGATGGTCGGATGCATGACCGAGACCTCCTGCGCCGTGAGCGCCGCTGCCCAGCTCTCGCCCCTCGCGGACTTCGCCGACCTCGACGGCAACCTCCTGATCACCAACGACCGCTTTTCCGGCGTCCTTGTCCGCGACGGCCGCCTCATCCTCCCCGACCGGCCGGGGATAGGGGTGGAGTTAAATAAATAAGTATACGCAAACTGAAATATTTGGTTTTTACCCCCGGGAATACCCCCGGGGGACTGTTTTTCTTTGACTATAATTGTAAGGAATAGTTTATTATATCACAAAAATGTGTTATATTTGTAAAGTGAAAAGGAAATGAAGTGGAAAGAATTCGAGAAGTTGGCAAGGAGTTACGGGTGGTATCTTTTCAGGCACGGAAGCCGTCATGATATATATCGCCATCCTGGCCGCAGAGATGAAATGCAAATTGAAAGACATTGGTCGCAGGAAGTGAGGCCAAGGTTATTAAAGAAACTACTTGAACAGTTAGCGAAGTGAAAAAGGTTAGGGTAATAATCGAAAAAGATGCTGAGGGATACAGTGCGTTTATAGATGGAATTGAGTCTACCGTTTTGGGAGAGGGGGTCAGCGTTGCCGAGGCAAAGGAGGATCTGGACAATTCTTATAAAGAGGTTCTGGCATCGTATCTGGACAATGGGGAAGAAGTGCCGGAAGAGTTGCAGGATTTGGTGTTTGACTATAAATACGATATATCGGCGCTTTTCAACGCTTTTGATTTTATCAACGTGTCCAAGTTCGCGCAGAGGATAGGCCTGTCGCCAAGTCTGATGCGGCATTATAAAGGAGGAGATACCTACATTTCCGATAATCAGGCAAAACGTATCGAAGCCGGCCTGCACCAGATAGCCAGAGAACTGTTGTCTGTGACACTATGATTTAACCAAAGAAGGGTGCTCAAAATCGAGCACCCTTCTTTGTGGATTTACCTGATAATCAGGCGAATTAATGGAACGGCAGATTACAGGATTTTCTGGCAGCGGACGGAATATATATTATTCGCGTATACCCAGGAAGATAGCAAAGAAATGGAAGGGGAAGCTAACTCTGAATCAATATAAAAATCAAAAGTATAGCTAGTTCCATTATATGCACCACTATTGGGCCCCAACCAGTAATGACCTCCGTACTTGGATGCACCCACGCTTATGGAAGGATACTGTGTTGATGCGCTACCGGCAGCGGGGAACCAGAGGCTGTTGGTGCCGTCAGTTACAGTAGTATAGAAGAAGCTACCACTACCGCCAAAAGAATACATGTCGCCAGGATCATCATACATGTCGTCAGGAGTATCATACAGCAATTTGAAAATATTTGTACTGCTCGTATTATTGTTGTAGGTAACATATCCGGGCGGGCAAGGATCATACATAGTCTTGGTGTTGGACCACCAAGCCGTTGCAGGTACGTCCTTAAACCACCGGTTATAATATGGTTCACCTCCTCCTACAGAGACAATTTCGGTAGGATGGGCAGTAATGTATTCAACCGTACCTTTACTTGCATCAGTATAGGTAGCCGTAGGCAATGCAAGCGTTCCTTGAACCCTTGCGAAATCACTTGTGGCGGTTCTAGCGTTACTGAAATAGAATGGATCCTTCCTTCCCCAGAAATAATAGAGGCCATGGGTGATGAGCCCGTCGCCTTTCGTGGCGGAAAGGGCGCCCAGGTTACGGTCCATGAAGGTTGTGGTCTCGGTTCCAGAGGTCAGGGTCACTTCCGCTGGCGTATCAGTACACCAGATATGCCAGCTCCAAAGGACGTTATCTTCGGAGTCCTTTGCCACAATCAGGGCATTTCCTTCTTTGAAAACGCCGGGCGTTGAGAATACTATATAATTGAAGGAAGGATAGTAGCTGACAGACTCGATAATATCCCCAACGCTTACTGGTGTGTACGTGTTGTCCGTTTCCCAAAGGACGGAAACACTTGCCACGCTGCCGACAGAAGTCGCGCTGTTACCCTTTACAGGACGGAAGCGATACGAACCGGCAGCGGACACCACATAGCAGTTTGCCGTCTCGGACCCCAGCGAAGTAGCAGAAGAAACAGTCTCATACTCGCTGACTGAAATCGGAGTCGTAGGGGTAACCTTGTTCCACTGAATCTTCGTAGAAGCATTGTTTACAAGCGTAACCGTTGTGTCGTCCTCTTTGGTGATAACTAGGGTGTACCCCTTGCTGAGCGTGACATTAAAAGGAATAGCAATATAAAAGTCCGTGTAAGATGACGTTGAGAGCGTCGGGTACGGAGCCTTGAAACGGAGATTTCTATATTTCGTCACACTTCCCGCTCCCAGATACCCAAAAGTGTGGGAGCCCGTATAATAGGTAAACTGCATGCCACCGGCGGTCAGATTTTCGCTATTATTACCTGTGATATGGATGTTTTTGATGGCGAAATCTCCCTTTAAGGATACCTTCAACCAGCCAACATAGCTGGTGAAAGTCAAATGAGTATCTTCGCTACCTGCCAGAAGAAGATTTTCATAACCATAGACGGGGGAAGAGGCATCGAACTCCGGAGAATCCGCAGGGAAATTGACATAGATTCTGTCATTGAAAGAAACAGCCTCGTCATCAGCGGCGGAATAGGGATAGACCGCCAGATTGTGAACATAAATACCCCTATCCTCGATATTATGTTCTCCTACATGGGCTGCAAACAATCCAAGAACTCCGCCGGAAGCATTCGTAATCCTATATTGATCGTATTTGCTTCCCTTTGGGAAAATGGCCACCTCGTCATTGAGATCCCAATAATGGGAATAGAGTTTTTCTCCGGAATCATAGTTGAAACCGGCCTTGGTATCATCAAACGATGCATAGAAAACAGGTGCATCAGTATTGACGGCGATGTCGTCAATATCATTTTTTTGGCATGCCAGCGAGACGATGGCAAGCGCTGCCAGAACAAACAACTTTTTCATACTCTCATCGTTCTTTAAATTACCCAACCAACTTCATCGTTCTCGCCGGAGTCTGCGATGTCTCCACTCTGGGCGATTACGCCCTGCAGAGCGAGTTCCAAAACCTCCACTTCTGGGGCGAGGTATTCCCATTTCAAATACTTCATATGCATAAAAGATTAAAAATTGTCAAATCAGGCCGGCGGCAAGGGCTTTGCGGATCA
>JAEENZ010000034.1 GCA_016283985.1 Bacteroidales bacterium | reverse complement strand
CCCCAAGGTAGAAGAAGCTACTTTCGAAGCACCTGCACTTGCCGATGCTGCCGTAAAGGTTGAATTCAACACCGTGACGGAATCCCAGCAGGTCGTTATTTCCCAGGATGCCGAGACCAAGACCATTATCAAGGACATCGAATTCACCGAAGGTGGATATGCCATCATCACCAAGAAGGTCGTTTCGACCAAGGCCTCTGCAGGCGATGAGATCATCGAGATCAAAACCTATGTTTATAACGAAGCTACCGGTGAGTATGAAATCGCAGGTTTCGCCACCGTCAAGGTAAACGCCCAGACCAAGTCCGTAGAAATTACCATGACCAGCGCTACCGGTGCTCCTTCCGAAACACAGACCGTTACGGCCGAGACGGTTGACAATACTCCCGCTCCTCAGGAGGGAACGACCGAGTTTAATCTCTGCCGCAAATGGGGTGTCGTCCGCGTCGTCGTCTCCGTCAAGGGAGGCCAGCTCGACAAGAACGGCGTTGGCGTAAAGCTCGAGGCTTCCAATGGCGTCCTGAAGCTTGACGATGTTGCAGACCTTTTGAAGGAATACAAGGTGAACGTTCCCAATGTCAATCTTGCTGACTACGGAGTCAAGGATATCAACTTCACCCAGAACGGAACCTTCCTCATCAATTTCACCAATGCAGATTCTTTCTCCGGGCCTTATACCCTGCCTACCGCCAAGTCTTTCGCCTATGAACTCAAGGGCGAAGGAAACTACATTTTCAACGCCAAGGCTACCGGCACCCTCGATTTCCAGAAGGTCGACAACGTAGACTATTGCTTCTTCAACGTGAATGGCAATATCGAAAACGGCAACGACAAGTATACTACCTCTGTCGAGCTTACCCTTGTCGAGAAGGACTAATCCTTTATGTCAGATTCAAGGCGGGCACTCCGGTGTCCGCCTTTTTTTGTATATTTGCACCATGTCATACAAGAGGATAGAACAATACGATACCGAAACCACGGAGCAGCTTTCGGAGCACGTCAAGGCCATTCTTTCCCTGATAGGGGAGGACGGATCCCGTGAAGGGCTCCTGAAGACCCCGGAAAGGGTCGCCAAGGCCCTTCAGTTCCTCACCAAGGGATACGAAGAGGATGGCGCGGAAATCATCAAATCCGCCCTTTTCGAGGAGGATTACAAGCACATGGTCGTGGTGAAGGATATCGAGTTGTATTCCCTTTGCGAGCATCACATGATGCCATTCATCGGCAAGGCCCACGTGGCTTACATCCCCGACGGCAAGATTACCGGCCTGAGCAAGATTGCGAGGGTAGTGGAGTGCTATGCAAGACGTCTCCAGGTGCAGGAAAGGCTTACTGAACAGATCCGTGACTGCATACAGGACGCCCTGAATCCTCTGGGCGTTGCGGTGGTAATCGAGGCCATGCATACCTGCATGAGCATGAGGGGAGTAGAAAAAACCAACGCCGTAACTACGACGTCGGCTTTTTCCGGTGTATTTCTCGCTTCTGCGCGCACGCGCAGCGAGTTTCTCAGCCTGATAGGGAAGGACTAGCCGTTCTTCAGATTTACGTTCAACTGAGGGAAACTGAAATTGATGCCTTTCTTGGGAAGTTGGGCATACAGGTTTTCGTTAATCCAGAAGTAGACAGGCCAGTAATCCGGAGCCTTTACCCATGTGCGGGTAACCAGCTCTATGGTGCTTTCCTTGAAGTTGAGCAGGGCTACGAAAGGATCAGCCGCGCCCGGGGTGGAGGAGTCCAGTACGCTGGGGTTGGATTTGATTATCTCCAGGGCTGTTTCCTTAGCCTTGTCTATATCGTTACCATAGGCTATGTTCACGGTTATGTCAACACGGCGTAACTCATTGACGGAGAAGTTGTTAATTGTGCCGCTGGAGAGAGCTCCGTTAGGGATGAAAACCACTCTGTTGTCGAGGGTTATGAGTTTGGTGCTGGTGATGTTGATTTCACTCACAGTGCCTATAAAGCCTTGAGCCTCAATGAAATCGCCGGCTTTAACGGGTTTGAAGACAAGCAGCATGATGCCGCCTGCGAAGTTCTGGACCGTGCCGCTCAGTGCCATGCCTATGGCCATGCCACCGGCAGCAAGGAGGGCGGCCAGGGATGTTGTGTTGACACCGAGTGCGCCGATTGTGATGATAATTAGCAGGACCCAGAGGGTGATGGAAACAAGGCTCCTGACGAACGATGCCAGGGCAGCATCGGATTTCTTACGTTCAAAGCCCTTGGCAACGAGTTTGGTGATCCTCTTGATGATCCAGGCGCCGATAATGTAGATAGCCAGCGCTGCGAGCACCTTGAGGCCGAAATGGATGGCTTGCTGGCCGAGATTCTCGAGAAGGACGTTGGTGTCTGTGTTTCTGATCAAGTCGAGGGTCTCGGCAGTCTTGGCCTGGATGGAGTCGGCCGTGAATTTTTCGACGGCCGCCGCTTCAGCTTGTAAAATAGGTAATAACATGGTATAGGGGATTGATCAATATCTATAACTTAACATAATATAAATTGTGTAACAAAAGTGGCTCTATCTACAAATGTAGCAAAAAAATGCTTATCTTCGCATTCGGGAAACACTGGATGTTTCAGGATGGATTATTTTTGAAAGATGTCTAGAAAGAAAGTCGATTTAGTCCTGGAGAATATTACGGTCGAGGCTGTTGCAGCCGAAGGTAAGGCTATCGCTCACAGTCCTGACGGACAGGTGGTTTTCGTGCCGTTCGCCGTTCCGGGAGATGTTGTCGATATCAGGGTATTTAAAAAGAAAAAGAACTATCTGGAGGGCAGTATTCTGACCATCAAACAACCGTCAAAAGACCGTCTGGAGCCCTTCTGCAGGCATTTTGGGGTATGCGGCGGCTGCAAATGGCAACCTCTCCCCTATACTCTCCAGCTTGAAGCCAAGCGTCAGCAGGTCTACGACCAGCTGGTGCGTATCGGACATCTGAATGTTCCTGAAATCCTCCCTACCCTTCCCTCCGAACGTACGGTTTTCTATCGTAACAAACTGGAATTCACGGCCTCCGACCGCAGATGGATACTCCCGGACGAAGATCCGGAAGGCCTGACGGACGAACAGCGCTGCGGGCTTGGTTTCCACGTGGGTAAGTTCTTCGACAAGGTTCTGGACCTGCAGGAGTGCTTCCTCCAGCCGGAACCATCCAATTCAATACGCCTGTTCGCGAAAAGATACGCCATAGAGCACGGTATCCCCTTTTATAATATAAGGGAGAACAGGGGTGTCTTCCGCACCATATTCGTCCGTACTACGGAAAGCGGAGCAACCATGGCCATTGTCTGCTTTGCCTGTGATTTCGGTGGCAGGAAGGCCTTCCTGGATGCTCTGGCGGCCGAATTCCCCCAGATTACGTCTCTCTACTACATCATAAACGCCAAGCTGAACGACAGCATATCTGACCAGAAGTGCATTCTGTACAAGGGCGATGAGGCCATCTATGAAGAAATGGAGGGCCTGCGCTTCAAGATAGGACCTAAATCCTTCTACCAGACCAACACCCTGCAGGCATGCAATCTTTACGAAGTGGCCAGGGAATTCGCTGATTTACAGGGAGATGAGGTGGTTTACGACCTCTATACCGGCACGGGTACCATAGCCCAGTTCGTGAGCCGCAAGGCATCCAAGGTGATTGGAATCGAGTATGTTCCGGAGGCCATCGAGGATGCACGTATCAACGCCGAGGCCAACGGGATAGACAACTGCTCATTCTTCGCGGGAGACATGAAGGACGTGCTCACGGCGGATTTCATAGCCGAACACGGCCGTCCGGACGTGATGATAGTCGATCCGCCCCGTGCGGGCATGCATCCAGACGTCGTGAAAGTCATAATGGACGCTGCTCCGGGGCGTATCGTCTACGTCAGTTGCAATCCGGCCTCCCAGGCAAGAGACCTTGCCATGATGGCGGAAAAATACGAAATAACCGCCGTCCAGCCCGTTGACATGTTCCCGCATACCCAGCATGTAGAGAATGTTTGTAAATTGCAAATAAAGGAGTAACTTTACACAATGTTTTTACAGATAATAACCCTGCTTCTGGGCCTCGCCATGGTTATATGCGGGGCGAACGTCCTGGTGGACGGAGCATCTTCCGTAGCGCGCAGGACGGGTATCAGTGAATTCGTCATCGGCCTGGTCATAGTCGGTTTCGGCACTTCCCTACCGGAATTGGTGGTAAGCGTAACGGGCGCGATAGCCCGGAATTCCGATATCGCAGTTGGCAACATCATCGGCTCCAACATATTCAATACCAGCCTCATACTGGCCGTTTCGGCCATGATAGTGCCGGTTGCGATTACACGCCAGAACAAATTCCGGGACATACCCATCACCATCCTGGCCACTTTCATAGTGGTCTTCATGGGTAAATACGGGGGCTTGAGCAGGGTAGAAGGCATAGTGCTGGTAGCGCTGTTCATCCTTTATATCATCTACAGTTTCCGCACTGACGCTCCCGCAGAAGAAGAAACGCCTTCCAAAGACTTCCCTCTCTATTATGCTATCATATTGATTGTCGGAGGTCTGGTCTGCCTCATCCTGGGAGGAAGGCTCTTTGTCCGTTCCGCGGAGAGTATTGCCCGCATGATAGGCGTGAGCGACAAGTTCATCGCCATAACCGTGCTGGCGATGGGTACTTCCCTGCCTGAATTCGTAACGAGCATCGTGGCCCTGGCCAAGAAACGCAGCCAGCTGGCGCTTGGCAACATACTGGGTTCCAACGTGTTCAACCTTTTCCTGATCCTGGGCGTCTCCGCTATAGTTTCCCCTACCAGTTTCGCCCGCGTGGACATGTACGATTATGCCGCCCTCCTGCTCAGCATCATACTGGTCTGGACGGGGATATACACGGGAAAGAAGAACATTCTGGACCGTTTCGATGCGACGCTTCTGCTGCTGTTGTTTGCAGCCTATATGACCAAACTTTTCTATGCATTATAAACCTTAGCTGCCATGAAGTTTCAAGGAACCAAGTATAAACTGATGAATGTCGGCACGGGCCGCATTTTCGAAGACCGCGGATGGACTCTTGCAGATCCGGAGGCCCCCTCCCCTTCTCTGGTCAGAGCCGTCTACGAGAACAAGAAGTTCACCCCGCGTGACGACCTCAAGGGGCTTTACCGTTATGCCGAATGGATGCCTATCCAGCGCACGCTGCGCCATTCCTGTGCCCCTGTCACCTATCACAGTAAGGGCCTGGGCAAGTTTCTCGGCCTGGATAATCTTTACATCACCTTCTCCGGTTATAATCCGAAGATTGGTGCAAAGTTCCAGACCTGCTCTTTCAAGGAGACCGAGGCATTCAGCGTGTGCGCCCGCATGGACAAGAAGGAAAAACGCACGCTTGTGGTGCAGTCGGCCGGCAATACGGCCCGCGCCTTCGCACAGGTATGCTCGGACAACGACATTCCTATCGTGATCTGCGTTCCTTTCGATAACCGCCACGACCTCTGGTTCCAGCATAAGTTGAACCCCTGCGTCAAGCTTGTCGCCTCCCCCGCCGGCTCGGATTACTACGATGCCATCGCCCTTGGCGAGAAGATATGCCAGGACCCCCGTTATTTCGCAGAAGGAGGGGCCAAGAACGTCGCCAGACGCGACGGCATGGGTACTACCCTACTTTCTGCCGTAGAGGCCATAGGATGCATCCCTGACGCTTATTTCCAGGCAGTGGGATCAGGCACCGGCGCAATCGCCGCCTGGGAGAACAACCTCCGCCTTATCGAGGACGGGCGGTTCGGCGATACCAAGATGAAGATTTTCGTCGCCCAGAACAAGCCTTTCACCCTTCTGCACGATTCATGGCAGGCCAGGAAGAGGGAACTCGTTGCTCTTGAACCTGAGGTGGGACGCCGCCAGGCCGAAAGTATCCTTGCCAAGGTGCTAAGCAACCGCAAACCTCCTTATGGCATCGCAGGAGGCCTTTATGATGCTCTTGTCGACAGCCGCGGGGATTCCTTCCTGGCCAGCAACGACGATATTATCTACTGGATACTCCAGTTCCGCAATCTCGAAGGATACGATATCTTCCCCGCCCCCGCATGCGCCGTGCAAGCGCTTGCCACCGCCGTCCGCGAAGGACAGGTCCGGAAAGAGGACGTGGTGATGCTGAACATAACCGGAGGCGGTTCCCTGGCAGCGATGGCCAAGGGCTTCCATCTTCTCGAACCGGAACTTGTACTCAGCCCGGAGTTGCCGGCAGATGAGATAATAGCGAAAGTGAACTCCCTGTTTTAGAATTCCAGGGAAAAGCCTAAGTTCAGAGCGCAGTACCAGGCGTCGTTACGCTTGACGTTGCGCTCTGAAACGTATTCTTCCTCGATGGGATCCCACACTTCAGGACGGTCATAGACTATCCTGCCGCTCACCCGGAAGTTGAGAGAGTAGCCGGGCGTGAGCAAAAGGCGGTATCCGCTTCCTATCTGCATGAAATTGCATTTCTTCTTCAAATCATCCAGGGCCAGACCCAGGTCGGTATAGACGAATAAGCTGTCATCTTCCATGCCCGACAGATAGAATGACAGCCTGGAAATCAACGGCACTATCCTTCTGTCCCGTTCCACCCCCTGCCAACCGGAAAGGATACCCACGCTGAAGGTCCGGGTGATATCGAACGCCACCGATCCCAGTATGAATGCACCGAGCTTGGTGCTATAATCCCACCCCTCGTCATTGATCCTGAAACCTATCGATTCATCCAGATAATTGTAATGGTGGAAAGAGGCTGGAGTAAGGGACATTCCCCATTCGACTCCGGGATGAAGACGGCCTAGGAAATCCCCGCCGCCGGAGAGGGCCGGCAGACTGCAGAGCAGGATGAGGAATATGATGGACA
>JAEENZ010000005.1 GCA_016283985.1 Bacteroidales bacterium | reverse complement strand
ACATCGCCAGGTCGGCGTTTCCCATGCCCATCCTCTTGAACATGGTGACGGACACGACGTTCACTATAAAATATGGTATGCCTTCCGCGAAATACAGGGTAGGCACCCAGAGCCATGGAGTCCTGCCTTTACTCATCCTTCATGGGGGTTATGTCGGTTCCGGGATAATAGTGGGAGAGGATCTGCGCGCAGTCGTATCCCTTCGATGCCATCACGGCAGCGCCTATCTGGCAGAGGCCTACACCGTGGCCCCATCCGCGCCCGTGGAGTATGCATTCGCCGTCCTTCCATTCGATCTCGAAGGCGGAACTCTTGAGGCAGCTGGCACTCAGGGCCTTGCGGATGGCAAGTTCCTTGCCGATGACCCTACGGCCCTTTTCATCCTCTATCTCCAGCTCATAGATCCTGCCGGACGGGCCGCGCTTGAGGGGTTTGAGGTACTTGATGCCGGCAGGGCGCTCGGTCCAGCGGAAGAAGTCGCGGGTTTTCAGGTCGTAATCGTTCAGCACTTTGCGGAGGATCTCCTCGTCGTCGGTGTCGCAGAAAGGTTTTTCGCCGGGGGCGGGGGCATCCTCCACTGCCTGCAGATAGGGATAGTCCTTGTCTTCCCAGCAGGTGCTGTAGAGTTCGGTCGTGCCGCCGCAGCATTTGGAATAGCGGGCGTCGCAAAGCTCGCCCTGATATGTGAGGACGCTGCCCCAGGTGCGGTCCACCGCGTCGCGCACGTTCTGCCCCACGGCACCGTCCAGGCCCTGGTAGCGCTGGCAGTGGTCATCCGCACACACGTCGAAGCGCTCATGGCTGCGGAGGTTGCTCATCACCCAGGAACGGGAGATGATGGCGTGGGCTTTCAGGAATTCGAGCGGGGCGTCCGCGTGCATCTCAGAAGATATAACGCTGAGCAGGTAGTCCTCCAGCCCTATGCGGTTGATGGCGCGTATCTTGTCTCCCTCGACTATGAATTTGAGCCGGCCGGCGAAGCGGCGGGTAATCTTCTGCTCCCAGTGGAACCCTATGCCTATGGGCATGTCGTGGAGGATGAAACTGGGCTCGCTGAACAGGGTGGAGCGGGTGCGGGCGTCGAAGGTGAGCTCATCGTAGAGGGCGCCGTTGAAATTGATCTTGCCGTTGCACCAGCTCACACGCTGGGGGCCTGCACCGTCGGAGATAATCTCGAAGGTGATCTCCTGCGCCGCCATTATCCCAACGTCTATCTTGGGCTGGGTGCGGGTGAGGCGCCAGACCACGAGGGCATCATCCTCCTCGCTCACGGAAACTTCTTCCACCATTCTGCAAAGCTGCTCCTGGGTGATTTTCTGGAAATCTTCGGGACGGGGAACGATGAAGAATCCGGCCATGTCCGCCGCTCCAGGGCTCATCGTCAGGTGATCCTCCCCTTCGGCGAAGTAATGATGTGAACGCAGGTTGGAACGTAGCACCACGGCCGTGCGGAACTCCCCGTTTTTGTACCACGAATACAGGTTGAAGCGCGGCTCGTTCTCCCCTTCCCTGCGCGGAGAGCACTCCAGCAGGCGGTAGAAGAGCTTGGCCATGGATTTCTGGGTGGTCGCCTTGAGGATGTAGACCCCGCGGGTGAAGCCGTCGAACTTGTAGAGCGTGGCATCCTGCACGCGCTCGAGTTCGCCCGTGGCGCTGTCCAGGGCCTTGTCGGCCGCCAGCTCCAGCGGAAGTATCCCCCTCGGGCAGGCCTGGAAATGAAGATGGTCGGGGGCGGACGCGCCGCTCACGGGGCCGTTGTAGAATACCGTGAAATCCTGATACATCTTCGTGAAGAGCAGCATGTCCGGGAAATGATGCCAGATCGTTTGCGGGAGATGCTGGTCGCGCACCACAACGAGGTGGTTCTTGAAGATGGGATATGGATTGACCTGAACGTTATAGTTGCGGTGCTTCTTGCCTTCGTATTTTATGTGGAACTGCTCTTTGGGGCGGTTTTTCGGGCAGAGGAAACAGGGCCTTGCGGCGATGGACTTTTCATCCACCTCGGCGGTGGATGAGATGATGCGGCAGGGATTGCTCTGAAGCGTGACCTTCAGGCCTCCGACATCCATGAAACGGTATTCTGCGTTCTTCAGCGAGCGGAAGTTGGCCGCAGCCATCGGCCAGACCGAGAGTTGGTCCTTTATGAATTTCTGGATATCCGCCATACTATAACAAGGCAAAGAGTCTGTCCTGGATACGGGTGTATTCCTGCTCGAACTGGGGCGTCAGCACACCCTTGCCGATCGCTTCCGCAATCTCGAGCCTGGTCCACCAACGGCCTTCGTCCACCTCGTCGTTGTCCGGAGAGATGTCCCTGTCGGTAACGGTCGCAAACACGTTCACAAGTTCCGATTCATCCGGGCTGTTCCAGACATAGCTTTCTATCAGGGTTGGGTTGAAATCAACGAATGCGAGTTCTTCTCCGGCCTCGCGGATGAGGGATTCAATGAGGGTCTCGCCGTAGGTGACGTGTCCGCCCACAGCGGTGTCCCAGCGGCCCGGATAGAGGTCCTTCGTTGCGGAACGCTTCTGGAGGAAGATGTTGTCGTAGGGATCTATTATATGAAGGTGCACCACCGGATGCAGCAGTTCTGGATGGCCGTGGCAGGCCTTGCGGGTGCTACGGCCTATCACAAGCCCGCTCGGTTCGACTATGGGAAGGATTTCCGTATTCCCCCGTGCGGATTTCACGGCAAGCAGCGGGGCCGGTTCGATTGGATAGAGGAGTTCGGACATCGGGCTACTGGTAATTGATTATCCGGAGTTCCTCTGGAGTGTAGAGTATGGAGTCGATGAAGTCCGGCGCGGCCTGTGCCAGGATGACGAAGGTTGCAAGCGCCAACGCTGCCAGCGCCAGAAGGATCAGGAGGACGATCAGGGTGGTCTTGAGCCAGCGAGGCATCCTGCGCCTGGAAGACACTGCCTCTGAAACTGTCTCGCTGCGCTCGACCCCACCGTTCGCTTCGCTCACGGTCCCCCCTCTTACAGTGCCGAGGGTGGCATGAGTTTCAGAGGCAGTGTCTTCCGCCGCAACAGGTTCTACCAGTTCCAGGAGCGGAGATTCTTCGGCGGGCGCGGGTTCTTCGGCTGGGGCTTCTTCCTGAGGGAGTTCTTCGGCCGGGGCTTCCACGAGCGTCACCAGTTCCTCAACCTTCTCCTGAACCTCCTCCTTCGTTTCAACGTGGTTCTTCAGGCTGACCGGAGGGAGACCGAAACCATCGGGGAAGATATCCAGGTCTTCGTCGGTGATGAAGAAGAAATTGTTCTGACGGGTGGAGCGCAGACGGCCCAAGCCTGGGAAAACGACCATCTTCTTCTCCAGGAGATCCTTCTTGGTTTCCTCCAGGAAATGCTGGATGATGGCCTTGGCCTGATCGTAATCGATGCCGTTGCTCTGGCTGTAGAGAGTGACGAGGGAATCGTCTTCGGAACGGCTCGGAATGAACGTCACGCGCCTGTAGGGAGGATTTATGGTATATCCCTTGTCCGAAAAACTGGCGGGCACCATCTCGGCCATAAAGGCGCCGAGCCCGGGAAGGCCCACCTCCTCGTGGTCGAGCAGCAGCTCGCCTATCATCTTCGAGAGTAATGAAAT
>JAEENZ010000281.1 GCA_016283985.1 Bacteroidales bacterium | reverse complement strand
ACCTCCCGCTTTCGCGCCCTATCAATCTAATAATCAGGTAATTGCTAAAACAGGTCGTCTTTTTTGAGCGACCTATCTTAGTAAAGTATTAATAATCAAACACTTGCGTAAAACGCAGATTTCGGAGCGCAGCGACCGAGGGGGCGCAGGGGGATCCCTCCCCCGCCAAAAGAAGATGAGCGCAGCAGCGCGAACGGCGAAGGCCGGTCCGAAGGACTAAGGCCGGGAGCCGCGGGGTATATTAGGGGCAGAGCCCCTGATAAGACAGGTGGGCGGCACAGCCGCCCAGATTCCTGTAGAGGCGTCAAACGAAAAATGCTGGCCGCAGCCAGCAATTTTCGTAGCCTCTACAGGAATCGAACCTGTATTTAAGGTTTAGGAAACCTCCGTTCTATCCGTTGAACTAAGAGGCCCTGGGATTTTACTTCTCGTCCTTTACGATAATCTGACGGCCACGATAGTAACCGCATTCGGGACATACCCTGTGATACATTACGGTTGCACCGCAGTTAGGGCAGGTTGCAAGGGTAGGAACAGGTGCAAAATCGTGAGTACGACGCTTGTCCCTGCGCTGCTTTGAGAGTTTGTGTTTCGGATGTGCCATTGTACTATATTTTATTATTTGTTATTTCAAAATGTCCTTCAGCGCTGCAAACGGGCTCCCGGCTGCGGGGGCCTCGCCTGCAGTTTCTTCCGAATTCAGATACTTCAGGGCGTCCGGGTTGCACTCCCCTTCGGGATGAACCCTGCGCATCGGCAGCGAAATGCAGGTATAGTCGTAGACGAACTGTGAAAGGTCCAGCTCCGAAGAGCCTTCGGGAATCATAACGATTTCCCTGTCCCCCGCATCGGCCGTCTCTGCATTCTCGCCGAACTTGACGCTCAAGCAGAATCCCGTATTCACGGGCAGTTCCAGTTCTTCGAGACATCTGTCGCAAAGCACTTTCACCCAGCCCGTTACAGCGGCGTCCACACCGAAAAAGCGCGAGGCCCTTTCCACATGAACATCCACTTCGAGATCCGCATCGAGAATCTCCGAATTACCGGAATTGCCAAAGAACTTTCCGTCGGCACGCCAGTTAAACTGCGTACCGCCTTGTGCCAATCCATTTAAGGGTATAACAAAGGGTTGCAAAGGTACAAATTTTTTTTCTATTATCAATCAGCGATATCACTATTTCTTTTGCGCGCCAGAGGGTCGAGCAAAATCTTGCGGATACGCATGTAATGCGGCGTCACTTCCACGAGTTCATCCTCCTGGATATACTCCAAAGCCTCTTCCAACGAGAACTTGATGGCCGGAGGCAGAAGGATCTTCTCGTCCGAACCTGCGGCACGCACGTTGGTCAGCTGCTTCGCCTTGCAGATATTTATGTTGAGGTCGCGCTCGCGAGTGTGCTCTCCTACCACCTGACCGGCATATATCTCCTCGCCGGGCTCCACGAAGAAGCGGCCGCGGTCCAGCAGTTTGTTCATGGAATAAGCCTTGGCCTCCCCCGTCTCCAGCGACACCAGCGAACCGTTGTTCCGGTGCTCTATCTCGCCCTTGAAGGGCTGATAATCCTTGAAGCGGTATGCCACGATGGCCTCGCCCTGAGTGGCGGTGAGAAGGTTACTGCGCAGGCCCATCAGGCCGCGGGTAGGAATCTCGAATTCGAGCAGCGTACGGTCCCCACGGGGTTCCATCCTTATCAAAGCGCCCTTGCGGCGGGTGGATATCTCGATGGCGGCGCCCACGAATTCCTCGGGCACCTCGATGCTCATCTCTTCTATAGGCTCGCAGCGCTGGCCGCCGATAGTCTTGTCCAGCACCTTGGGCTGGCCTACCTGAAGCTCGAATCCCTCGCGGCGCATGGTCTCGATCAGCACCGAAAGGTGCAGCACGCCACGGCCGTAAACCACGAAGGAATCTGCTCCCAGGCCGGGCTTCACGCGAAGCGCGAGGTTCTTCTCCAGTTCCTTCTCGAGGCGCTCCTTGATATGACGGGAGGTCACATACTTGCCGTCCTTGCCGAAGAAGGGAGAATTGTTGATGGTGAAGAGCATGCTCATCGTGGGTTCATCCACGGCGATGGGCGGCAGGGCCTCCGGATTCTCCAGGTCGGCGATGGTATCCCCAATCTCGAATCCCTCGATGCCCACCACGGCGCAGATATCACCGCATCCTACGGCATCAACATTGCTCTTGCCCAGGCCCTCGAAGGTCATCAGCTGCTTGATCTTGTGCTTCTGCACCACGTCGTAGCGTTTGCAGAGGCTGATCTGCTGGCCAGTGCGGAGCGACCCGCGGGTGATCTTCCCGACTGCAATACGCCCCACGTAGGGGGAATACTCCAGGGAGGATATAAGCATCTGCGGAGTGCCTTCCACCACTGCGGGCGCGGGCACCTCCTCCAGGATCACATCCAGCAGCGGAGTTATGTCATGGGTAGGCTTGTGCCAGTCCAGCGACATCCAGCCCTGCTTGGCGGATCCGTAAACCGTCTTGAAGTCTAGCTGCTCTTCGGTGGCATCCAGGTTGAACATAAGGTCGAAGACCTCCTCCTGCACCTCGTCCGGACGGCAGTTGGGCTTGTCTACTTTATTAATAACTACTATAGCCTTTTTGCCCATCTGGAGGGCCTTCTGCAGAACGAAACGCGTCTGGGGCATGCAGCCCTCGAAGGCATCCACCAGCAGCAGCACTCCGTCCGCCATGTTGAGCACACGCTCGACCTCACCGCCGAAATCGCTGTGCCCGGGCGTGTCGATGATGTTGATCTTGACGTCCTTGTATGTGACCGAAACGTTCTTCGCGAGGATGGTGATGCCACGCTCGCGCTCCAGGTCGTTGTTGTCCAGGATCAACTGGCCGAGATTCTCGGGCTGACGCACGAGATTGGCCTGATAGATCATACGGTCTACCAGGGTGGTTTTGCCGTGGTCTACGTGGGCAATTATTGCAATGTTCCTGATTTCCTGCATTTTACTTCTTTATATAAACTTCCGTCCCTTCGGGGGATACCAACTTGAGGCCGGTCTTTTCAAAAACCACATCCACTTCGCGCAGGCGCTTGTCTGCCATGAAGCAGCTGGCTTTACCCACAATTGTCTCACCTTTCATCTGGAGCCCGGACGTGCTTGCCTTGACGTCGCCTGCATGCCACCAAGGCATGCCCTCGCTAGGAGCAAGGCACACAAGCCTGTAGCTGGATGCATAACGCACCGCGGCGAGCCTGAATCCATGGACGGATTCATAGACTCCGGTGATGCCATACTTGTCGGCCGCGGCCTGTTCCACAACCTGTGCTTCGCTGATCTCCACATTCTCGCAAGGATCGGGGTTTTCTAGATCTCCCTTGGTGGAGAAACTGAAAGCATAGCCCCCGGCGCGTACGTTGGATATCTTGATGTCCGTAAGCCCGTAAGGGACGCGCCCGCCGAAAACCAGGGTGTAGGAATATAGGGCATCCGGCTCGGTATTCGCCCAGCCGTATGCGCGCCCGCGCACGCTCTCATGCCACTTGGTCAGATCGCTTTGGCGGTCCAGTGCGCCGATGCAGGTGAGTTCCATACTCCCTGCGGAGATGACTGCAGGGGGATTCGTGTAATAATCCAACCTGGGCAGCACCTTTGAAGGAACTATATTAATAGTAATATAGGTAAGGGTGTCGGCAAGGGTTATGGAACTGATATTCCAGGTAAAACCGTCCACCTTGACGGAAGTGCTTCCGTCGTAATATGTGACTATCCCTTCCTGTGCACCGGCCGTGATTGCCGCGCACATGAACATGATTGCCGTAATAATCCTTTTCATGGCGCAAAGATAACAAAAAAACAGGCTGGCGGTCAGCCAGCCTGTTTAATTTCACTCAGGAAATTACTGCTTCTCGATGATAACAGCACGGTTGAGCTCAGGAGTAGCAAACCTCTCGGTGCCATCCCACTCGACCACGGTGATGTTCTCGCGGCTTACGCCGAGTTCGTCAACGAGGTTGTAGACAGTCTGGGCACGCTGCTTGGAGAGCTGCTTGTTGCGAGCCTTGGAACCGGTTCCGGTGTCGGCGCTACCATTGAGCGTGAACTTCACGTTCTCGCCACGGGCGATGATGTTCTTGATAGCATACTCGGCGTGTGCCTTCTCAGCCTTGGTGAGAGTGCTCTGGCCAATCTGGAAGTAAACCACGACGGGCTCGTCGAACAGACCATCAACATTGGTGCTGGCAGCCTTCTTAGCCTCGTCTACGAGCTGAGCGGCTTCGCTCTGAGCGGCCTTGGCGGCAGCCTGTGCATCGTCAGCGGTCTTCTGTGCGTCAGCCTTTGCCTTGTCGGCAGCTGCATTGGCAGCGGCAATAGCGGCAGCGGCAGCGGCGGCGGTGGCGGCGGTGGTGGTCCAAGTGGTCTTACCAACGTTCCACTGGAGACCTACCATCACGGCATAAGGGAATGCGAACCTGGAAGTAACCTTGTTGAAGAAGTTGTCGTTCTTGATGTTGGCTGCAGTAGCGGCCATCTCGGAAGCCTTGGCGACGACGAAAGGATTGTCGATGACAAAATTCATCTTGTCGTTGAGCTTGCAGGTGATCATGGAACCGAAACCGAGAACCCACTCGTTGTTGACTCCCTTGAAGATTCCGTTCTCACCGAATGCATCGAGACCTGCGCGGAAATAAGGAGCCCAGCTCCATTTGCGATCTTCCTTATAGCCAAAAACACTGTTGGAGAAGTTCCACAGGACATCGAGAGCGAGCATGTGCTGACCCTGATTGAAGAGATTCTGGGTGAGGCCATAGTAACCTGCACGGAGACCTACGCCGGGAGTGAACCACTTTCCGACATATCCCTCGAGTGCAAGACCGGGAACAGTCACGAAAGGAACGCTTCCTGCGTTGGACCACTGCCAAATGGAATTTCCACCTATGCCGAGGCCCCAGAACACGTTGTCGCCAAGAGCATTGGTCTCATAAGGACCTTTCTCCTGTGCAAACGAAGCAACGCTGATGAGCAAAGCAACTGCAATTGCGAAAAACTTTTTCATACTTTATTTTATTTAGTTAACTAAAAATTAAACTACAAACTAAACTGGCAAACGCGCCCAAGCGGGCACAATTGCGCTGCAAATATAGAAAGAATTCCGCAATAAACAAACATTTATCAACAATTTATCCACATTATATAATGGTAATTCCGTCCTTTCTGAGCCATCCTTCCCTTCCATCGGACAGTTTTACGTTACACCAGTCCCCCACGCTGTCCAAAACCTCGACGCAGGTGCCTTCATGCAGGATAAACAGATCTTTGGTGTCCGCACCGGACGGCGCGCTCTTCACCGGAACCACCGGTCGCATGACCACGGCATCGTCCGCACGGAGGTAGTCACGCTTCTGCCAGCCGGCAAAAACCAAAGTGAAAACCATCAGTATCAACGCTGCCAGGCCGCAGAAGAAACCCCATTTGCGGGCAGCCGGGCCGCGGCCCAGCAGGAACATCAGGGCCAGCGCCAGAACGGCGGCGAGCAGGCCCAGGGAAATCCACGCCCAGGCATCGGAAGGCAGCATCCAGCAGAGTTTGCGCATCCAGGTCCTCAAGAAGAACTCCGGCACGGAATCGATCCTGTCCTGAGTAAGAGAACGGGCGAATTCCAGGTTGTAGCGGGCATCGGCATAGGATGGATCCAGCTTCAGCGCCCGGGAATAATACAGGATGGCCTCGGCCAGCATGCTCTGCCGGAAATACGAATCTCCAAGGTTGCAGTACAGCTCGGGAGATGCCATCCCGACGCTCTCAATTGCCCCCCATGCCTGAGAGGCATCCTGCCAGCGGCCGTCGGAATAGGCCGCCACGCCGGCATTCCAGAGGGAATCGAGATACGCATCCGCGGCATGGCCGCCGATAGGCACCAGCATCAGCAGCAGCGCAAGCACCGCCGCGCCGCCGGAAGTCTTTTTCTTTTTCATGGAAGAATCTATCGCAGATATCACCGAAACCGCACTCTCGTAATGGCTGTTCATGGCATCATGGCCGGCATCGGGCGCGTAGCGGGCATACTCGCAGGCATCCAGAAGCGCGGAGAAATCCGTCGCCAGGCCTTCGGAGACACCCTCCGAGCAGAGGCGGGAGACTATGTTTTCCTTGCTCATGTCGCTGGCGTCCAGGTTCAGTTTGTCGGAAATGAAACCCAGCAGGGTCTTGTGCAGTTCCTCATAGAAGGCCGTGTAGAGGTTTTTCTGGAGGAAGTCCCCGGCGAGGGCGAGGCGCCTCCGGGCCATCTTGGTGGCGGCACGGTTACGGCTGCCGGCCACATCCGCACGGAGTGCAGCGCGCCTGCGGAGGATGAACCACACCGCGGCGGCGGCCAGAAGCAGGAACGCGGCCAGACCCCAGAACAGGGGGGACCACACGAAGAAACGGCCGGTACCGGAGAGGGATGGCAACTTGCTGTAGATGAAGCGGATATCGCTCCCCAGGTCCTTCACGTCCCTGCGGTTCTGAACCAACTGGCCGCCGGAGGGAACCGCACTTTCCAGCTCGGCTCCGCGCGCCACCGACAGAGGCAGAGGGCCGGATGAAAGGGTGACGTATCTGCCGGAAGCGATATCGTAGTAGCTGTACTCCACCGGCCCGATCTCGAACTCTCCGTGGCTGCGCGGGATGAAAGGATATTCGAACACGCGGCTGCGGCCGGCGTCGGTGGACTTCATGTCGTACTGCTCGAAATCCGGCGGGAACGACACCTTGGGCGCAGTCAGCAGCGCCAGGTTGCCGGTGCCGGAGATGGTTACCTTCAGCGAAGCGGCGTCGTGCGTCTTCAGCGAATCCTTCGTCAGCTCCGCCTTCATCTCGAACTTGCCTACACCGCCTCCGAACGAGGCCGGAGCGCCTGCAGGAAGGGCGGATATATGAAGTGTCACCGGCTGGGTAGACACACGCTTGCGCACCTGGCGGTAGCTGTCCTGGAAGAAGCTGTCGAAGATGCTTCCGGAAGATGAAGACGCGGCCCTCACGTTCACCAGGCACACAAGCTCGGCCGGCTCTATAGTCACATCCCCCGCCTTCTGCGGGATGAGGTTCCAGCTGCGCAGGACGGCGGTGTTGAAGATCTCCCCGCCCACGTTCTCGCGCTTGAACTCTATGTTCGAAGGAGCAGCCAGTTCCTGGCTCCAGAAACCGTTGAAACTGGGGAACTTGGCATCCTCGAATCCTGCAATGTTCACCCTCTGGTAGAGCTTGAGGGTCGCGGAGATGCCTTCCCCTACCACCGCACGCGTCTTATTGACTATCAGGCGCATATAGATGTCGTCCGACGATACGGACCCGGTCGCCTGTGCGGCCCGGGCGTTGCCGCCGGTGCCGGAAGATGACTGGGCGGAACTACCCTTGGATGGACTGCCGGCCACTACCTCGATGGAAAAACTCCGGCTGCTTACCTTCTTTCCCTGGATGGTGGCCACCGCGGAGGGAAGGGTGAAAGTGCCGGTGCGCACAGGCATCAGCACATAGGTATAGGAATTGGTAACGCTCTTGGAGCGCTTGCCGTTAACTATGCTGATAGATGTGGAAGTGCCTTTCTGCGGGCCCCAAACCAGACGGAATCCGTCCCCGGGTTCCCATTCGAACTCGCTTGGGGCGTGCTCTCCCTCCACCGAGAAACTCACGTTGAACTGTTCGTCCGCTGCCACTAGGTTGGGGGCTTCGACACGCACGGACTGTGCATGCATGCCTGCTGCCACCAGCATGGACGCGAATATGGTTAAAAGACGTTTCATACTACCAATTCTTTTCTTTCTGCCGGGACTGCAGCACCGCCGCCTTCTGCTTGTTCACCTTGTCCTGGGTCTCCTTCTCCTTTGCCTGCACGGCCTGCAGCATCTGCTGGGCCTGCTGGGGTGATATCTGCGGCTGCTGGCCGGGCTGAGGCTGGGGTTGCGGCTGAGGCTGGTTCTGCTGTTGCTGGTCCTCGCCGTCCTGATCCTGATCCTTGTCTTGGTCCTGCTGGTCCTGTTGATCTTGCTGATCTTGCTGGTCCTGCTGGTCTTGGTTTTGGTCTTGGTTTTGGTCTTGATTCTGGTCCTGGTCCTGGTTCTGCTGATCCTGGTTCTGGTCGCCGTTCTGACCGTTCTGACCATTCTGGCCGTTCTGACCGTTCTGCTGCTGGTCCCTCAGCATCTTCTTCGCATAGGAATACCTCTCCTTTGCATCCATATTGTCCGGGTCCAGCTGCAGGCACTTGCGGAAACTCTTCACAGCCCCGCCGTAATCCTTGGCCTCCAGCGAAGAGCAGCCGTCGTTGAAATAGCCGCGGGCCAGGTCCTTGTCGGAGGACGAGGTGCCGATGGCCTTATCGAAGGCCTGCTTCGCCCCCTGCACGTCGCCACGGGCATTGAGCGCGACGCCCAGATTGTTCCATCCGGCCACCGAAGTACTGTCCTTGGCCACCGCCTTCCTGTATTCTAACTCGGCGGCCTCGACGTTACCCTTGCGGTAAGCGCGGTTGCCGGCGCGCACCTCCTTCCTGTCCACTTGGGCGGACAGCGGCAACGCGCTAAGTATCAGCAATATGCACAATATCTTTCTCATTCGAACATTCTCCTTTTCCAGCGCCTTTCGCCTATCAGCATCTCTATCGCCAGCAGCGCCAGCGCCACCGCGAAGAAATACATGTACTGCTCGTCATACTCCTCGAACACCACCGACTTGTAGTACTCCTCCTCCAGCTTGTTGATGTCGTTGATTATCGGGTTCAGGCCGAATTCCTCGTTTCCGGCATGCACGTAGGCCCCGTTCCCCGCCTCCGCTACCTTCTGCAGGGTATCTTCGTCGAGGTGGGTCACCACGATGTTGCCGTCCTTGTCTTTGAGGAGTTCCCCGTCCATGGGGATGGGCTCGCCGCGGAGCGATCCCACACCTATCGTATATATCTTGATGCCGAGTTCAGCGGCCTGCTTTGCGGCTTCCACGGGGTCGTCTTCATGGTTCTCGCCGTCGGTTATAACTATTATGGCCCGGCTCTTCTCGCTCTGGGCGCTGAAACTGCGCGTGGCGGTGAGGATGGCATCGCCGATGGCCGTTCCCTGCACGGGCACGGATTCGGTGCTGATGCTGTTCAGGAACATCTTGGCCGACACGTAGTCGTTGGTGATGGGCAGCTGCACGAAGGAGCTCCCGGCAAATATGATTAGGCCGATGCGGTCGTCCTGCAACTTGTCGGTTATGCGGGAAATCGCCAGCTTGGCGCGCTCCAGGCGGTTGGGGGAATAATCCTTGGCCAGCATGGAGTTGGACACGTCGAGGCATATCATGATCTCCGCACCCTTGGTCTCCCTCTCCTGGAGTTTGGCTCCTATCTGCGGCCGGGCCAGGCCGATCACGAAGAAGCCGAATGCCAAGTCGAAGAGCACCAGACGCACCCAGCCCTTGGAAGCGGACCAGGAAGGCATCAACTGCTTAACCAGGGCTTCATCCCCGATGCGGCGGAGGCGCTCCCTGCGCAGCCAACGCACAAGCCCGTATAGCAGGGGCATCAGCGGCACCAGAAGCAGCAGTAGCAAGTATTGATGATTCGCGAATATCAGCATTACGGCAGCCTCCTTATGAATAGGCGCAACGCCAGTTCGAGCAGCAGGCATACCAGCGCCCAAATGGCATATTTGCCGAACAGTTCTTTATATACTGGGAAACTGTCCACCGTGGTGCGCACCTTCTCCATCTGGTTGATCTCGGAATAGATTTCCGATAGCTTGGTGTTGTCGGTGGCGCGGAAATACCGCCCTCCGGTGGCCTCCGCGATGGATTTCAGCAGGTCCTCATCTATCTCCACGGGGATCTTCCGGACCTCCACCCCCCAGGGGGTCATCACCGGATAGGGGGCCTCCCCGCGGGTGCCCATGCCTATGGTGTACACTCGCACGCCGTAGGTCTTCGCTATCTCCGCCGCCGTCGCGGGCGCTATCTCTCCCCTGTTGTTCACACCGTCGGTGAGGAGGATGACCACGCGGCTCTTGGCGTCCGAATCCTTCATGCGCGCCACCGCGGTCGCCAGGCCGTTGCCGATAGCGGTGCCGTCCTCGATGAGGTCCGTCTGCACATCCTTCATCATGTTGATGAGGGTGGCGCGGTCGGTAGTCAGGGGACACTGGGTGTAGCTCTCCCCCGCGAACACCACTATCCCCATGCGGTCCGAAGGCCGCTGGGCGATGAATTCTATGGCAATGTCCTTGGCTGCGCTGATGCGGTCGGGGTCGAAATCCCGCGCGAGCATGGAGGTGGATACGTCCATCGCCAGCACGATGTCGATTCCCTCGGTGTCAATCTTTTCGGTTTCGGTAGATGAGCGCGGGCGGGCGATCGCCACGATTATGAGGCAGAGGGCCGCGGTGCGGAGGATGAACGGGAGATGCCTCAGCCACGCGAGCACGCTGCCGCCTCCGGCCAGCCAGGGGGCCGATGCCGACACCCGCATGTGCGGGCGCCTGCCGCTCAGTTCCAGCCACAGGTAGTGGACCGCGAGCAGCACCGGCAGAGCCAGCAGCCAGAGAAGCTTGGGATACTCAAAGAACATCTCCTTCCGGCTCCTCCTCAAGCGCGTTCTGATAGGTTTCCGTCACGAAACGGACGGCGGTGGGAACCACCTTTGCATTATATTCGTCCGGGGCCGTGAATTTCGCGAACTTGATGAGGTCCGCGGTCTCGAACAGCTCCTTGGTATTGCCGTAAACGTCTTCCGGAAGGCCCTTGGCGCCCTTCAGGACATCGAACACCTCGGCGGTGGTCATCTCCGGGGCATCCACCCCGAAACGGGCCTCCATGTAGGCTTTGAGGGTGTCGGTGACGCCGGAATAGAAGGCTTTCTGCTTCTCGGGCGCCCAGAATCCGTTACCCCTGTAGGCATCCAGTTTCCGCAGTGCGGTGATGTGGGCGGGCTCATGGGTGAGCTCGTATTCCTTGCGGCGGGCGCGGGCCAGCCACATGGAGATGCCTGCGGCCAGCAGGCCGAGGAGGAACAGTCCTCCCAGCAGCCAGGGCAGCAGCTCTTTGAACGTGAGAGGATACCTCACCAGAGGTTGGAGCTCGTTCCTGGCCACCCGGGCGGAGTCTATGGGGAACTCTGCCACGTGGAAAACCACGCTGTCGAAGCGCAGCGTGTCGATCTTGCCTCCTTCGCGGCGCAGCAGGAAAATGTGCGGCATGGCATAGTCGCCTTCCTCGAAGGGGGTCACGACTATCCTGCCCCTGATATCCATCAGGCCCTTGCGGCGGCGGATCTTCAGCGTGTCCAGCTTCCAGTCTTCCACCACGGTGAGGGTGTCGTTCGACATGGCCATCGCATCCGGCAGGGCCAGTTCCGTGCCCTTCCGCACGTTGTCCAGCTCGAAACCATATTCGAGCCTGTCGGCCACGTAGATGGAATCGCGCCTGGTCTGGGGCTTGATGAACGCGTCGCCCTTGGGCACAATCTCGAGAAGGGTCAGGAGTATGCTGAAAAGGATATTCATCTCTTGGCGAAAAATGACATGAGAGCGCGGACGTAATCCGAATCGGTGGAGATTTCCACGCTTTCCACTTTATATCTGTTGAATAGCTGCTGCTCGGCCGAGGCGAGGTCGGAGAACCACTGCGAATAGGCCCGCCGGGTGGCGGCGCTACTGGTGTTCACCCAGGCGGAGCGCCCCGTCTCGCTGTCTTTCACGTTTATGAGGCCTACCGGCGCCAGGCTGCGTTCGCAGGGATCGAAGACCTTGATTACGGAGAGGTCGTGCCTGCCTGCCGCCACCTTCAGGGCATCCTCGTAGCGGGGATGGCCTGCGGCGTCCGCATCCAGCATATCGCTGAGCAGGAAGGCGGTGCACTTCTTCTTGATGGCTCCCGTAAGGAACTGCAGGGCCGCGCCGATGTCGGTGCCGTCCGACTGCGGCTCGAGTTCCAGCATCTCCCTTATTATATGAAGGAGATGGCTGCGCCCCTTCTTCGGGGGGATGAACTTCTCCACGCGGTCGCTGAAGAAGAGGGCTCCGACCTTGTCGTTATTGAGGATGGCGCTGAAGCTGAGCACGGCCGCAATCTCCGCGAGCAGCTCGCGCTTGGTGCGCGTCTGCGTGCCGAACAGGCCGGAACGGCTCACGTCCACCAGCAGCACCACCGTCATCTCGCGCTCCTCCTCGAACACCTTTATGTAGGGTGCGCGCATGCGGGCGGTAACGTTCCAGTCCATGTTGCGCACATCGTCCCCGTACTGATATTCGCGCACCTCGCTGAAGGCCATGCCGCGCCCCTTGAACGCGGAGTGGTACTCCCCCGCGAATATCTGGTGCGAGAGAGCCTTGGTGCGGATTTCTATCTTCCGGACCTTCTTCAGGAGTTCTGTTGCGTCCCTTGCCATTACGGCACTACCACTGCATTGATTACCTGGGAGATTATCTCTTCGGTGGTCACATTTTCCGCCTCCGCCTCATAGGTGAGGCCGATACGGTGGCGCAGCACCTCGGGGCAGACCGCGCGCACATCTTCCGGAATCACGTAGCCCCTGCGCTTGATGAACGCGTAGGCCTTCGCGGCGGCGCTCAGGCTGATGCTGGCGCGGGGGGATCCTCCGTAGGAAATGAGGTCCTTGAGGCCCTTCAGGCCGTATTCTTCAGGGGTGCGGGTAGCGTAGACGATGTCTACGATGTAGCGCTCTATCTTCTCGTCCATGTAGACCTCGCGCACCACTTCGCGGGCGCGGACGATGTCATCCGGATTCACCACGGGGCTCGGCTGGGGGAACTCGCCGCTGTTGTTCATGCGGATGATGAGTTTCTCCTCCTCCTTCTTCGGGTAATCCACCACCACCTTCAGCATGAAGCGGTCCACCTGGGCCTCGGGCAGAGGATAGGTACCCTCCTGCTCGATGGGGTTCTGGGTGGCCATCACGAGGAAAGGCTCCGGCAGCTTGTAGGTGCTGTCGCCGATGGTCACCTGCCTTTCCTGCATGGCTTCCAGCAGCGCGGACTGCACTTTCGCGGGGGCGCGGTTGATTTCATCCGCCAGCACGAAGTTGGCGAAGACGGGGCCCTTGCGCACCTCGAAGGTTTCCTTCTTCTGCGAGTAGATGAGGGTGCCCACCACGTCGGCAGGGAGGAGGTCCGGAGTGAACTGGATGCGGTTGAACTTGGCGTTCACCGCCTTGCTGAGGGTGCTGATGGCCAGGGTCTTGGCGAGGCCGGGCACGCCTTCGAGGAGGATGTGCCCGTTTGCGAGGAGGGCTATCATCAGGTTCTCCACCAGGTGCTTCTGGCCCACGATGACCTTGCCCATCTCGAGAGAAAGGATATCCACGAAGCCGCTTTCTTTCTGGATGCGGTCGTTGAGTTCCTTGATATTTACACTTTCCATATATTTTAATAAATTTGCATTCTATGCGTTATTCCATCGTACTTTCATACGCCGGTGCCGGCTTCTGCGGCTGGCAGCGCCAACCCTCCGACCCTTCCGTGCAGGAGTGCCTCGAAGATGCCCTGGGAAAGCTTCTCGGAGGCGAGGTGCCGGTAATCGGTGCGGGGCGGACGGATACGGACGTGAACGCCATTGGTTACGTTGCGTGTTTCGATGGCCCCGAGGGCCTTACGGCAGATGATTTCTGCTACAAATTAAATGCCATCCTGCCCCGCTCGGTGGTGGTTTCTCGTGTGGCTCCAGCCGCGCCGGACTTCCATCCGCGCTTCGATGCCGTAAGGCGGGAATACACATATTTCCTGCACAGGTGCAAGGATCCTTTTGTGGAGGCTTTTTCGTGGCAGTGCGGGTATCCCGGGCTGGATTTCGAGGCGATGAATTCTGCCGCTGTGGCGTTGTTGGGTACGCATGATTTTTCGTGTTTCGAGAAGAAGGGCGGGGATAACAAGACGTCCGTCTGCACGGTGTTCGAGGCTGTGTGGGCGCCTTATACGCCAACACACGCTTCCATCATGCAAGGCCTGCAGCCGCCGGAGGCATTCCTGCCTTCGCCAGAAAAAGGCTCAGGCAGAAAAGCTCCGGTCGGCATCCACGACGCCCTCGCACTTGACGGAAGCCTCCTTCACACACCTGCCATTCCGAGCGAAGCGAGGGAACCCCAGTATTGGTATTTCCGGATTTCTGCCGATAGGTTTTTGCGGAATATGGTGCGGGCCATTGTCGGAACGCTGATCGAAGTCGGCCGCGGCAAACGCAGCGTCGACGACTTCGCCGGGTTGATTCTCCCGCCGGAGCAGGGTAACCTGCGATCCCTGGCCGGTGAATCCGTCCCCGGCCACGCCCTCTTCCTGTCGAAAGTGGAATACTGAACACCCCGGGTGCTGCAGGTGTCCCGAAATAAGTGGGACCTGCAGCGAAAAGTGGGGGTTTTTGACGCAGGTGTCCGTAAAAATGGGACACCTGCAACAGTCAAGAAAAAGTCGTTAATTTTGAAGGGCTAACGTATGACCTGGGTGAATACCGGGGCCTTGCCTTCTTCAACCAGCACATAAACCTTGAGCGTGCCTGCCGGAGGAAGGGATGCATCCGCCTTCTGGCGGGACTGGTCCTTGGCGGTGAAGATATATTCCGTGCCATCTGGAACACTGCGGGCCGCAACTTCTTCCGCCTTGGCATTCAGCATCGGGTACCCATCTACCGCCGCATCGAAAATGGCAGTTTCCTCCTCGCTGGCCAGGTGGAGTGCCGGGAAGGGCTCAAGAGGGGTGATTTCTCCCTCCAGGAATCCGTTCTCTTTCAGGAAGCGGTCAAGTTCGGCCGGGGCCGCATCGATGCGCGCCGTCCTCACGCCGTAGCCGGGAAGGATTTCCGCCTTGGTGAGCTTCTCCTTCAGGGCGCGGCTTGCAGAGTCGATGCCGCCGCTGCCGAAGGTGCAGAACGGCACTATCTTCTTGCCGCTGAAATCCACGTTCTCCAGAACGGTGAATACAGGCGTGGCATACACTCCGAACCAGATGGGGAAGCCCAGGAAGATGACATCATAGGATTGTACGTCCGCCTTGATAGGCTGGATTTCAGGGAGGATACCCCCGTCCAGTTCCTTCTTGCCGCGCTCAATGGTTGCCATGAAATCCCCGTCATAAGGGGTTACGGGCACTATTGCCTCGATATCCGCGCCGAGTTTGTCGGCAATTACCTCAGCCACGGCCTTCGTGGTGCCGTTCTGGGAATAATAAAGTACGAGTGTTTTCATTTCGGATTTCTTGTTTGCGCAGGACGCCGCCATCAGCACCGCCGCCGCCAGTATCAGGATTCGTTTCATACTTACAAAATTACGAAAAAATGATTATAAGGGACAGCTATTCAAACTAAACGAGATCCGGTTCTTCGGTGTAACTGATAAGCAACTCAAGAGGAACGTCCAGCACCTTGGAAGCACGGAAAATAGTATCCAGATTCTTCGTTTTGAATAAGGTATTTACATTTTGCTTGCGTATGCCCATACGGCGGGCGAATTCTGCTTTGCGGACACCTTTGTTGCGGAGGATTTCTTCCCCCTTTTCTTCGAAATACAGTTTAGACATTCTTGCGGAATTTTTATACAAAGGTAATAATTAGTTATTCCGTTTTCAAATTATTTGACTAATTTTGCGAATAAATGATTTCGTAGTCAGAGGACGCTGGGACAGCGACATGGGCACGAAACGATGAGAAAGAAAGGAGGAGTCTATGAGAAAGATTTTCTGGCTGGTCACTACCGACCACCTGACAGACCGGATTTGGTTCAAAGACGATGAAGATTTCAAGGCGGCCATGAATATCGTGGCCGTGCTGTCCACCAT
>JAEENZ010000033.1 GCA_016283985.1 Bacteroidales bacterium | reverse complement strand
CCGGCCTACCTGACCGCATTCTCCATCTGCTCCTCCTCCGCCGCCATCCCGGTCACCGCCTCGTGCGCGAAGAAGAACGGGCTGGAGGATGATATAGTGGATTTCACCATCCCCCTCTGCTCCACCGTGCACATGTGCGGATCCACCATCAAGCTGGCGGTATCCGCGATAGCGGTGGCCTACATTTTCGGGGTGCCGGTGCCCTTTGCGGTGTATGTGAACTTCGTGCTGATGCAGGGGATAGCCGCGGTCGCGGCCCCCGGCGTGATGGGCGGAGTGCTGATGGCCTCGGTCGGCCTGCTGGAATCCATCATGGGATTCACCCCCGACCAGACGGCCCTCGTGATGACGCTCTACCTGGCCCTGGACGGCTACGGCCCTGGCTGTAACGTGACCGGCGACGGAGCGATATCTATAATAATAGATAAACTGTTCAAGAAGAAATGAAAAGAATCATACTTGCCGTCGCGCTGATAGCCGTGGCCTGTTCCCAGAACCCCGGCAAGACCGAAGGCCAGATGAAGGCCCGAGTAATCCAACCCCTGTTTGCCATGGACGAGGCCGGGCTGGATGCGAGCTATGAATGGACGCTTCGCGAGCTGCGCGACTGCGACCCTAGCCTGGATATAGTTGTGCTGCCGGAGTTCAGCGAGGTGCCCGGCAAGACCTCCAACGAAGGCTTCCTGGAGACCGTGCACAAGTATGGGCCGAAGTTGCTCGAGACCTGCGAGGAGACTGCCCGCCGCTGCAGCACCCTGGTGTTCTGCGGAGCGATCGACACCTCCTGCGAAAAACCCCGCAACGCCGTGTTCGTCTACGGCCGCGACGGATCCCTGCTGGGCAAGTATTATAAGGAACATCTCACCGCCGGCGAGTGGCAGAAGTACGGGCTGGACAAGAGCTATACCGAACAGTGGAACGAGCCGTACTTGCTTGATATAGAGGGTGTTCGCTACATGTTCCTGATCTGCTACGACTTCTATTTCTACGAGAATTACTCCAACATCGCCCGCTGGAAACCGGACGTCATAATAGGCGCTTCGCATCAGCGCAGCGACCCTCATCACGTGCTGGACATAATCGACCAGTTCTGCGCCTACAACACCGGCGCGTACCTCGTGCGCGCATCCGTCTCCATGGGCAAGAAGTCGAAGATCGGAGGATGCTCCTGCGTGGTCGGCCCGGACGGCAAGATACTCGGCAACCTCTATTCCAAGGTGAAGCATCTGGACGTGACCTTCGACCCCAAGGCGAAATACCTGAAGCCTGCGGGATACGGCAATCCGCCCGCTATGCATTCGGAGTATATAGAGATAGGCCGCAGGCCCTGGAAGTACCGTCCCGGCGGCAGCGCCATCGTGCCCCCGCTCTCCGAGCAGCCGGAAGAACGCTCCACGGTCTATAGCAACGACCTCGCCACCCTCGGCGCCGCGGTCGCCACTGGCGTGCAGGAAATCGCTTTCGACCTAGACGCCTCCTCCGATTGGGAGTCTGTGCTGAGGCCCATCATGGCAAAGCTGGCCTGCCACGCCATCATGAACATCCGCCTCAAGGGCGACTGGACCCCGGAAGCCCGTGCCCGGCTGGATGAAATCATCTTCGCTTACGATGCCGGCGGATACGTCTATTTTTAAAACACGGAATCTATGATGTATACTTTCCAAGATATGATGCTGAGCGTCTCGGTGGCAGTCTATATCGCTGTCAGCGTGGTGATTGCGTATGTGCGGTGGGGACATCGCTGCGAACCCTACGCCAAGAAAATGGATTACTACTATCCTGCGTGGCGCGCTATCATCTTCTGTTTCCTTACGAACCTGATCTACCTTCCTGTGGTGTTCTCTCCGTCGGATACGGACGCCTTCCTCCTGTTGCGTATGTTCCTGGTGCTGGGGTCGCCGTTCTTCTGTGCAAGGCTGATGTTCAGCTATTTCGGCAAAGTGCTGAAAAAGGACTGGTGGCGTAAACCAGTATATGCCTTTTCCATCACCTTCGCCATAATGGCCTCTATCGTCACCATCCTGGCGATAATACCCGGCACCCAGATAGAAGGGTCCCGTCTGGTTTGGATTATGAGCACGATAGGCATCCTGGCCATCATCTACATGCTATGTTTCATCATGGCCGTCACGATGACTTCCCGGGCAGTGAAGCGCTTTTCGGAGGAGAACTATTCCAACGTCTCGGATTTCCCGCGAAACTATGCCAAAAGCATACTGCGAATCACAATTCTGCATGTCGCTGTCAGCTGGACGGCCACCATCATTGGCACGCCAACGGTTATTTCGATCAGCATGCTGATACTGTCCGCCCTGGTCGTGGTCTTCATCGTGTCTGCCCTGTCTCCCCACCGTATGATGGACATTGAACAGGTAGAAAAGGGTGAAAGTCCGGAAGAACCGGTAAAGGAGATTCCGGAACCGGTGGAAATCATGCCTATGGAAAAGAAGGAGGAGATCCTTAAACTCATCCGCTACCAGGTTGAGACGCAGAAGGCCTATCTGGACAGCCACCTTACCCTGATCAGCCTTGCCCGCGACTGCGGAGTCAACCGCACCTATCTTTCGCAGGTCATGGGCGAGTATCTTGGAGGATTCTTCGCCTATATCAACCGCTGCCGTCTGGCCCATGCCGCCCGCTACAGGGTGGACCATCCGGATGCATCCATAGAGGAGATGGCCGAGGCCTCAGGCTTCGGCACACGGCAGAGTTTTTACAATGCCCGGAGGCACCTTAGCGAATAACGATTTCTGAGCGGTCGGGGCCGACGGAGATGATGCGGATGGGGCATCCGGTTTCTTTCTCAATGAAAGCCACGTAGTTCTTGAACGCTTCGGGGAAGTCCTCGTAGCGGCGGACCTTAGTGATGTCTTCTTTCCAGCCGGGGAACTCGGTGTAGATGGGAGTGACATCGTTGGGGCATTCGAACGGGAAGTCGGTAACGGTCTGTCCGTCAATCTGATAAGCGGTTGCGACCTTCACCGTGTCGAAGCCGTTCATTACATCTGCCTTCATCATTATCAGTTCGGTGACCCCGTTCATCATCACGGCATACTTCAGGGCCACGAGGTCCAGCCAGCCGCAGCGGCGGGGACGACCGGTGGTGGCACCGTACTCGCGTCCGTTC
>JAEENZ010000280.1 GCA_016283985.1 Bacteroidales bacterium | reverse complement strand
TCTAGGCGTAACCATAGTGGTGGTCGCTCTCAGCGCCGGAATCGCCGTAGGCCTTTCCAAGCTTCTTCCTGGCACCTTCATGATGTTCTTCATCCTTGCCATCACCACCATAAGCATAGCCGTTTCCTTCTGGAAGCCCGTACATAAATACGAATACGGCTACGACATGGGGATGTATTTCATATACATCTTCTCGCTGGTGGTGGCTTCTATGGCCGACGTACGCGCCCTGGACTTCACCGGAGCACTCTGGATAGTGGGATTCCTCTTCTTCATGGAAATCATCTCCCTCTCCCTGCAGCTGCTCAGCGCCAAGTTTTTCAAGGTGGATGCAGACACCGCCGTCATCGCATCCGTCACCTATATCAACTCCCCGCCCTTCGTGCCCATGATCGCCGCATCCATGCGCAACAGCCGTGTGCTTATGCCCGGGCTCAGCATAGGCATCATAGGATATGCCGTAGGCAACTATCTAGGAGTACTCATCTGCAGCCTTCTCGGATAATATGCGCCCGGTTTACGAAAAAGATTTCCTGTACGACATTCTGGTTCCCTATGTGAACTGGAGCTTCAGGCGCGTATTCAGGAGCCTTGAATTCAAGGGGGTGGAGAATATCCCCGAGGACGGGGCCGTGATCTTCTCGCCCAACCACGTGAACACCTTGCTGGATGCCCTGGCAGTACTTGCCATGAGGGAGAACCGCCCGGTGGTGTTCGCCGCACGTGCGGACATCTTCCGCAAGCCGCTGGTCGCCAAAATACTGAACTTCCTGCGCATAGTGCCCATCAACCGCATCAGGGACGGCGTGGACGCCCTTGCCGGCAACGAGCAGACCTTCCACACGGCCATCCACACCCTGCAGGCCGGCATTCCCTTCTGCATATTCCCGGAAGGCCGTCACAGCCAGGACCCCGGCTTGCTGCCGCTGCGCAAAGGCATAGCCAGGATTGCGCTCCAGGCGGTAGATGAAATCGAAGGCCCGGTGTACATAGTTCCCATCGGCTTGGTATATGACGATTACGTGAACTTCCGCACCGACCTTACCATCAACGTCGGAGAAGCCGTGCTGGTGGCAAGAGGAAGGAGCAAGAAGACCCAGACCGAGCCTGAAAGGCAGCGCAAGGCCAGGAAGCTTCTGGTGAAGCTCACTACCAAGATGAAGGCCCTGATAGATACCCGCAGGGATAAACCGGTAAGGGACTCGCTGCTGCTGCGCACGCTGCGAATCCCTTTGGTTCCATTTGCCGCATTGCTGCTTTTGCCAGCATTCGGCATCGTGAAGTATCTGGCGAAGAACATGAAGGACAAAGCCTTCCTGAATTCTGTCCGCTACGGTATCTGCTACCTGATAAATCCTGTGATCATCTTCCTGCTGTCCGTGATCCTCGTGGTTGCTGGACTCATCCCCTGGTGGCTGATACTGCTATTACCCATTCTCTCGGCCTTCGCCCCGGAGATATGGTACGGGGCGATGACCAAGAGAGTGGCTTCTAATTGATATTTCCTACCGTAGGAAGAGTTCCATTTTCGACCAGCGTGCAGTTATCCGGCACGCAGCGTCCGATAGTGACATCACTGTTGGAATTGAAGGTCGTGGCAGATGAAGCCTGCCTTACGGTACCGGTTTCGATCATACAATTCACGAAGTTGAAGCTACGTTCGGCATTGTCGCTTCCGTGGGCGAACAACCTGGCTATGAATGCGCCGCTGTTGGGGCCGTGGAGGGTTCCGCCTACCTTGCAATTCGTGAAGGTGTAAGTACCTGTCAGCGATGCCTGTCCCACGATACCGCCGACCCTGGCAAGAGGTGAACTGCCGTTGGTATTGATGGTCCCTCTGAACAGAAGGTTGCTGAAATTGCGCTTGGTGTTGCTGAACCCGACAATTCCTCCGACATAGCTCTGTCCTTCGGTACCGGCTTCCTGCCCGGGCTCGGTGAAAGCCGCCTTGTAGCGTTTGAAGATGATGTCCGCCCTGGAACTGCTGTTCACAGGAGGGGTTTTCGCCGCACCGGCAATTCCGCCTATGGCTACCCTGATGGGCGACCATATGGTGATGTCTCCGTAGTTGTTGCAATTGGAGTACTTCTTTCCCTCCTGATCGGCCGGGCCGCTGCCGCTTATGCCTCCGAAATAAGATGTCGGGCAGGCGTAAACCTTGGGAAGAAGGTCGCTTACCGAAGAATTGCCGTTGTGCAGAGTCTTGATTTCCCCATGGTTCTCACAATAGGAAATTGTGCGTTCTTCCGTGTCGTTCCATCCGCCGACTATGCCGCCGCAGTAAATCTGGCTGAGGGTGAGGCCGTCGAAGGTGATATCCCCATAATTGGAAGAGTGGTCAAGGTCGGATGAAACACCGTGGGCGAGGATTCCTCCAACATACACTACGTTATAAGGGCCGCCGGCAAGGGCGATATCACCTGAATTGGAAGCATATGCAAAAGATGCGACATCCGCCGCATAGCCGCAGATTCCACCGAGGTAGAGATTGGTACATTTCAGCCTCTCTATCCTCAACGCACCGGTATTGCTGGCGTCGACCTGGGAATAAGCCCGTCCGGCGATACCGCCTACATAGAAATACTTGTTAGTCTGCGAACTGGTATTGATTACTACGTCCCCCCTGTTGGTGGCGCTGATGCTCTTACCGGCCGCGTTCGATCCGACTATTCCCCCGATGAAAGGATTCTGGGCGGAGTTCTTGCCGGAGAAGGTGACGGTGCCGTCGTTGCTGCACGAGACTATGTCCCCTTGTGAATTGCCGGCGACGCCACCCAGGAAAGTATAACCATTGGAAGATATCTTCTGGGCCCAGGTAACATCGCCAAGGTTGGCACAGTCGCTTATCTGGGCATCTTTTTCCGCCTGATAACCGACGATGCCGCCGGTAGCATAGTAAAAGCTGCCCGAAGAGCTGAAAGTGCCGCTCAGCGAGATGTCCATGGCATTGGTACAGGACTTTACGGCTGCCTTGGCATGGCCGGCAATACCTCCGGCATACAGGGGGCCGTCGGCATTGGTGCCGGCGAAGCTGATGCTGCCGCCGGAAGTCTTGCAAGACTTTATCTCTCCGAGAGAACGGCCGGCTATGCCTCCGATGTATGTATTGCCTCCTGAGAAGGGAACTGTGATGGATCCGGTATTGCTGCAGTCGCTTATGCGCGCACTGAGGCGCCAGGTGTAATCCCTGTTGCCAAATCCGCATATGCCGCCCACATGGAAACTGCCCGTATTGGTGCCGAGGTCGTTGTCCACGAGGGTTATGGATGCCTTGTTGGTACAATTGACTGCTTCGCCTCCTAC
>JAEENZ010000279.1 GCA_016283985.1 Bacteroidales bacterium | reverse complement strand
ACTACTATTATGACAAAAGCAGACATTGTTAACGAGATCGCCAGGAACACTGGCCTCGAGAAGATTCAGGTTCAGGTTGTCGTCGAAGAATTCATGGCAGCCGTCAAGGGTTCAATTGCAAAGGGTAAGCCCGTATATCTCCGCGGCTTCGGCAGCTTCATCGTAAAGCACCGCGCCCAGAAGGCAGCCCGCAACATCACCAAGAAGACCACCATCAACATCCCCGCACACGATGTTCCGGCCTTCAAGCCTGCAAAAGTCTTTGTCGCTGCTCTCCAGAAATAATTCTAAATTACTAGTATATGCCTAGCGGAAAGAAGAGAAAAAGACATAAAATGGCTACGCACAAGCGTAAAAAGCGCTTGCGCCTCAACAGACACAAGAAGAAATAGTCGATAGAGGCTCGTACGGGGGATCCGGCGGGCCTCTATTCTTTAAAAGTACCAATATTTTCCACAAATGGACGAACAGAAAGTCGAAAGGGACCTTATCGTCGAAGAAAGCCTTGCGGAAGTGCGGATCGCGCTGATGGAGAACCATCGCTTGATCGAGCTCAACAGGGAATCCAACGAGGGTCACAGTTTTTCGGTGGGCAGCGTCTTCCTCGGAAGAGTCAAGAAGCTCCTGCCCGCCCTGAACGCGGCTTTCGTGGACATCGGCGACAGCAAAGAGGCTTTCATCCACTACCTGGACCTTGGCTTCCATTTCAACGCCTTCGACACCTTCGTGCGTGAGAGCAATCCCAACAAAAACCTGAAGGGGCTCTACAGCAACACCAAGCTGGGTCCCATACTCGGCAAGGAAGGCAGGATAGAAGATTATCTCAAGGTGGGGCAGATGATTATCGCCCAGATAGTCAAGGAACCGATTTCCACCAAAGGGTCGCGCCTGACTGCGGAAATTTCATTGGCAGGACGCAACATAGTACTGATGCCTTTTGCCGACAAGGTCAACGTGTCGCAGAAGATTTCTTCGAAAGAAGAGAAAAGAAGGCTGGAAACGCTCGTAAAGAGCATTCTCCCCAAGAACTACGGGGCCATCATCCGCACCGCCGCCGAAGGCAAGAACGCCAGCGTGCTGGTGGCCGAGGTGCAGAGCCTCATCGACAAATGGGAAGGTTCCTGGAAGAGCATTGCCAAGAACAAGGGCGTGCAGCTGCTTTTCACCGAGTACTCCAAAACCACCACCATCCTCAGGGACCTGCTGAACGATTCGTTCAACAACATCTACGTGAACGACGAGAAGATCTATGAGGAAACCAGAAAGTACATCTCCCTCATTTCCCCCGAGCAGGAGAAGATAGTCAAACTCTACGACGGCAAGGAGCCCATCTTCGACCATTTCGAAGTGACGCGCCAGATAAAGAGCTCCTTCGGAAAGGTCGTACCCATGAAACAGGGTGCATATCTCGTGATAGAGACGACCGAGGCGCTGAATGTCGTGGACGTTAACAGCGGCATACGGGCAAAGACCTCCAACCAGGAGGAGAACACCTTCGAGGTGAACAAGCTCGCCGCAGAAGAGATTGCACGCCAGCTGAGGCTGCGCGATATGGGTGGTATCGTAATCGTGGACTTCATCGACATGGAGTCCCAGGAGCATCGGAACGAGCTATTCAAGTACATGACCGACCTGATGAGCCACGACCGTGCAAAGCACAACGTGCTGCCTCTCACCAAGTTCGGGCTCATGCAGATCACGCGCCAGCGCATCCGTCCCGTCACGGAGATCAACGTGCTGGAGAAATGCCCTCTCTGCCACGGCACTGGCAAGATCGCTTCCACCGTCATCATCGACGAGCAGGTGGAACGCCGCCTCGCCTACTATGTGCAGGAGAAGGGCATCCGGGATCTGACGCTGCGCACCAGCTCCATCCTCGGAGCCTATCTTACGAGGGGTTCCTTCGGATCTTCCTACGTCGCCAAATGGCGTCGCAAGTACCGTTGCAAGCTCAAGTTGGTGGAATCGACCGCCAACAGCATCCTGCAGTATGAATTTCTGAATGCTAAAGAAGAGGTCCTCGATTGAGGACTTTTTTTTTGTAATAATGTCATTATAAGCACATTAGCCCCCTCTATTTATTCATATCGAAAACATTTCGCCACATTTTATGTTTTTGATTGACATTTGCGTGATTATTTCGCATCTTAGCGCACTATGAAAGGCGTTGGAGATAGAAATGAGGATTTTGAGAAGTTTATGTCATACGATGACAAAACGTGGGAAAGGACTACATTCTGCAAGGGGTCCAAGGGGTTTGTAGTAACATCCCTTAAACGTATTGGCAGCGCAAATAAGAATAAACAAGAGACAGAGAAGTTCCAAAAGGAACAACGGATATGCAAGACTTTTGCTTCTTTTGGATTTCAGATTGAACATCTTTCTGAAATACCGGGAATCAGTTCTCACGACATCAATATAATCC
>JAEENZ010000032.1 GCA_016283985.1 Bacteroidales bacterium | reverse complement strand
CCATGGGGCGCTCGCCCTGGAGGACGCGGATCTCAACCGAAGGCTGGTTGTCTGCAGCGGTGCTGAAGACCTGCTCCTTGTGAACAGGGATAGTGGTGTTGCTTTCAATCAGCTTGGTCATCACGCCGCCGAGGGTTTCGATACCCAGGGAAAGAGGGGTGACGTCGAGGAGGAGGACATCCTTCACGTCGCCTGCGAGCACGCCGCCCTGAATGGAGGCGCCGATTGCGACGACCTCATCCGGATTGACGCTCTTGTTGGGCTCCTTGCCGAAGAAGCTCTTCACGAGTTCCTGGATCTTGGGGATACGGGTGGAGCCGCCCACGAGCAGGACCTCATCGATGTCGGAGGTGCTCAGGTGAGCATCCTGCAGGGCCTTGCGGCAAGGCTCGATGCTGCGCTGGAACAGATTGTCGCAGAGAGCTTCGAACTTGGCGCGGGTAAGGCTCTTCACCAGGTGCCGGGGAACGCCGTCGACCGCGGTGATGTAAGGCAGGTTAATTTCGGTGCTGGTCTGGTTGGACAGTTCGATCTTTGCCTTTTCGGCAGCCTCCTTGAGGCGCTGCAGGGCCATAGGATCCTTCTTGAGGTCCAGTCCGCCGTTCTCGGAAGCGAATTCGCTGGCGAGCCAGTCGATGATGACCTGGTCGAAATCGTCGCCGCCGAGGTGGGTGTCACCGTTGGTGGACTTGACTTCGAAAACGCCGTCTCCGAGCTCCAGGATGGAGATATCGAAAGTGCCGCCGCCGAGGTCGTAGACCGCGACCTTCATGTTCTTGTTCTTTTTGTCGAGACCATATGCAAGTGCAGCCGCGGTGGGCTCGTTAATGATACGCTTCACATCCAGTCCTGCGATCTTGCCGGCCTCCTTGGTGGCCTGGCGCTGGCTGTCGGAGAAGTATGCGGGAACGGTGATGACCGCTTCCGTAACGGGCTGGCGCAGATAGTCTTCCGCGGTCTTCTTCATTTTCTGGAGGATGATTGCGGATATTTCCTGAGGAGAATACATGCGGCCGTTGATGTCTACGCGGGGAGTGTTGTTCTCACCTTTGACCACGTTGTAGGGAACACGTGCGGTTTCCTTGCCGACCTGGTCGTAGGTCTCGCCCATGAAGCGCTTGATGCTGAATACGGTGTTCTTAGGATTGGTGATGGCCTGACGCTTGGCGGGGTTGCCCACCTTGCGCTCGCCGTCGTCGGTGAAGGCGACCACCGAAGGGGTGGTGCGCTGGCCTTCGTTATTGATGATTACGGTAGGCTGGTTGCCTTCCATGACCGCCACGCAACTGTTCGTGGTTCCGAGGTCGATTCCAATGATTTTTCCCATAATATGTGTCCTTTTTTACTTATTATCTGCAATTATGTCACCCGAAGGCGACGCTTTTCTTTATAACGAAAGCTGTGCCACCGGACGAAAACTGACAAATTGTCATTATCTTTGCACAGCCATGGATTACGCCGACATAGCATCCCGCATAGTTTACGAAGACAACCACCTGCTCGTCATAGACAAGAAGGCGGGTGAGATAGTGCAGGGAGACAAGACCGGCGACACTCCCCTCTCCGAGATTCTGAAAGCCTTCATAAAGGAACGGGACAACAAACCCGGAAACGTGTTCATGGGCGTGCCGCACCGCCTGGACAGGCCAGTGTGCGGACTATGCGTGTTTGCCAAGACATCGAAGGCTCTCGAAAGGCTGAATGCCATGTTCCGCGACGGTGAGGTTCACAAGACCTATATGGCGTTATGCTGCGCCGCTCCCGCGGAGCCGGAAGGCCTTCTGGAAGACTGGATGGAGCGTAACGAAAAGCTGAACAAGAGTTTCATCACGCGCAAGCCGGGGCCCAAAGCAAAACTCGCCAAACTGCGCTATCGCCACATTGCCGATACTGAACGATATCATCTCCTGGAAGTGGAGCTTCTCACTGGAAGACACCACCAGATACGCTGCCAGCTCTCCCATATCGGCTGCCCCATAAAGGGCGACCTGAAATACGGGGCTCCGCGCTCGAATCCGGACGGGGGCATCTGCCTGCAGGCGCACGGCATCACTTTCCTTCATCCCGTGAAGAAGGAACAACTTCATCTGGAGGCAGATTTACCTCTATCCTGGAAAGTTCCGGCCGGGGTTGTTGAAGTCTGAGCCGGGAAATCATGTCGGACGGCGTCTCGTCCATGAACAGCTTGAAGCACATGTTATAGGTTACCTGGGAATGGAAACCGGACATGAAGGCCAGTTCTATCACCTTCAGCCACGGATCGGCCCTCATAAGTTCCACGGAATAGAGCACCCTGTGCCAGTTGACGTACTGTCGGAAGTTTTTGGCCGTGAACTTGTTTATAGCACGGCTGATATATACCTTGTTGAGTTTAAGCATATCCGACATCTTTTCCAGCGTAAAACTGTCGTCGAGATAGGGCTTGTGTTCCCTCATGAACTGTTCTATACGCCTGTACGACTTTGAGAGTATGGCACTGTTAACTTCCGGCACCACATCCGCCATACGGCCGTTCGCCAGCAGGATGGTCTGTATACGGCGTTCTTTCCGCTCCCCCATAAGCATGGTCCTCCCCGTATAGGCGCGCACATGCAGTATAATATCCAGTATGAGAAGGAAAAACGACGCCGAAAGCGTCACGACCGGTTTTGCATTCTCTTGCCATAGCAAGATCAACGCAATGCACGCGGCCAGTATGATGAAAGAGTAAAAACTCCTTGAATCCTCTTCCGCGCAGCACCAGGCTGCATCCTTTCGGAAAACCGCCGACGGTTCCTTGTATTTTACCGAAAGGCCTGCGGATACATATACCAGCGTAAACAACACCGTAGGCAACAGAAACAGGTACACGATGGTCTCCGGACCGTCCAGCATCAAGGCTGCGCCAATATAGAAAACGGAGCATACGGCGCTGAAACGCATGGAAGTGGATGGCTCGTCGCGCGTGAGCGGATACGCGACATAAATGACCGCGGACGCGAGCAGATAACAGCAAAGACGCATTTCCATCCCCTCCGATGCCTTCGAGGCCAGGTCCAGCAGGAAGAGCAGCACGAACAGGACCACTGGTATGACACGAAGGACAAGATGGATCGTGAAGATTCTTTTCATTGGTTCGGTTTCTTGTTATCGCCGGCCAAGTTATAACAAAAACCCGCCCCGGTGGTAGTCCGGAACGGGGGTAAAAACCAAAATAATTGTTTTCGATACGAAAATATTCAGACCTACATATAAAACCTACATCTTCTTCTTTATCACATCGAATCCCTTTCCGTAAACGCCGGTAACCGAAGAAACCGAAAGGAATGCGTCCGGATCGATGGTCTTGATGTAGCGGAGCATAAGGTTCAGGTCCGCCTTGCGTGTCAGGACCATCAGAACTTCGGTGTTCTCCTTCGTGTACCAGCCCTTACCGTCCAGCACCGTCACCCCCCTGTGGAGATCCTTGGTAATCGCATCCGCTATCTCCGCATAATGCTTGGACAGGATGAACAGCTGCACGCTCTGCCGCGAACCCGATATCACCAGGTCCAGCACGGTGCTGTTTATGGTTATCAGGATGAAACCGTAAACTACCGTGGTCAGCTTGTCCACGAAGGGCATCAGCTCTCCGGAAGGCTTGTAGGAAGGCACCAGAAGCGAAGAAAGGATGATGACGACGTCCATATATAGGATGAGGCGTCCGGGGGAGACATTGCGGTACTTGTTCACCATCAGGGCTATGATGTCCGTGCCGCCGGTGCTGCCGCCGGCCACCATCGTGAATCCAATGCCGACACCCGTCATGATTCCGCCCATGATCGTACTCATCAGCTTGCCGTTGTCCAGGGCTATCGCCTGGATGAAATCCATGGGGATGACCGACTGGAACACGTTCAGACCTATGGATGCAAGCACGGTCGCATAGATCGTCTTCCATCCGAAGCCGAATCCGAGTACGAACAGGGCCGCCACGATAAGGCCGACGTTGATAACGAAATAGGAATATCCTATCTTGACGACCCCGTGGGTAGCGTATTGCAGGATAGCGGAAAGACCCGTGATTCCTCCTCCCACAAGGTTGTTGGTAACCAGGAAGATGCTCCACCCCAGCACATACAGCAGTATGCCGAAGGTGACCAGCGCATACTCCTTGACCGTACGGCCGACACTAGTTTTGTTTATCGCCATCGCCTTTTTTCTTTTTTGAATTCGAAATACCGGCCTTTATCTCTTCGAAACCCTCTCCGTACACGCCACCTACCGGGTTGACGGTCATGAACGCCTTGTCATCGAGGTCCTTGATGAACTTGGATACTTCCGGGACTTCGTTGCGCCGCATGAGAAGGAGGAGGACGTCCTTTTCCTGCTTGGTATACCAGCCTATAGCCTTGAGCACGGTCACTCCGCGTTCCATCTTGCCGGTAATGTAATCCGCAATCTCCTTATGCTTGGATGAGAACACCAGCAGCTGCACCGCTCCCCTGTCGCCCACGACCACGAAGTCGATCACGCAGGCATAGGCGGCCATCATGATATATCCGTAGACCATGTCGCCGAAAGCCCTTCCGGGAAGGAAGAGTATGGAGGTGATGATGATGAAGTCGGTGATGAGGAACATCCTGCTGAGCGCCACGGGCCAGTATTTGTTCACTATCAGGGCGACGATATCGGTGCCTCCGGTGCTGCCGCCCTTGCGTATGGTAAGGCCTATTCCCACCGCCTCCAGCACGCCGGAGATGACGGGAATCATCACTTTCTCGGGCACGTAAAGGAAATTGCCCGGAATTGCCTGGAGGAAGCCCAAGCCAGCGAAAAGTTTCAGTGCAAGTGCCTGGATGGCAATGCAATAGAGCGTACGGAAACCGAATCCTATGCCGAACACCAACACTGCCAGGATAATGAGCAATGCATTGATCACGGTAAATGAATAGGATGCGATGATTGCTCCGCCGGTGGCGTATTCGATAACGGCGCAAAGACCCATGAGACCGCCTGCGGACATCCCGTTCGGAATCATAAAGCATTCCCATGCGACGGTGACGAACAGCACGCCCAGCGTCATCACCAGGTAATCGGTCAGGATCGAAACTAATTTATTCTTCTTTTTCATTTCACGACTATGTTGACTATCCTGCCGGGAACCACAATGACTTTGACTATACTCTGCTCGCCTACCCACTTGGCCGTCTGCTCCATGGAGCGCACCTGAGCCTCGACTTCAGCGGGAGAGGCGCTCTTAGGCATATCCACCATGAAACGGGTCCTACCATTGAAAGACACGGGATAAGTCACATTGTTCTCAACCGTCAGTTCAGGCTTGTACTCGGGGAACGCAGCTATGGTGACGCTGGTATCGTGGCCGAGCTTCTCCCAGAGTTCCTCGGCGATGTGCGGGGCGAAAGGAGAAAGCAGCACGACCAGAGGTTCCAGAATCTCGCGGGAACTGCACTTCAGCTCCGTGAGCTCGTTCAGCGCGATCATGAACGCGCTGATGGTGGTATTGTAGGAGAAGGATTCGATGTCTTCCTGCTCCTTGCCGATCAGCTTGTGCAGGGCCTTAAGTTCCGCCGGAGTGGCAGGCTTGTCGGTAACCAGGAAGGTATCCCTGTCGTAGAACATTCTCCAGAACTTGCGGAGGAACCTGTTCACGCCGTCGATTCCCTTTGTATCCCAGGGTTTGCTCTGCTCCACGGGGCCCAGGAACATCTCGTAAAGCCTCAGCGTATCGGCACCGTAGCTCTCGCAGATGTCGTCGGGATTCACGACGTTGAACATGCTCTTGCTCATCTTCTCCACGGCCCATCCGCAGATGTATTCGCCGTTCTCGAGAATGAATTCGGCATCGTTGTACTCGGGTCTCCAGGCCTTGAACGCCTCGAGGTCGAGCCTGTCGTTACGCACTATGTTTATGTCCACGTGGATTTCGGTGGTTTCGTACTTGTCCTTAAGGCCGAGGGAGACGAACTTGTTGGTGCCGACCACGCGGTATACGAAGTTCGAGCGTCCCTGGATCATGCCCTGGTTGACGAGCTTGCGGAAAGGTTCGTCCTCGCAGACATAACCGAGGTCGTAGAGGAACTTGTTCCAGAAACGGGAATAAATCAGATGGCCCGTAGCGTGCTCTGTGCCGCCCACGTAAAGGTCCACGTTCCTCCAGTACTTATCGGCCTCTGCACTGACCAGCGCCTCGTCGTTGTGGGGATCCATGTAGCGGAGATAGTATGCGCTGGATCCCGCGAATCCCGGCATAGTGCTGGTCTCGAGGGGATATCCGTTGTATGTCCAGTCCTTTGCACGTGCAAGCGGCGGTTCTCCGTTCTTCGATTTGTAGGATTCGATTTCCGGGAGAAGCAGCGGCAGGTCTTCGTCGGGAACGGGAGTCGCGATGCCATCCTTGTAATAGATGGGGAAAGGCTCGCCCCAGTAGCGCTGGCGGCTGAAGATGGCATCGCGCAGGCGGTAGTTGGTCTTGCGCCGGCCTAGCCCGTGGGCCTCCACATAGTCCTTGGCGGCCTCTATCGCCTCCTTCACGTTCATCCCGTTCAGGAATCCGGAATTGATCATGACGCCTTCCTTGGCATCGAAGCTCTGTTCGCTCACGTCAGCCCCTTCGATGAGGGGGATGATGGGCAGGCCGAACTTCTTCGCAAAGGCATAGTCGCGGCTGTCGTGGGCGGGAACCGCCATGATGGCGCCGGTGCCGTAGCCTGCAAGGACATACTCCGAAATCCAGATGGGCACCTTCTCCCCGGTGAGGGGGTTGATGCCGTAAGAGCCTGAGAATACGCCGGTTACGGTCTTCGTTTCCGCGATGCGCTCACGCTCCGTCTTCTTCTTCACTTCCTTGATATATGCAGCAACCGCCTCTTTCTGCTCGGGTGTGGTCAGTTCATCCACCAACTCGCTTTCAGGGGCAAGCACCATGAAGGTCACTCCGAAAACGGTGTCCGCACGGGTAGTGAAGATGGTGATGGGCTTGTGCACGTCGCCGCAGACGGTGTCGAACACCATCTCGGTGCCCTCGCTGCGGCCAATCCAGTTGCGCTGCATCTCCTTGAGGGAATCGGACCAGTCCAGAGCCTCGAGGCTGTCCAGCAGGCGTCCGGCATAAGCCGAAACGCGAAGCTGCCACTGGGTCATCTTCTTCTGCTCCACGGGGAAACCGCCACGCACGGAAAGGCCGTCCTTCACCTCGTCATTGGCAAGGACGGTACCCAGGCCTTCGCACCAGTTGACGGACGTTTCTCCCTGATAGGCAATGCGATAACGCATCAGGATATCGGATTTCTCCTTCTCGGACGCCTTCTTCCATGCTTCGGGGGTGATGTCATCGTAACCGGTGGACTCGAACTTGGCAATCAGCTCGTTGATCGGACGGGCCTTATCCATCTGGGGGTCGTACCAGCTCTTGAACATGCGTATGAATGCCCACTGCGTCCATTTGTAGTAGTCAGGATCGCAGGTGCGAAAGGAACGGTCCCAGTCGAACGAGAAGCCGATGCGGTCCAGCTGGCTGCGATAACGCGCCACGTTCTCGGTGGTGGTCTTCTCGGGATGCTGGCCGGTCTGGATGGCATACTGCTCGGCAGGGAGGCCGAAGGCGTCATAGCCCATGGGATGAAGTACGTTGAAGCCCTTCAGGCGCTTGTAGCGCGCATAGATGTCGCTCGCGATGTATCCAAGGGGATGCCCTACGTGAAGTCCCGCACCTGAAGGATAAGGGAACATGTCCAACACATAGAACTTCGGCTTGGAAGGGTCCTCAACGGTCCTGTAGGTTTTATTTTCCGCCCAGCGCTTCTGCCATTTCTTCTCGATACTTCTGAAATCGTAGTCCATATATTCTATTTCTTTGCTTTTTTCAACTTGAATTCCACGTTCAGCGTCAGGGAACTGCGCACGGGTTTTCCGCCCAGCTTGCCCGGTTTCCAGTCCGGGGACGCTTCGATCACGCGAACGGCTTCATCGTCCAGGGAAGGATGAACTCCCTTCACCACCTTCACGTCCCGGACCTTTCCCTTCTCATCTATCACGAAACTCACCTGCACCCTGCCGCGTATGCCGTTCTCGACGGCGTATTGAGGATACCGGAGATAAGTATAAACCCAGCGCGACAGAAAGAAGGAAGGATCGGACGAGCCGAAGAAAGTAGGTTTCACATCACAGTCCCAGAATGCCACCAGGGGCGCGCCCGAGGCATCGGAATCAGGCCTGAACCTGGGTGCGGGGCCGTTTGAGAGAGACAGCGAGAGATTGTAAAGATACTCGCACTGCCGGTTCATCTCTTCGTACTCCATGGGATCCGTGCCCGAGCGATACACCTTTCCGGGCTCAACCGTAGTGAACAGGATGGAAGGGATCTCCTTCCCGTAGAAAGAACGGAAATCGGTAATGCCGGGTTCGACCGTGGTCACGGTAGGGCGGGCAGGCTGGAGAGATTCGGCCAGCAGGCCCAGGATGTGATTCATGTCGGCATTCGACCCGGAAAATGCATAAAGCCCGCGGTTGGGATTGTCGAAATAATCAAGGCCCAGATAGGCATCTATAAGGGAAACTTCCGGGAAAGCCCTGTTCAGGAAATACCACGATCCGGCGTTGGCATCCTGCGCCCCGCCGAAAGCGGCTATCAGCACCGAGCGCTGGAGGAGCACACGGTTCGTGCTGATCTTCTCGGCCAGCTGCATGAGCGCGGCAAGGCCAGATCCGTTCGAGGCGGAAAGGCGGGTGCCTATAACGATATAGCGGTTACGTAGTTGCTGTCCATAGCCCGGTATCCAGCCGATAACATTGCGAAAAGTGGCCGTGTCACCATTTTCGCGCCGGAGGCCGAAATGGGTGTAATCCGAACTCTCATAGAGATCTACGCCCTTGGAGGCTAGCCTGCGGGAGACAAAATCCGCAAGTGCATCCTCACCTTTCAGGGCGGATATGGAGTCTGCCGTGCTGCGAAGGCTCAGGGCCTCTTCTCCGACGAACAATTCGGAATAACCCTGGGCATTCGCGTTCAGGGCCGTGAAAAAGGTTAAAAGGATAATTACAAAACGCTTCATTGCTTAGTCATTTACAAGAATCCATACATCCTTGGGGCAGAACTGTTCAGTCCGCACCTTCTGGAGATTATCCCATAAATGTGCCAAAGCATCGGTTCCCGCGACGCCGACGGCCGTAAAGCCGTTTCCGTAGGGGATCTTTTCGACTTCGTAACCGGCATTCTCTATCTTGGAGGCCAGCCACGAGGCATTGTCGGCATTGGAAAACGCGCCGACTATGATATAATAGCGCTTGCTGAGCTTGAGGGCGTTCGCACGGCGGAGACTCGAAACGGAGAGGAACATCTCTCCGGCATCCTTCATTTTGTCCAGCAGGGCAAGGGAATCCGCCTTTGCCTTCTCGATCCGGCTCAGGGAGTCCATACGGGCCTGATGCGCCGCCTCTTCCCGCTGAATCATCTCACGCTTTGCGGCAATCTCGTCGGATGTGGGACGGCCTGCCAGCCTGCGGAATGCATCGCAGCCCTGGAGAACCGACATCCCCAGCATCAGAAGCAGCATTCCCGATATGAACTTTCCTTTTATCATAGCTTACAAATATATGAAAAAGTATCAGCTTTCTGCATCGAAGGCCTTCACTATTTTGCTTACTAGAGGATGGCGCACGATATCCCTGTCGTCGAAGAATACGGTCGCAACGCCCTTCAGGTTCTTCACCAGGTCTATTCCGCGCAAGAGACCGGAATCCTCCTTGTGCGGCAGGTCCACCTGGGTCGCATCTCCGGTAACTATGAACTTGGCGTTCGTGCCCATGCGGGTGAGAAACATCTTCAGCTGCCCCATGTTGGTATTCTGGGCCTCGTCGAGGATGACGCAGGCTCCGTCGAGGGTACGGCCTCGCATATAGGCGAGAGGGGCGATCTGGATGGTGCCTCCGGCGATGAATTCCTGCAGTTTCTTGGAAGGAATCATGTCCCCGAGGGCATCGTATAGCGGCTGGAGATATGGGTCCAGCTTGTCCTTCAGGTCTCCCGGAAGGAACCCCAGCCTCTCCCCCGCCTCCACGGCCGGACGGGTGAGGATGATGCGGCGCACCTCGCGGTTCTTCAGCGCGCGCACCGCCAGGGCGATGGCGATGTAGGTCTTGCCGGTTCCGGCAGGCCCTACCGCGAATACAAGGTCGTTGTTGAAATAGGCCTTCACCATCTTTTCCTGATTGGCATTGCGGGCACGGATGGCCTTGCCTTCATTGGTATGGACGATCACGGCGTTGCCATGCTCGGCGAGCACGGAAGACGAAGGACGGCCTGCAAACAGGTCTTCCACGTCGTACACCGTAAGATTGAGCTTGTGCTTGCGGAGCGATACCAGCTGGGCGAACTTGGCCACGAAGTCGTCGATCTTGGCCTCGTCGCCCTCTACGAGTATCTCGTTTCCCTTTCCTGATACTTCCAGGCCGGGATAATAAGTACAGAACTCATTCAGAATGCGGTTCCCGGGTCCAATTATGCTGACCGGATCCGCAGTGTCCAATGTGATGGTTTTCTTCATTCTATTCCAGTAACTTTCTTGACTCTTTCCAGCGTTTTAATCATATTGTCGTAATCGGAGGCGTCTTTCCAGTCTTCTCGCCTTCCGACCTGTTCTTCTACCATTACGGTGCGGTAGCCGTCCGTCTTTTTTCCCGGAAGCGTGCACCAGAGGAAATGCAGTTCCGGTTCAAGGACCCTGCCCCCCGCCAGTTTCAACACCACCGCGAGTTCGAGCCTGGTGTTCACCGCACTCATGTTGGAAACCGCATTTCCAAGCGAGTAGACCACGGGCACTCCCTTGACGTGCGTCGTATCCTGCACCACGTGTGGATGTGCGCCCACAATGGCGTCCGCCCCCCGTTCCACCAGCCATTCGGCCCAAGCCTCCTGGGAAGGACTGTGGAGAAGCTCATACTCATTCCCCCAGTGCGGAAGCACTATCACGAAATCCGCGAGTTCGCGGGCACGCTTCATCTGCCTTCCTATCTCATCCTTCTTCATGAGACTCACCCGGGGATAAGCGGCGGACGGCCCCAGATTCGTGCCGTAGGTAAAGTTCACCAGAGCGATCCTGATTCCTTTTACGGTTACGATAAGCGGATTGTTCCTCCGGTACTGGGTTTCGTCCAGTCCGCTCCCGGTAAAAACGGTATATTGTTTCAAAGTACGTTCCAGTCCCTCGGATCCTCTGTCCAGGATATGATTGTTAGCTGTCATCAGAACGTCCACACCGGCATCCAGGATGCTCTTGAGATATCCGTCAGGAGCGCTGAATGCGGGGTACCCTGTGAAGGGTGGCCCCGCAAGCGTGAATTCAGCATTCGCTATCGCCAGGTCCGCTCCTGAAAGCAGCGGCTTCAGGTCGTCCAGGAAATGAGAGTGGTCGTATTGCAGTTGCCGGGCATGCATCATCACATCTCCGATGATGCAGATGCTCACTGTATCTGCCCCTGCAATGTCCGAACTTCATTTACTGGAGGCTACGATTGCTTCGTATTTTTCGTATTTCTCCTTGTATGCAGGATCGTCGCGGAAACGGAAACATGCGTTCTTTATGTACTCCGCGATGGTGAGCTTGATTTCGTTGTCCTTGCTGACCTCGTAGGCCTTTTCGAAGGGCTCGATAGCCGCCTTCAGGGTCTTGTCATACTCATCCACAAGGGCTGCATACTTGGCATCATCCATCTCGAAGGATGCCTTTTCCTGCACCTCGACGGCGTGATTGTAGAGATACACTCCCTTGCCGATATAGCCATATTCGTATTCAGGATTGATCTCTCCGCAATGGTCGTAGGCCTTGAATGCTTCCTCAACCTGAGGAGGATCCATCTTGAGGCGGATATTGCCCTCGACATACCATAGGGATGCATTGTTGGGCTCGTTGACCTTCGCAACGTCGAGAAGCTCGAAGAGGCGGTCGGTGCTGCCACCGGAAGTGGTGTAGTAGTTGATGAGACCGATAAGGATGCTCTGGCTCTTGGGATAGTTGACGAAACCGTCCTCGAGATACTTGACGGAAAGCTCCTTGTCGCCTTCCTTCTCAGCGATCGTGGAAAGACGTGCATAGACATCTCCGTCATCACCATAGTAATTATACTGAAGGCACTTCACGAAGAACTCCTTGGCCCTGGTTATGTCTCCTGCTATCCAGGCAGTCAGGCCGGCATTGTAGATGGCGTTGGTGTCTAACTGAGCGAAGGGTTCCACCAGTGAAACCTCTGCCGCAGCAGCGAACAGCTCGGAGGACTCGGCGTATTTCTGGAGGGAATAAGCCGCAACGGCATCGTTGGAATACTTGTCGTGAATATTGGAAAGGGCGGCGGCGATGTCCTTGGTCTTCTTTGCCTTGACATCGAGCTCATGGGCCTTCTTGTATGCCTTGACCGCTTCTCCCAGAGCGTTCTCCACTGCGGGTTTAGTGGTCACTATCATTGCAAGCCTTCCATTTGCGAAATAGTAATCGGCAGTCTCGAAATGCTGCACGTTATAGGGCTGGCCCTGGATTTCCACCTGTTCGGTGCCAATAGCCTTCACGCCGCTCATGAGGAGCGCGAGGTCAGCTTCTCCTGCACCCACATATCCGTTACCCTGAACGGCATTGTATGCATCGAGGTAAACCTGTCCGAGTTTAAGCCAGGTGGCCATGTTGGCAGCCTTTTTCTCATTGAGAGAGGCGGCCTTGGCGGCTTCGACTTTCTTTACGGCAGCATCGGCGTCCTTCTGCTGCTGGGCATTTGCAAGCTGCACGGAGGCAAGCAGGGCAAGTGCGAAAATAATCTTTTTCATATCAGTTAATGTTAGTAATTATTCGTTTTCTACAGGTGCTTCTGCACTTTCCGTGCCAACAACCTCTTCCTGCTCTTCCTCCTCGCTCTTGGCGACGACGGAGACGGCCGATATGGCATCGCCCTCGCGGATGCTGATGAGCTTCACGCCCTGAGTGGCGCGACCGGCCACGCGGGTGTCGGAAACGGCCATGCGTATCGTCAGACCGGAACGGTTGATGATCATGAGGTCGTCGTTCTCGGTGACGTTCTTGATGGCGACCAGGCTGCCGGTCTTCTCGGTGATGCTGATAGTCTTGACACCCTTGGTTCCACGGGCCGTGAGGCGGTAATCCTCGGGATCGGAACGCTTTCCGAATCCGTTCTCGCTCACGACCATGATGGTCTGTTCGGATGCATTCTCGCGGTTGGGATCGTATGTGAGCACTCCGATGACTTCATCATCCTCGCCTAGCCTGATGCCACGCACGCCGGATGCACCGCGGCCCATGTCGCGCACGTCGCTCTCGCGGAAGCGCACGCAATAGCCCTTGCGACCGGCTATCATGACATCTTCGTTGCCATTGGTGAGCACTGCGTCGAGCAGGGCGTCGCCTTCGCGTATGGTGAGGGCCTTGATGCCCTTGTTGCGGCTGCGCTTGTTGGAATAGTCTTCGAGACTGGTCTTCTTGATGACGCCCTTCCTGGTAACGAGAGTCACATAGTGGCTCTGAACGTATTCGGGATCCTCGATCTTGGCGGCATTCAGGTAGGTGCGGATGCTGTCGTCCTGCTCGATTGCAAGCAGGTTCTGCACGGCGCGGCCCTTGGAAGCACGGACACCTTCCGGCAACTCATACACCTTCATGCGGTAGCACATACCTTTCTCCGTGAAGAACAGCATGGTGGAGTGCATGTTGGCCACGTAGATATGCTCGATAAAGTCTTCCTCACGCGTGGAACCGCCCTTCTTGCCCACGCCCCCGCGGGCCTGGGTGCGGAATTCGGTAAGCGCGGTGCGCTTGATGTAGCCGAGATGGGAGATTGTGATGACCACGTCTTCGTCGGCGTAGAAGTCTTCGGGATTGAATTCGTCGGCGCTGAGGGTAATCTCGCTGCGGCGGACGTCGCCGTACTTGGCCTTCATCTCCTGGCACTCGTCCTTTACGATCTGAAGCTGAAGGGCCTCGCTGCCGAGGACTTCCTGACAGTGGGCGATGAACTTCTCGAGTTCGTCGTACTCCGCCTGGAGTTTCTCCCGCTCGAGGCCGGTGAGCTGGCGGAGACGCATCTCCACGATCGCCTGGGCCTGGGCCTCGGTGAACCCGAACTTGGACACGAGTCCGTCACGGGCTTCGTCGACGCTCTTGGATGCACGGATGTGTGCTATGATATCGTCGATAATGTCGATGGCCTTGAGGAGACCTTCGAGGATGTGTGCGCGCTTCTGGGCCTTGTCGAGGTCGAACTTCGTGCGGCGCACCACCACCTCGTGGCGGAAATCCACGAAGTTCGCGATTATCTCCTTTAGAGAGAGGGTGCGCGGACGGCCTTTCACGAGCGCCACGTTGTTGATGGCGAAACTCGACTGCAGAGGAGTGTATTTGAACAGGGTGTTCAGCACCACGTTGGTGTTGGCCCCCTGCTTTACGCGGAAGATGACGCGGACTCCCTCGCGGGAGGTCTCGTCGTTCATATAGGTGATTCCCTCTATCTTCTTGTCTTCCACCATGGAGGCGATGCGCTCTAGCATCTCCTTCTTGTTAACCATATAAGGAATCTCGGTAACGACTATGGTCTCCTGACCGCGGTCGTTGACTTCGATTTCGGTCTTGGCACGGATGACCACGCGGCCGCGGCCGGTGGTATAGGCGTCCACGATTCCCTGGCGGCCCATGATGATGCCTCCCGTCGGGAAGTCGGGACCCTTGATGTGCTCCATCAGGCCTTCCACGTCGATGTCGGGATTCTCGATATATGCGCAGATGGCATCGCAGCACTCACCCAGGTTGTGGGGCGCCATGTTGGTGGCCATGCCCACGGCGATGCCGGACGATCCGTTGAGGAGAAGGAGCGGGAGCTTGGTGGGGAGCACGGAAGGCTCTTCGATAGAGTCGTCGAAATTGAGAGCCATGTCGACCGTGTTCTTCTCTATGTCGCCAAGCACGTCCTCCGCCATCTTGGCGAGCTTAGCCTCGGTATATCGCATCGCAGCGACCGGGTCGCCGTCCATGCTGCCGAAGTTACCCTGACCGAAAACCAGAGGATAACGCTGGTTCCAGCTTTGTGCCAGACGGGCCATGGCATCGTAGACGGAGCTGTCGCCGTGCGGATGGAACTTACCGAGAACCTCACCCACGATACGGGCGGATTTCTTGGTCTGTCCTCCGTATGAGAGGCCGAGGCCGTCCATGCCGAAGAGAACCCTGCGCTGAACGGGCTTGAGGCCGTCCCGCACGTCCGGAAGAGCACGCGAAACGATGACCGACATGGAATAGTCGATGTATGCGCTCCGCATCTCGTGATCAATCTCCACGGGCTCGATATAACCGTGATTCACTTCGTTGTTGATTCCCTCACTGTCCATATTTTCTTTCAATAATTTAACGCTTGTTCATAAACACGCAAATTTAACAAAATTATTCGATTTATTTGCTATTTTTGCAAGCAAATATACCCGCCAGAATGAAGATTTCCCAAGAATTCGACGCCATTGTTGGATTTGCCCGCGAAGAGGCCATGCGCACCGGCAGTTTCACCATAGAAGCCGACCATCTTTTCCTCGGAATCCTGCGCCACGCGGCCAATCCGGCCGTGGCTGCCCTGCGTACCCTGGGAGTGGATACGGCGGGCTGCAAAGCCGAAATCGACACTCTGGTTTTTCACGATCAGGGCATACCCTACAGCGCAGAAGACGGCATCCGCCTGGGGCGGGAAGGAAGCAATACCGTAAGCCTTGCAATTGCAGAGGCTATGGCGGACGGAGCGGGAGAAGCCGGAGCTATCCATCTTCTAAAAGCCATCTGCAAACAAGAAAGCTGCCATAGCAGCGAGTACCTCCGCAGGAGGGGCATCTCCGTCAGGTGTTTCAGCGACAGCAAACCCGCCTCCCAGAAATGCGAAACGGAAGTCAGCAAGAGAAACATTGCACTCCTTCTCTCCACCATCAACTTGAGTATCAACAAAAACAACATTGTCAGCTGATGAAGCGTTTTATCCTCACCGCCATCCTCGTTTCCGTCGCAATGCTTGCTGGTGCACAGCAGAGAGTGCGCATCAACATCTCCCCTGCCGGAGAGTATATGTTTGCCCAGCGCGACACATGCCAGCTCTTCATGTCGGTTTACGACCCCGTGGAAGGCAGCGAAACGTCCATCCAGGGCAAGCAGAAGCCCTGCATCCTCTTCGTTTTCGGAGGAGGCTTCATCATGGGCGACCGCAACGCCAAGGCATACCTGCCCTGGTTCCGTCTCTACAACGAAAACGGCTACCGTGTCATCACCATCGACTA
>JAEENZ010000031.1 GCA_016283985.1 Bacteroidales bacterium | reverse complement strand
TCGGCGCCGGGGGAGTCGAGGATGGTCATGGAGTCCGCCCTGGAGGCCACACGGAAGGCGATTCGCAGAGGGAAGTTGCCCTTGATGACACCGGAAATCACGTCCACCGAAGGCCTCTGGGTGGCGATTATCACATGGATACCCGCCGCACGGCCCTTCTGGGCGAGGCGGATGATGGAGTTGGTGATGCTCTTGGATGCCGCGCGCACCTCGGGGCTGGCGCCCATGGTCATGGTGAGGTCGGCATATTCATCCACGATGGTCACGAGATAAGGCAGGAACCTGTGGCCGTTCTTCGGGTTCAGCTTACGAGCCTTGTACTTTTCGTTGTAGTCCGTAACCTTATTTTCTCCGGCCTTGCTGAGGAGCTCGTAGCGCTGGTCCATCTCGATGCAGAGGCTCTTGAGGGTGGTCTCCGCGTCCTTGGCGTTCTTCACGATTGCGCGCGTCTTCTCCTGATCTTCATCCGCATAAGGCAGCACTGCCAGATAATGCTTCAGCAGGTGATTGTATGCGGAGAACTCGACCATCTTCGGGTCGATGAAGACGAACTTCAACTCTGACGGATGCTTGGCATACAGCAGGGACGCGATGATGATGTTGAGGCCTACGGATTTACCCTGTTTGGTGGCACCTGCTACCAGAAGGTGGGGAGCGTCTGCCAGGTCGAACACCTTGACCTGCTGGGTGATGGTGTAGCCGATGGCAACCGGCAGTTCGTATTTGCTGGTGCGGAAGGCATCGCTGTTCAGCAGGCTCTTCAGGGGCACGATGGAGGAGTAGTCGTTGGCGACCTCTATGCCCACGGAATCGGACAAAGTGACCACGCGTACGCCCTTCGCGTTCATCTGCATGCCTATGTCTTCCTGAAGCTTCTTGACCTCGGAGATGCGCACGCCGGGGGCCAGAGTTACCCTGTAGAGGGTTACTGTAGGGCCGACCTGAGCGCGGACCTCGGTTATCTCGATCTTGTAGTTCTTCAGCGTTGCGCGAATCTTGTTGTTGTTGCGCTGAAGTTCTTCGTTGGAAGGCAGGCGCCTGTCGGATGCATGGGATTCGAGGAGATCGAGGCTGGGGGCCTTGTACTTTGGAAGGCCTTCCGGCGGATCCAGGCGGTTGTCGATTGGCGGAAGCTTCTCGTAACGTTCGTTCTCCAAAGTGTCGTCGGTAACGACCTCCAACTGTCCTTCGGTGGTCAGCTCCTCCCCTTCAACCGTCTCACTTCGTTCAACCCCACCGTTCGCTTCGCTCTCGGTCCCCCCTCTCAGCGTGCCGAGGGTGGCAGCGGTTTCAGGGGAGGACTGACCACCTGACGCGGCACTCGCATCGGAAGAGCTGTCCGATTCGGACGCCATATCCGCCCACGGATGTAGTGGGAGGGGCCCGTCGGAGACGGGAGGGGCCACGGAGTGGTCGGCTTGAGAAGCGGACAGCTCTGCAGATGCAGAAGATCCGCGCCCCAGGTTGTAGACCCAGTTGGTGAAGCGGGGACTGCTGAAGAATAGCCAGCAGGCTACCAGCAGGAGAATGATTGCTCCGGTGATGTAGGGCCCGAAGAGATTCGTGCCCCAAAGCACTATCTGCTTGCCGCACTCACCGCCAAGCCCGCCGCCGAAAATGCTGGGGATGCCCGCCAGGTTGCCGGCGAAAGCCAGCACCAGGGATGCTACAAGGGCCCCGCTGAGGGCGAGAAGAGTGGTTTTGATGAGGGAGAATTGCCAGCTGCGGCCGATGAGGCGGACGCTGATGGCAATCAGGATAACGAGGAGGGCGAAACTGCCGAGGCCGAACAGGTCGCACACCAGCAGATGCCCCATGCGGTATCCCAGTTTGCCGGCCGCATTGCCCACTTCGGTGGTACCATCCATCATGGCGGGGTTAGCCAGGAGGCTCATGTCCTGCTGCCAGTGGAAGAGATAGGAGACTCCCGAAATCAGGATGAAAAGGCTGAAGACGGCAACGAAGAGCCCCATCACGATCTTGGCGTTGCTCCGTTCCTTGTCGTCCCAGTTTCTCCAGAAGGCTATGTAGTCGAAAAACCTGCTCATTTCTTCTTTTTCTTGTTGAAGCGGTATTTATTGGCCTTGCCCGCGCCCTGCTGAGGTTTCACGCCTAATGATGGACGGGCGAAGGATGCATCCTGCGAGATGCCTTTCAGGCTCAGGCCTTCGGGCACCTTGATGCGGTAGTCGGAAAGCTTTTCGATGTCTGCGAAGATAGTCTCGTCGGCCACGCTGTCCTTGTTCCAGATAAGGTACTGAGTGCGCATGTAATTCGCAAGGGAACGTATCAGGGCGGTCTTCATCTCGCCGTCAGGCTCCTTGCAGATGAGGTCTATGATGGTCTCGATGTTCCTTCCGTAGTGGGAGGCCTTGATCTTAGTGCCCTTCATGGGAAGCGGTACGGGCCTGGTCTCGAATTCCTCTTTGACCGGGCAGGGATAGGGGGCATCGATGTCCAGGTCGAACTCTGCAATGATGTAGAGCTGGTCCCACAGCTTATGCTCCCAGTCTTCCTGGGTCTTGACACCCGGATTCAGCAGTTCCATGGTCTTGACGACCGCGAAGGCCTGCTCGGTGCGCTTCGCCTTGTCGGGAATCTCCTTCAGGTGCTCCACCATCTTGAGCACGTTGCGCCCGTATTCCGTTATCCGGAGCTTCTCACGTTCGGTATTGTATTCAAGTTTGATTGTCTCTTCGCTCATAGTCTTTGAGTTTTCTTCCATAGAACGCAAATATAGCGAAAACTTTTGTCTTCTCCATTGCCGTTTTTTCACTTCGGCAGAATATTTGTATTATATTTGTAGGATATTATTTTTGACATGAAGTTTTTACGCCATTCCGCTATATTTTTCCTGGCAGTCCTGGCTGTCGCATCCATATCCTGCAAGAAGGATGACGATGACGACAGCACCAAGAAATATCTGTCCGGCACGATCTCGATCGATTTTCCGTCATATCTTAAATATGGGGACGTCGTGCACGTAGTCCCGACGGGTGTTTACAAAGGCGACGACAAGACCGACACCCTTCTGGCTTTCAGCTGGACCAATCCACTGACGGGCATTATCGATACCCTCCGTTACGAATCCGACCCCGCGAGCAAGAGCAAGGAATTCGATTTTACGGTTACGAAGGATTCCCTCGCCACCTTGTCGCTTACCGTTTCAGCATGGGCTGACGGGTATTATGTAAAAACCACCACCGTCAGTTTCACGATCGTCAATCCCGTCCTCGGCACAGGCTCTCTTACCGGATACGAAAACCTGAATGCCATGCCATCGTTCACAGATGCCAGGGACGGACAGTCGTACTATTACTGCACCGTTGCGGGAAAGGACTGGATGATGCAGAACCTTGCATGGGGAGGAGCCGGAGTCCCTTGCATAGAAGAGGAAGTGCTGTCTCCGATCTTCGGACGCTACTACACTTGGACCGAGGCTTCCACCGCGTGCCCGTCGGGCTGGCATCTCCCGTCTTCCGCTGAATTCAAGGCACTGGCCGAAGCGGCCGGAGGCAAGGAGGACGTAGCTGCCGGGTCCATGATGGTGGATGCATACTTCAACGGCAGCAAGATGTGGGAGTTCTGGCCGGAGGTAAAGATTACCAATAGCAGCCGTTTTTCCGCAATCCCGGCGGGATATGCACTCATAGAAGAAAGTAAACTTCAATTCAAAGGTTTTAACAATTACGCCTTATTCTGGACCTCCGATTCCAAAGACGACAATACGGCGGTGGCCAGGTATATCTATGTCGACAAACCGGTATTGTACGGGGGCGAATTCGGAAAAAACAGCATCCGGGCATCCGTACGCTGCACAAGATAAATCATAGTAAACCATATCATGAAAAAGACTCTTATCTGGATTGGCATCATCGCCATCATCGCCCTCTGGGGCATCTCCGCTTATAACGGACTGGTCAACAAAGACGAGGCGGTCACCGCCGCCTGGGGCCAGGTGGAAAACAACTATCAGCGCCGCGCAGACCTCATCCCTAACCTAGTAGCAACCGTCAAGGGTTATGCCCAGCACGAGAGCAGCACTCTCGAGGCCGTGGTGAACGCCCGCGCAGCCGCCACCCAGGTGAAGGGCGGAGATCTCTCTTCCGAAGAGATCGCAGCCTACCAGAAGGCACAGAGCGAGGTCAGCTCCAGCCTGAGCCGCCTGCTTCTCGTGGTGGAGAACTATCCCGAACTCAAGGCAAATGAGAACTTCCTGGACCTCCAGGCCCAGCTCGAAGGCACCGAGAACCGCATTGCAGAGGCCCGCAGGGCATTCAACGAGACTGCGAAGGAATATAACACCGCAGTCCGTCGCTTCCCCAACAACCTTCTTGCAAGCATCTTCGGCTTCTCTTCCAAGGGTTATTTCGAGGCTGACGAGGCCGCAAAGACCGCTCCCAAGGTAGAATTCTGATGTCCTTCCCCAAGAGGATAACCGCATTGATCTTTATCATCGCCCTGGCATTCCCGTGCAGGGCGGCGGTTAAGGATTATATCCCTGCCGCACCCGAGCCCCCCAGGCTCGTGAACGATTTCGCATCCGCTTTCGAGCAGTACCAGACCGATTCCCTGGAGACCGTGCTGGTGGACTTCGACGAGCGTACGTCCAACCAGATATCCGTGGTTACCGTCACGGACCTGCACGATTACGACGTTGCGGAATTCGCTTTGGCCCTTGCCAACAAATGGGGGATTGGCAGCAGCCGGAACAACGGCATCCTCATCCTATTGAAAACCCGCGAAGGCGGTTATGTGGACGTCACGATCCAGGTCGGCCGCGGGCTTGAAGGAGCGATCCCCGATGCCTATGCATCCCGCATCATCCGCAACATCATGGGCCCGCACCTGCGTCAGGATGAATACTGGCCTGCGGTCAGCAAGGCATGCGTGGAACTGATGGCCCTGGCGGAAGGGGAGATCAGCGAACCGCGGGATGATGACGATGCTGCCGGAGCGATTGCCGGGCTTGCGGTCATGGCTATCTTTTTCCTGATAGTATTCATTTTGATTATCTACGCCGCATCCAAGGACGGAAACAACCATGGAGGCGGAACAGGCACTTTCCGCGGACCTACCATAACTTTCGGAAACGGTAGCTCATCCCGCAGCACATGGAGCGGGGGAGGCTTCGGCGGTGGTTCCGGCTGGGGCGGTGGAGGAGGTTTCGGAGGCTTTGGCGGCGGTTCCTTCGGCGGCGGCGGCGCCAGCGGGCGTTTTTAATGCCCATAAGCCCAGGCTGCCCATATGTGGCGTGGGGCTAATCGTCTGATATACAGCCAATTAATCAATTTGCCTTCCCTTGTTTCGGGGAAGGCAAATTGGTTATCTGCGTGGTAGTCAACACGTTAGCCCCACGCGGCAAAAAGCCTATGGGATTTATTTCGCATCCATCGCCTGGCAGGCGGTGATGGCGATCAGGTTGTAGACATCGTCCACGGAGCAGCCGCGGCTGAGGTCGTTGACCGGCTTGGCGATGCCCTGGAGGATGGGGCCGATGGCTTCGGCGTGGCCGAGGCGCTGGATCAGTTTGTAAGATATGTTTCCGACTTCCAGGTTGGGGAATACCAGCACGTTGGCATTGCCGGCGATCTCTGAACCGGGAGCCTTCTTCTTGCCGACCGAGGGCACCAGGGCGGCATCTGCCTGCAATTCGCCGTCTATCTTCAAAGACGGATCGAGTTCCTTGGCGAGGGCTGTCGCCTCAACGACTTTATCGACAACCTCATGCTTTGCGGAACCTTTCGTGGAGAAGGACAGCATGGCCACGCGGGGGTCTGCGAAACCGGCGACGCTCTTTGCAGTGCGGGCGGTGCAGACTGCTATCTGTGCCAGCTGGCCGGCATCGGGGGCGGGCGTCACGGCTACGTCGCCGATTACCAGCACGCCGTTCTCACCGTATTCGGGAGCCTGTGTGATCATCAGCATGGCGCCGCTCACGCAGGTGATGCCGGGAGAGCACTTGATGATCTGAAGGGCCGGACGGAGGGTTTCGCCGGTGGTGGAAAGGGCGCCGCTGATCTGCCCGTCGGCATCGCCGCTCTTGATTATGAGGCAGCCGAAGTAGAGGGGATCCAGAACGGTCTTGGCGGCCACTTCCGGGGTCATGCCCTTGTTCTTGCGAAGCTCGTAGAGTAGATTCGCATACTCGGCCGTCTTGGGGCTGGTGGCAGGGTCGATGATGGTGGCCTTGGCTATGTTCTTGAGGCCGAGTTCTTCCGCGTAGGCAAGGACCTTTTCGCGGTTGCCGATGAGGATGATGTCCGCGAGGCCGTCGGCCAGGGCGCGGTCGGCCGCGGTGATGGTGCGCTCCTCGAAGGATTCAGGGAGCACGATGCGCTGCTTGTTGGACTTGGCACGCGCAACGATCTGTTCGATAAGGCTCATATATTATTTCTTTGTTAGATTCATGGTATCCAGGGCAATCATGAGTTCCTCTTCCGTGGGGATGAGGGCCACCTTCACCTTGGAATCGGGGGCGCTGATGAGGGCCTCTTCGCCGAAGGCCTTCTCGTTGGCGGCGTAGTCGAGCTTGACGCCAAGAGAGCCGAGTTTCTCGCACACGCGACGACGCACTTTGTGGTTGTGCTCGCCGATGCCCGCGGTGAAGACTATGAGGTCTACGCCGTCCAGCACGACGCTGTAGGCGCCGATCAGCTTCACGATGTCGTAGGTGAGCTTGTTGATGGCCAGGCGGGCGCGGGGATTGCCGGCGGCTGCCGCATCTTCCGTCTCACGCATATCGGAACTGACTCCTCCGAGGCCGATCAGGCCGCTCTTCTTGTTCATGATGGCGGTCATCTCGTCCGGGGAGATGTTCTTTTTCTTCATCATGTAGGGGATGACGTTGCAGTCCACGTTACCGCAGCGGGTGCCCATGATCATGCCCTCGAGCGGGGTGAAGCCCATGGAGGTGTCGATGCACTTGCCGTTCTTGACGGCGGTCACGGACGAGCCGTTGCCTATGTGGCAGGTGATGATCTTCGAGTTGTTGAGGTCGAGGCCGACGTATTCGGCGCCTCTGCGGGATACGTACTGGTGCGAGGTGCCGTGAGCACCATAGCGGCGCACGTGGTAGTCGGTGTAATAATCATACGGAAGCGCATACATATAGGCATAGTCCGGCATCGTCTGATGGAAGGCGGTGTCGAACACGACCACCTGCGGAGTCTTGGGCAGCACCTGCGTAATGGCATGGATACCAAGCAGGTGGGCGGGATTGTGGAGGGGTGCGAAATCGCAGCAAATCTCGATTTTTTTGAGAACGTCGTCGTTGACCAGGCAGCTTCCGTCGAAGAAATCGGCACCCTGCACGATGCGGTGGCCGACTGCATCCACGTCGTCGAAAGACTTGAGCACGCCGTGGACGGGATCCACCAGGGCATCCATGACCAGCTTCATTCCAAGCTTATGGTCGGGGATGGGCAGGGCCTTTTCGAAGGGCTCCTTGCCTTTGGGTTTGTGGGTGATGTTTCCTTCGGGGAGTCCGATTTTCTCGACAAGACCCTTGGCCTTGACCTCATAATCGGTGGCGCTCTTCATGTCAAATAGCTGGTATTTGATGGAGGAGCTGCCGCAGTTGATGACAAGTATGATCATATTTTGAAATTATGTGTTTTCGATAGCTTACAAATTTAAGAAAATATGCTTACTTTAGCAAGGTAAAAAAGTGAATCGTTATGGATGAGGCGCGTGATATTGTGCTGATATCGTTTCCTTTTGCCGCGGGGGTTGCCCTCGCGCAGTTCTGCCCGCTTCCCCTTTTCCATTTTGCACTTGCTGCAGTTGCAGTATTGATGCTGCTGGCGCTGGCCGGAGTGTGCCGCGGCCGAGCATGGTACGGGCTGCTGTTCTTTGCTGCCGGAGTGCTTTGCGGTTCGACGGGATCCACGGTCGGGGCCGGGATGGCGGCCGATCCGTCATGGCCGGCTGGACCGGCCGTCTTCCATAGGGCCTTGGCCCGGACGGATGCACTGATCCGCAGCATTCCCTTCCCCCATGGCGAAACCAACGCCTTGCTGCGTGCCCTGCTGACGGGTCTCCGGGACGGCCTTCCTCGCGAGACGGTGGCCTCCTTCCGCTCCGCAGGAGCATCCCACATCCTGGCCCTGAGCGGCCTGCATCTCGGCATTATCTACCTGTTGCTCAGCAAGTTGCTGTCGGTGCTGGGGAACGGCCGGGTGGCGTACGTGCTGCGCAGCGTAGTGGTCGTGGCCGCCTGCGCCTTCTATGCGCTGATGACCGGAGCTGGACCTTCGATCGTGCGTGCGCTGCTGTTCATAAGTATAAATGAACTGATGCGTCATGCGCCCGGGAGGCGGAAAAGCCCGGTTGCCGTCTGGTGCATCGCACTTCTGATACAGCTGGTAATCTCCCCATGGGTGATTCGCTCGGTGGGCTTCCAGCTCAGCTACCTTGCCATGCTGGGAATCTTCTTGCTGTTTCCCTGGCTGGACGCATTCTATGAGAAACCGGCCCGAAACTGGAGTCCGATGCGCTGGATCTGGTCGTCGATGGCCCTGTCGATATCCTGCCAGGTGTTCACCGCGCCGCTCGTATGGCTGCGCTTCGGCACCTTCCCCAAATACTTCCTGCTGACCAACCTGATCGCCCTGCCGCTGACTTCAGCCCTGATGTTCAGTGCCGTAGCCTGCCTGGGGCTGTCCGCGTTTGGCATCTGCCCTGCCTGGGTAGTGTGGGTGGTAGATACAATTGCGAGACTGCTGGAGAGCAGCCTCGCAATAATCGCGAATATGTAATGGCCTTTATTCTGCCTTTTCGCAGCAAGCGGGCTTCTCATCGCACTCCGGCTTTTCGCCGCAGCAGGGTTTCTTGTTGCAGGCGGGGCGGGCCTCGGTGGCCTTGACGGCCTTCTTCCATGCCTTCACGGTCTTGCCTTCGGCGGTCTTGATGTCGACTACCTGCTTTACGGCAACGTCAGGAACGGGAATATCGCAGCACTCTGCTTTTTCCTCACAGCACTCTTTCTTCTCACCGCATTCTGCTTTTTCCTTGCAGCACTCCTTCTTTTCACCTTCGCACTTGCCGCAGCACTCCTTCTTCAGAGCGACAACGACCTTGTTGCCGTCCACAACTTTGGCGCAGACCACCTCGCGGCCTTCGACGACGAAAGCCTCGGGGCATACGGACTCTGCATCCAGAGCCTCTGCGTATTCAACAACGACTGCCGCCACCTTGTCGGGACCGGCTACGATTGCGGAAACCTTTGCCTGCTTTCCGCAGCAACAAGCAGTGGCTGCCACTGCCGTGCAAATCAACAAAAACTTTTTCATAATAGATTATTGATAGTATAACTCAGACAAAATATAAGACCGGAAATCATCCTGGAGGATGTCCTTTGTGCGGAACCAGATGTGCCCCTTGACGAACCATGCGGAGCGGCAGAGATCGAGTTCCCTCTTGAACTCTGCAAGCGACAGATATGGCGCGTCCTGCCCTCTGGTTATGCCCTGAGCGTACTTGTAAGCTGCCAGTCCGACATATACCGGAACTCCTTTCGATACGAATTTCCAGCTGTCCAGCACCTGCTCGAACGCGGCTGCGTCCGTACGCCCTATGGCCCAGTAGATCTGCGGGGCGAGATAATCGACAGAACCCTCGCCAACCCACATGCGCGGATCCGCATACAGATGGCAGGTGTTCACCAGCCGGCCGGAAGGGGAGACACCGAAAACGGCATTCGGCCGGGTTTCGTGAGTGGCCTTCGACAGGACGGAAACCACGTTGTTGATGGTCTTGAACCTCCAGTCATCCAACTTCAAACCCTTTCCATACTGTTCGTACATGTCGTTCCTCCAACCGTTATTCTCGCTGTCGGCGTCCTTCTGAAGCCCGTCCGGGTAGAAATAGTCGTCGATGTGTAGTCCGTCCACGTCGTATTTGCCCACGATTTCCCTGGCGATTGCTTCCAGGAAGGAAACCACTTCGGGATTGCCCGGATCAAGATACAGCTTGTGCCTGTAGTTCTGTACCCAGTCGGGATGGGATATGCTCACGTGCAGGCTGTCGTGAGGGGTGACGTCGTCGCGGCATACGCGTAGGGGATTGATCCATGCGTGGATCTGCATGCCACAGTCGTGGGCGGCCTGGACGGCAAGCTCCAGCGGGTCGTAGCCGGGATCCTTGCCTTCCACGCCGGTCAGGACGGCGCTCCAAGGCAGAAGTTCCGAAGGATAAAGAGCATCCATGTTGCTGACAACCTGAAATACAAGCGTATTGCATCCAAGCTCGCGCAGGCCCTTTATCTGTTCCAGAAGATGAAACTGCTGGATAATGCCAAGCTCGTCCACGTTCGGCCAGTCAAGCCCCGCCACGGTGGCGAGCCACGCTCCGCGGAACTCTTCGTCCCGTGGAATCAGGCTTTCGGACTGGGCCCTGGCGCTGAAGCAGAAAACGCTCAGGCAAAATAGAAATGTCAGCAGTTTAGATTTCACAATTTGTAAAGATAATATTTTTCGTAAATTTGTGCAAAATGACACTAAAAATATGAACTGCCGAATCCTTTCCTCTCTATTATGCGCGGCATTAGTCTGCGCGTGCGCACCCAAAGTGGAATGGGCTCCCGCCGGGGACCATATCCGTACTGCATGGGCAGAAGAAGTCGACCCTGCAAAAGTGCATCAGGAATATCCCAGGCCCCAGATGGTCCGCGACAGCTACCTGAACCTGAACGGCCTCTGGGAATATGCAATCGCCCCCAAAGACGCCGGCGAAATGCCTGCTCCCGAAGGCCATATTCTGGTACCTTTCCCGCTGGAATCCTCCCTTTCGGGAGTCGCCGGAAGCCTGGATGCGGAACACTCCCTTTGGTACAGGCATACGTTCAAGATTCCCGCAAAATGGAGGAAACAGTCCGTCATCCTTCACTTCGGTGCGGTCGACTGGGCCTGCGAGTTGTGGGTGAACGGCCGGAAGGCGGGCGAGCACCAGGGCGGATACGATTCCTTCGAGTTCTATATCAGCCCCTTCCTCACATCCGGCAGGCAGGAAATCATCTTGAAGGTGACGGATGCCACAGAAGAAGGAGAATTGCAGCCCCGCGGCAAGCAGGTATTCAGCCCCGACAGGGGAAGCATCTGGTATCAGCCGGTGTCCGGCATCTGGCAGACGGTATGGGCAGAAGCCGTGAACGTCAATGGCCATATCGCTGATTATAACGTACATAGCCTGATAGATGGCACGCTGGATGTTTTCCCCGAAGTTCGTGGTGACGGCGAGGCGGAGGTGGAACTTCTGCAGGGCGGCAAAGTGATTGCCGCCGCCCAGGCGAATGAAGGCAAAGCACAGCTGAAGATCGACGCCCCCCACCTCTGGAGCCCGGACGACCCCTATCTCTACGGCCTGCGCATAAAACTCGTGAAGGATGGCAAGACCATCGACAAAGTGGATGGCTACACCGCCTTCCGCGAGATTACGGTCGTGAAGGATGCCGACGGTCACAAGCGCATGGCCCTGAACGGCAAGCCCCTCTTCCATTTCGGCCCTCTGGACCAGGGATGGTGGCCGGACGGCCTCTACACCGCTCCCACCGACGAGGCCTTGAGGTATGACCTCGAGCGCACCAAGGAGTTCGGTTTCAATATGATACGCAAGCACGTGAAGGTGGAGCCCGACCGCTGGTACTACTATTGCGACCAGCTCGGAATCCTCGTCTGGCAGGATATGCCGAGTATGCGCCGCTGCAAGCTGGAAGAATGGGGCCAGGGCATAGACAAGTACGATGCCGGCAATTCCGACCAGCTGACAATGCCCGCCCGCGGCAACTTCATCCGCGAATGGCAGTGCATTGTCAACCAGCATAAGAAGTTCCCCTGCGTAGTGGTCTGGGTGCCTTTCAACGAGGCCTGGGGCCAGTTCGACACCGAAAAGATAGTGGAAATGACCAAGACGCTTGACCCTTACGGTCTGGTAAATATGGCTTCCGGCGGAAACTGGATTTCCGGTGGAGTGGGGGACATCCTCGACTCTCATCACTATCCCGAACCCGCTATGCGTATCTGGGATTCCGAGATGGTGAACGTGCTCGGCGAATACGGCGGCATCGGCCTGCCGGTCGAGGGCCACACCTGGGTGGACCAGCGCAACTGGGGCTATGTGAAGATGTCCAACACGGATGAAACTACGGCAAAGTACGAGGAATTCGCAAAGCTGCTTCTGCCTCTGGTGAAGGAAGGATGCTCCGCCGCGGTCTACACCCAGACCACCGACGTTGAACGTGAGGTCAACGGTCTTATGACCTACGACCGTAAGGTGGACAAACTAATCCCTGCACGTGTGGCTGCCGCCAACCGCGAGGTTATTGAATCAATGTAAACAGATCATTCTCCGGCAGTTTGCCACTGTAGCGTTGCCGGCACTGCTGAATAAAGTTATGGACGGTCCGGGAGAATCTCGGACCTTTCCATGCATGGGTGTTGGAAATCAGGATCCAGCATTCACCGTCCGGAAATACGGTCACGTAGGCGCTGGTGCCCGATAGCGAACCGGTGCGCTGCCAACCCTTCTTGGGATCCACGCTGTTCCAGCCGAGGCCGAACTTGTGGTCTTCGCTGTACGCGGTCATCTCCCGCACGCTTTTCTTGCTCAGGATATCCGGCACGCCGGGCTTGCCGTCGATGGAGGCGATGAAACGGGCCAGTTCCGGTGCGGACATCACCCAGGCGCCTGCCCCCTTCAGGAGACGGATGTCGTTTCCGCCATAGCAGCGGACCACCGAGTCGGCGCTGTTGTCGTATTTCGGCACGGGAGGATCGTTGTCCTGCATGTGGTAGCGGGTCTCGCCGGGCATCTTCTCCTCATAGGAATTGTGGGCCAGATGGCAGTCCATGCAGCCTGCCGGCTCCAGGATGTTCTCCTGCATCCACTTTTCGTAATCCTTCCCTGTCTTGCGCTCTATTATCATACTGAGCAGCAGATATCCGAAATTCGAATACTCGTGGCCCTTGCCGGGAGCATAGCCCAGCCTCTGGCGCACGGCTATTGACGTGAGTTTTTCCTGATCGGGCACTTCGGTCAGACGGTAGATGGTCATCCAGTCCCGCATACGGAACATCGGGTCCCCGCGGCGTATGGTGAGGCCGCTTTCGTGGCGCAGAAGCTGCTCAACGGTGATGTTGAAGTAGGCCTTGTCCTTAATGTTGTTGGTGAACAGGGTGTCGTTCAGTATGCCGTGGGGGCCGAAAACCTTGTCGGAAAGCCGCAGCTTTCCATCCTCCACCAGTTTCATGACGCCCGCTGCGGTAAGCAGCTTGCTTACGGAACCGACGCGCATGATCGTGCCAGGGCGCATGGGCTCTTCAGTCGATTGGTCCGCCACTCCGAAGCCCTTGGCATAAAGCAGGGAGTCGCCGCGCATGACTGCGAGTTCCATGCCGCGGATCTGCCATTTCTGCATGAAATACTTAACGTCCTTCTCCATCTTCACGAGCCCTTCGCAGTCGGACATCTCGTTGGTGATCACCGCGTTGATCCCTCGGATGGCGTGGGGTGTGCCGGCCTTTTCCGAGGGGATGGCAAGGATTACCACCACCAGCAGCACCAGCACCGCCAGAGCGCCGTAAACGTATTTTTTATTGGGGATTTTCACTGGCTTCCAACTGCCGCACGAGGCGGATGATAAGGATTACCGTGCAGGTGAACGCCAGCACGTCGGATGCGGGATAGCTGAACCATACGCCTTCGATGCCGAAGGCCAGGGGCAGGAGATACAGGGCGGGAAGCAGGAAGATGAGCTGCCTGCTCAGCGACAGGAACACGCTCTTCTTGACCATTCCAAGGCACTGGAAGAGGTTGGTGCTGATTATCTGGAATCCGATGATGGGGAACATGACGTTCATCCGGCGCATGCCGTGCACGGCCAGCCCCTTGAGTTCGTGATCGGTGGTGAACATTGCCGCCGCCGGCCCGGGGAAGAGTTCGAAGATGATGAAGGCAACCACGCTCACCAGCGTTGCCCATTTGACACAGAGCCAGTATACTTCCTTGACCCTGCGCCCCTTGCCTGCGCCGTAGTTGTAGCTGGCTATGGGCTGCATTCCCTGGTTCAGGCCCATGATTATCATGATGAACATGAAGGAGATGCGGTTGATGATGCCGTAGGCGCCGATTGCCAGGTCGCCTCCGTATTTGCGGAGCTGTTGGTTGATGAACATGGCAACCAGACAGGCCGCAGTGTTCATCAGGAACGGCCCGAGGCCGATTCCCATGGATGTGCGTGCAATCTTGGAACTGAAGCCGAATATGCGCTTGCCGAAGTGGATTACGTTCTTGCCGGAGGAGAAATACACCAGGCTGTAGACCAGCGACAGTGTCTGGCAGATTACCGTGGCGATGGCCGCGCCCTTCACCCCAAGGCCGAGCCCGAAGATGAAGATAGGGTCCAGGATGGCGTTCGAGATGACGGTGAACAGCGTCAATCCCATGGCGAGCCTGGGATTGCCCGTGGCCCGTATCATCCCGTTCAGTCCGAAGTACAGGTGAGTGACTATGAATCCGGCGAGTATTATCACCATGTAGTCCCGGGCGAAGGGGTAGATGGCTTCGCTCGCGCCGAAGAAGAACAGCACGGGCTTGAGGAAGGCCAGGATGAGACCTCCGAACAGCGCTCCCAGCACTACGTTCAGTGTAACCACGTTTGGCAGCACCTTGTTGGCGGTCACGTAGTTCTTCTGCCCGAGGAGTATGGAGACCAGGGTGGATGCTCCCACGCCCACCAGGGTGCCTATGGCAGTGCCAAGGTTCATGATGGGGAAGGTGACGGCAAGGCCGGAGATGGCCAGGGCGCCGACATCCTTTATGTGCCCGATGTAGACGCTGTCCACTATGTTGTACAAAGAACTCGCGGTCATGGCGATGATGCCGGGGACCGCGTATTCTTTGAGCAACGTGCTTATCTTCTTGGTTTCAAGCTCGGTAGGAGCCTTGCCCTGAACTGTGGATGCCATTTATTCCGGTGCGTTTGTCGTCTCCAGTTCAAAGCATAGAGGGGAATATCCGGGGATGGATGAACCGGACCCGCTTGATTTGTATCCGTATTTGGATATGAAGAAGCATTTTCCAGCCTCGCCGGGATGCATCTTGTTCAGGGCGTAGGAGAATCCCGTAATGGTGGAAGACTCGTTGTCTCCCATGGTGATGCCGGTATAGTCTTCAGAAGAGCCGTACCAATTGATTTTTGTCTGCTGGTAAGTCTTGTCTGCAGAGTAAAGGTTCCAGACTTTTGCCGTGTCCTTGATGGTGGTGTCGAACACCGTGCCGTTCAGCAGGCGTCCGGTGTAATTGACATAGATCGTGGTGTCGGCAGGGAACTCCTTGTCCGTGCCGTCCTTCGTCTTGACGTAAAAGAAACCGGAAAGCTCTTCGTCCTCGACGGCGGCCGGATGGTTCGCCGCCAGGTATTTCAGTAGGGAATCGCGTTCCCAGCGGTCTACGTCGTTGAAGATATCCAGAAGTTCCAGCTCATAGACATAGTCCGTGCCAGAGCAATTCGCGAGATACTTTTTTTCAGAGTCGTAGCGTTTCGATTCGCTCAGCCAGCCGGGTATCACTACGGTCTTGCGCCCACCCACCTTCATCGTGGAGAGGGCTTCTTCGACACCTGCGGAAAGATTCTCCAGATTCTCTCCGCGGTATGTCACGACAGGCCCGTAATAATCAGTTTTGGCATAGGTCCCGGCCTGCCTGGCCTTCTTCTCGAAGGTGGTGTTGGCGAGATTCCCGTCGAGAGTGTAGACGGAGTAATTGATCCTGACGTACAACGAATCGGAAGCTGCGGTGCCGGTGCCGGGAGTTTCGTTGATGATATATGCCCCGAGCGGGGTTTTGACGGCAGTCGGATGATTCTGGGAAATCCAGGCGTCGAAATAGCGCTTGGCGTCTTCATTGAGGGCGGCGGATTTCTCTTTCGCACAGGAAACCAGCGCGAGGAGAATGGCCGTCATGATTATATATCTAAGTTTCATGTCTTTTCAGTTCGTCGTTTCGTTTCGCAGAAATCGTGCCGCAATCTCTTCCAGATACGGCGCGGCGGCATCTTTCGAGGGTATGTCCTCCGGCCAGAAGATCTTCCCTCCGGCTGCATACTCGTGTCCGCCGCCGTGGAAGAATTCAGCAGCCATGTCCCGGGCGGACAGTCCCCGTTTGGAACGTATGCTCACGCGGAAATGCCCGGCGTCTTCGCGGATGAAGATGCTCATGCGCACCCGGTCCACCTTAAGGGGCATGTTCACCAGGCCTTCGGTATCGCCCGCGTCGACCCCGTACGCCGCCTGCATCTCTTCCGTCATAATCATATAGGATATGCCGGATGGGAGGATGACGAGGTGGTTGGAGATCATGTCGGCGAAGGAGAGCAGGCGCTGCTCGGTGTCGCTGTGATAGAGCTTATCTATGATGTCATCCCTGTCCACGCCGGCCTGAAGGAGCTCGGAAGCCATCTGCAAGGTGGTGGGAATCACGGAGTTGGCAAAGTTGTTGGTATCGGTCGTCATACCGGTCATTAGGGCGCGGAGGCTGCTGGCCGGGATGCCGGCAGTGCATCCGTTTTCGATCTCCTTGAGGATGAAATAGAGAAGTTCGCAGGTGGATGACCTTTCCGGTTCCGAGAAAACCAGGGCGAAAGGTTCCGTGTCCGGACGGAGGTGATGGTCGATGAGCACCTTCGTGGCGGGGGAGGATGCGATCGGCCCGGCCAGCTGCTCGGTACGGTGAAGCTGGTTGAGGTCCAGGATGAGGATAAGGTCGGAAGCGGCTATCCTCTCTTCCGCGGCCTCCGGCTCACGGGATGCATCCAGTACGTCGAATCCTTCCATCATGAACGTCAGGGTATGCGGCACGCTGTCCGGAATGATCATCCGGACATCCTTGCCGAGGCGCTGCGAGAGGTAGTCGGTCATGGCGCGGCCGCTGCCCAGCGCATCCCCGTCGGGGTGCGTGTGCACGACTACCGTCACCTTGACGGAACTCTTCAGGACTGACAGGAAAGAAGCGACGTTTTCCATATTTTTTCGCGAGCAAATTTAATAAGAATATTGCATTTGAGAAATGAAATTTCTAACTTTGTGCGGATATACTGGAAATAATTGAAACAAGAATATGAAAAAGTCAGTAAAGATCATTTTGGAGATTGTCCTGTTCCTTCTGTGCATCCTTCTTGTCGACCTGATCGTCAAGAGCATAATGAAGCCCGTGAACTTCAACAAGCAGAAGGCCTATCGTGAGAGCGTGGCCATCCAGCGCCTCAAGGACATCCGTACCCTGCAGGTCGCATTCAAGAGCGTGAACGGCAAGTTCACCTCCACCGTGGATTCCCTGGCCGACTTCTACAACAACGGCAAGATGGAAATCGTGATGCAGGTCGGCTCCATGGACGACTCCCTCGCAGTGGCCCACACCGAGAAGATCAAGAAGACCTCCCGCAAGAAGATGACGGGAGAAGACTTCCTCAAGCTCTATGAGGCCGGAGACAAGAACCTTGTGTTCTCCGTAGAAACCAAGATCCCCGTAAAGGACACCCTCTTTACACATCGCGACGATTTCGTGGTCGATTCCCTCAAGTACATCCCCTTCTCCGGAGGCCAGGAAGTGCTGATGGAAGCCATCGTAAAGACCGTATCCGGCGTTCCCGTGCCTCTGTTCGAGGCCAAGATGCCCTACAAGGCCCTCCTCAAGGGAATGGACAATCAGCTCCGCATCAATCTCGACGCCGAGAAGAAAGACCAGAACCGCTACGAAGGCCTGCAGGTGGGATCCGTCACCGCACCTAACAATAACGCCGGTAACTGGGAGTAGAGGTGGAAGTCTCCATTCTCACGCCTGCGTGCACTTTAGTGCCGACGCACTTCTTCAATACGACTTCTGCAAGAGATATTCTGGCAGAAGTCGCGTCTTTGAAGGAGAGCGAAACCGTGAAGTGGGTGGAGGTTCCACAGTACGATGCCGTTTTGGTGTATGCAGTTGAGAATGAGAGGGTTGAGGCTCTGCCCGAGCTCTATTATCTTCTTAAAGACCTTCCATCCTGCAGGGACTACAACAAGATAGTCGCTTCCCACAAGGAGGGGTATCTCTTCCTGGCGATCGCCCAGGGGGGCAGCCTGCTTCTGGCGAACGTGTTCCAGGCTCCGGACTTCACCACGGCCGAATACTACATCTTCCTGGCGATGAAGCAGCTGCAGCTCAATCCGGAGGTCTCCACCATCTGCATGCGCAGTTTCGTGGGGCCCGAGGAGGAGATGAGCCTCTACCGCTATTTCAAGTCGGTGGAGCAGATATGAGGATCATCGGCGGAACCCTCAAGGGGAAGACCATAGAGCTGCCGCAGCGTTATGCGGCGAGACCCACCACGGATTTTGCGAGGGAGGGCCTTTTCAATATCCTCAACAACGAATACGAGTTCGAAGACCTGAAGGTGCTGGACCTCTTCGGAGGCACCGGGGCCATCAGTTTCGAATTCGCTTCCCGTGGCGCGGCACATGTCTATTGCGTGGAAATGGCGCGGGAGAATGCATCCTTCATCAAGCGTGAGGCCGCCCGGCTGGGCCTTGGGAACGTGACCATGGTGCGTGACAACGTCTTCGACTTCCTTCCCATCTGCACCGAAAAGTTCGACCTGATCTTCGCGGACCCGCCTTACGCCCTCGAAGGCCTCGAAACCATCCCGGACAAGGTCCTCTCGCAGGATATACTGCATCCCGGCTGCTACTTCATCCTCGAGCACGGCGACGAACACTCATTCGCATCGCACCCTGCTTTCGTGAAGGAAAAAGTCTACGGCCGCGTGCACTTCTCGTTCTTTACAAAATAATCCGATGCATACCAAAGAAGAAAAACTGGCGGCGTTCGCTGAGGCGCTGGATATAATGGAGACGCTGCGGGCGAAGTGCCCGTGGAATGCGGCGCAGACTACGGAAAGCCTGCGGCCGATGACCGTGGAGGAGGTTTATGAGTTGAGCGATGCGGTGCTGCGCAGTGACGACAAGGACCTCCGCAAAGAGCTCGGCGATGTGCTTCTTCATATAATATTCTACGCGCGCATAGCCGAAGAAGAGGGCCGCTGGGACATTGCCGATGTAATCAATGGCCTTTGCGAGAAGATGCGTTTCCGCCATCCCCATGTGTTCGGAGACGGGGCATCCGAGGGTATGACCGAAGAAGAAGTCGCCAAGAACTGGGAACTCATCAAGACCAAGGAAAAAGGCGGCAACCGCACCATCCTGGGCGGTGTTCCCAAGAGTTTCCCGCCTGTGCTCAAGGCCTATGCAATGCAGGACAAGGCCCGCAGCGTTGGCTTCGACTGGGAAGAACCGCAGCAGGTCTGGGACAAGGTCCTGGAAGAATTCGGCGAGGCCAGGGAGGCCGTAGAAGAGCCTGGAACCGCACACAAGGAGGAGGAATTCGGTGATCTTCTGTTCGCGGTGGTGAATGCCGCCCGCCTATATGGAGTTGACCCATCGGTGGCCCTCGACAAGGCCTGCGAGAAGTTCCGCCGCCGTTTTACATACCTCGAAGAACGGACCATCGCGCAGGGACGCGACCTCAAGCAGATGACCCTTGCGGAGATGGACGAAATCTGGGACGAAGGCAAGGCCAAAGGGCTGTAAAGTCCCAAATATTTCTTATCTTTGTAAGTTATTGCAAGAATAAGAAATATACCAGATGAAAGCAATCAGATACGTATCCGCCGATGAGGCGGTCAGCCACATCCCTTCCGGCAGCCACATCCATCTGAGCAGCGTTGCAAGCGTGCCTCACGCTCTCATCAACGCGCTCTGCCGCCGTGCTGATGCCGGGGATGTGAGGGACCTCCATTTCCACCACTTCCACACCGAAGGCCCCGCCCCCTACAGCGAGCCTCGCTACGAGGGCATCTTCTTCGACCAGGGCTTCTTCCTGGGCCCCAATGTGCGTGCGAACGTGAATGCCGGTTATGCGGATTATCTCCCCGTTCATCTCGGCGAGAGCCAGAAACTATACCGCACGAGGCAGATCCCTCTCGGGGCCGCCCTGGTGCAGGTTTCCCTTCCAGACGAGCAGGGGAGGGTGTCGCTGGGTACCTCCGTGGATTGCTCCGTCGCGGCCGTGGAGAGCGCCGACCTCGTCATCGGCGTTGTGAACCCCAACGTGCCTTTTGCTTTCGGAGACCTTCTCAGCGTGGACCAGTTCGACTATCTGGTGCAGGACGACACTCCGCTGGTGACCGCCGCGTTCGCCGAGCCAACCCCCACCGAGGTGCTCATAGGCAAGAACTGCGCTGCCTTGGTGGATGACGGCGACTGCATACAGATGGGAATCGGCGCGCTTCCGAACGCCCTTGCGGCCCAGCTCACCAACCATAAGAACCTGGGACTCCACACCGAAATGTTCGCCGACGGCCTGCTGCGCCTCATCAAGAAAGGCGTCATCAACGGTTCCTGCAAGGCCATTGACAAGGGCAAGATAGTGGCTTCATTCCTGCTTGGCAGCAACGAGGTTTACTCATTCATCGACCACAATCCCGACGTGCTCATGCGGGATATCAAATATGTGAACGACCCCTTCGTCATCCGTCAGAATCCTAACATGAAGGCCATTAATTCGGCCACCGAGGTGGACATCACCGGGCAGATAAGCGCCGACAGCATCGGCACCCGCATCTTCTCCGGAACCGGTGGCCAGGTGGAGTTCGTCCGCGGCGCTTCGATGAGCGAGGGAGGCAAGAGCATTACCGCGTTCGCATCCCGCACCAACAAGGGCAAGAACAAGATCGTGGCAACGCTGAATCCCGGCGCAGGGGTTGTCACCCCGCGTGCGGACGCCCACTGGATCGTAACCGAATACGGAGCCGTGGACCTCTACGGAAAATCCCTTCAGGAGCGCGCCAGGCTCATGATCAGCATCGCCCATCCCGACGACCGCGAGGCCCTGGACCGTGCCGCCTTTGAGCGCTTCGGCCCCCATTGGCTCACGGTGAAATAAAAAAGAGTTATATTTGCAGATTATGGCAGACTACAGGATAATTGAAGTCAAAGACGCAAAGGATATCCTCCGTTTCGTGCGTTTTCCTGACATCCTCTACAAAGGGTGCCCCCAGTATGTTCCCGCCCTGCATTTCAGGGAAGTGCGCAACCTGACGAAGGATGCCGCACTCGAGCACTGCGTACACAAGATGTGGATGGTTCTGGACGGCAAGAAGACGGTGGGGCGTATCTGCGCCATGATCAACCCCCGTTACAACGAGCGCTACGACAAGAAGTGCGTGCGTTTCGGATGGTTCGACACCATCAAGGACATAAAGGTGGCCCGCATGTTGCTCGAAACGGCCGAAGCGTGGGCGAAGGAGCAGGGGATGGATACCATTCACGGCCCCCTCTACTACAACACGCTCGGCAAGCAGGGCATGCTGGTGGAAGGCTACGAGAACACCCCTCCTTTCAACTGCCTCTACAATTATCCCTACTATAATGATTTCATGGAGGAACTCGGCTTCGAGAAGGAGTGTGACTGGATCCAGTACAAGATGGTGGCCAATCACGGAGTTCCGGAAAAGGCCCGTCGCGTGGCCAAGATAGTGGAAGAACGCTACAACCTGCATTTCGGCAGCCTGGACAAACTGAAGAAGGATCCCGAGATGGTCCGGAAGTTCTTCCGCCTCTATAGCGACAGTTTCGCCGAAACGGTGTATAACTTCATTCCTTTCACGGATGCCGAAATCGACCAGGAAGCGGCGGATTCCATGCCCTACATCACCGACAAGGCAAGTTGCCTGTTGCTCGACGAACACGATCAGATAGTAGCATTCGGGATTTCCTTCCCGACGATATCCCGTGCGCTCCAGAAAGCGAAGGGCAGGCTTTTTCCTTTCGGCTGGATCCATCTGCTCCGTGCAATGCACGATTTCGAAACCACCGACCTCATGATCAACGGCGCCGTGCCGGAATGGCAGAACAAGGGAGTGTCGGCGGTGTATTATAAAGAAATGGCGGACAAGGCCATACGCGTGGGAATGCGCTGGGCGATTTCCAATCCCCAGATTGAGAGCAACAGCGCCGTGAACATCTGGAACAGCTATGAACACGAGCCTTTCATGCGCCGCCGCTGCTACATCAAGAAGATAGGAGAATAAGATTTATGGCAGACAGCAAGTTACTCGAGAAAGTACTCTCCCTTCAAGGCAAGTTCGCTTCCCTCCAGGAGCAGCTTTCCAGCCCCGACGTGATGTCGGACATGAAGAAGTACGTACAGCTCAACAAAGACTACAAGGAGCTCGAGCCCATCATCAAGGCCGGGCTGGACTATAAGAAGAAGCTGGACAACCTCGCTTCCGCGAAGGACGTTTTCATGAACGAGAACGATCCCGAGCTCAAGGAGATGGCACGCGAAGAGATTACCGAGATAGAGGGCCAGATACCCTCTATCGAGCAGAACATCAAGCTTCTGCTCATCCCTGCGGATCCCGACGACGGCAAGAACGCCCTGGTGGAAATCCGCGGAGGCACCGGCGGCGACGAAGCCGCCATCTTCGCCGGCGACCTTTTCCGCATGTATCAGCATTTCGCGGAGAGCATGGGCTGGAAGCTGGAAATCACCGACCAGGCCCCCGGCACTTCCGGAGGGTTCAAGCAGGTGGTCTTCAAGCTTTCCGGACCGGATGGGGTTTACGGCATCATGAAGTATGAATCCGGCGTACACCGCGTCCAGCGCGTGCCCCAAACGGAAACACAGGGCCGAATCCAGACCTCGGCGGCTTCCGTGGCCGTTTTCCCCGAGGCAGGGGAGTTCGACATAGAGATCAACCCCGCCGACATCCGCAAAGATCTCTTCTGCGCCTCCGGCCCCGGCGGCCAGGGCGTCAACACGACCTACTCCGCCGTGCGTCTGACCCACATCCCTTCTGGAATCGTGGTGCAGTGCCAGGAGGAACGCTCCCAGATCAAGAATGCGGAACGCGCCATGGAGGAACTCCGCACGCGCCTCTACAACATGGAGCATCAGAAGTATCTCGACGGAATCGCAGCCAAGCGCAAGACCATGGTCTCCACCGGCGACCGTTCCGCCAAGATACGCACCTATAACTATCCTCAGTCCCGCGTGACGGACCACCGTATCAACTGGACCATGTACAACCTGCCCGCTTTCATGGACGGTGACATCCGGGAGTGCATCGACCAGCTGCAGGTGGCCGAGAACGCAGAACGCCTCAAGGAAGCCGGAGAATAATGAAAGCCGTAGCCATAGTTTCACTCGTTTTGGCAGCAGTGGCCCTTGCACTGGTGTGCTTCGTGCTTATAGTGCTGCTGGCTTGGCGCAAGAGCATCAAGACGGTGAGGCTTATGAACATGAGCGGAGTGGTGTCGGATACCGAGGTTCCTTCTCCGGACGAGAAGGTCATAACCCTGACCGACAACGAAGGAGGCATGAAACTGAGCATCCGCCTGAAGAATATCTACTACATCGAGTCGGACGACAATTACATAAAGGTGTGGTATCAGGATTACACCGGAAGCATCAAACAGTACATGCTCCGCTGCCGCCTCAAGACCATAGAGGAGAGTTTTGCGAACAGCGACCTGGTGCGCTGCCACCGCAAATACATAATCAACATGGCCAAGGTGCAGGTCCTGCATAAGGAGAAGGACGGCTATTTCGCCGACCTCGGCGTAGACAGCATAGGGGACGTGCCGGTTTCGAAGACATACGAACCTGCCGTGCTCGCCATTTTCAATTCGAGATAGTATGTGGCAGAGAATACAAACCTTGTACCTTCTGATCGCGTCGGGGCTGCTGGTCGCGATGTATTTCCAGCCTTATGGGACGGGTTTCATCGTGCTTTTCAGCATAGCCCTTGCGGCCCAGCTGCTGGCCATCGTTGCGCTTAAGTCCCGAACCCTGCAGATGAGGCTTTCCAACCTTGCGGCGCTGCTCCTGTTCGGCCTGCAGGTTTGGATGGCCGTGTCTTTTTTCACGGCGGACCCGCGTCCCTCGCTGAACATGACGGCGATCTTCCCGGTAGTGGCCGCGATCCTCGATTTCCTGGCCGCCAGGGCCATCCTGAAAGATGAATTACTGGTCCGCAGCGCATCCCGCCTGCGCGCCTCAAAACGCAAATAACACAACCAGCCATGAGAATACCTGAATCTGAACTCATCATCAATGCCGACGGCTCGGCATTCCACATCCACATGAAGCCGGAGGATCTGGCCGACCTCGTAATAGTTTTCGGCGATCCCGACCGCGTGAAGATGTTCGAGCCCCTCTTCGACAAGATCGAAGCCAGGGGGCAGTCCCGCGAATTCGCGTTCGCGACGGGAATCTACAACGGCAAGCGCGTCACGGCGCTTTCCCATGGCATCGGCTGCGATAATATCGACATAGTCATGACCGAACTCGACGCCCTTGCAAACGTGGATTTCAAGACCCGTGAGGTCAAGCCCGAGCACAGGACGCTCACCATCGTCCGCATCGGCACCTGCGGCGCCATCCAGCCCGAGATTCCTCTCGGCTCCTTCATCCTCAGCCACATCTCCGTGGGCTGCGACGGTCTGATGAACTGGTACGAAGGCCGCGACGAAATCGCTCTTCCGGACTTCGAGGAGGCTTTCAAGAAAGCTACACATTGGGCAAAACATCTGCCGGATCCCTACTTCGTGCGCGGCTCCCAGAAGCTCATAGACCTTTTCCAGGATTGCACCGTGAAGGGCATGACCATCTCTGCATCCGGCTTCTACGGCCCTCAGGGGCGTGTGGTCCGCCAGGGCCTCGCTATGCCGAACATGCTGGAGGACTTCGAGAAGTTCGAGCACAAAGGCTACAAGATCACCAACTTCGAGATGGAAGGCTCGGCTCTCGCCGGAATGGCCGCAAAGCTGGGCCACGACGCAATCACCGTATGCTGCGCCATCGCGCATCGCTACCTGAAGGATGCCAACACCGACTACAAGCCCCGTGTGAACGAGCTTGTGAAACTTGTGCTGGACAAGCTGACAGCCTAGTTGTTCTTGTAGAGTTCCTTGGTGGAATTCACATTCCAGACCTTTATCGAAGGATCGCTGACGCTCACGTCGACGATCCTTTTTTCGCCCTTCATCACGTTGGTTTCCAGGAAGCGGAGCTGCTCCGGGAAACTGCGCACGAAGGAACTGGCAATCTCGTGCTGGTTGCCCTCGTAACGGTAGATATTGTAATTATAGGCGTTCTTTGCGTAGATATCTGCCAGCGGTTTGGAACCTTCGAAACGGTTCTTGAAGAATACAATGTGCTTGTAGTTCACTATCTTGTCGGCAGTGCCGTGCATCAGCAGGGTGGGGGCGGGCTCCTGTGCGTAGCGGATCTTTCCCTCGCGGGAGAAGATCGCTCCGGAGAAGGACATCACGCCGGCATAGCGAAAATCTTTCGGAAGTATGCCTGAATGCCCGCTGCGGTTGCAAAGGTGCCATTCGGCCTGCAAGGAGATGATGGCTCCGGCTGAAGACCCGGAAACGACTATGTTGGAAGGATCCACGCCCAGGGCCTCGGCATTGTCGATTATGAACGCGGTGGCGCTGTAAAGGTCTTCTACGCCTATCTGTATCGCATTGTAGATGACATCTATATCTTTCACTCCCACATTGCCTGCGCCCTTGAGGCCGAGGCGATAGTCGATGGTGATGACACGGTAGCCGTTTTCGTTGTAGAGACGGAACCAGGGCAGGTATGCCTTGGCGTTGCGGTCGCCCATGATGAAGCCTCCTCCGAAAACGAAGAGGATGCAGGGCTTCTGCT
>JAEENZ010000278.1 GCA_016283985.1 Bacteroidales bacterium | reverse complement strand
CCTCCAGTGCTGGGATGGATACGCGATATCTCTGGCTCGCAGATCGCCGCTGTGGCGGCCATTGCGGTCGTGTGGATCTACATGATTTGGCTTATCAGGAAGATAAAGGAGGTCTAGTTAATCTCTACCGTATAGTAACTCGCACCGTATCCGGCCCAATATCCGAGTCCACCTTCGATATTCGAGGCCGGATTGTCGTACATGGGGAAGAAGGGTGTGTTTCCGAGCGTGGAAAGGTCGTCTATTGTCATCCAGAAGCGGCAGGTGGCCTCTTCGCATGTGCAGACTTTGACCCGCACGGTGCTGCCTTTCTTGAACTTGGTGGAGAATTCCTGATGGTCTATGCTCTTTCCGCGGGTGATGGTAATCTCGGCATTATCCTTAAGCGCAGATCCTTCGATCGCACTTGGGAAAGAGGAGACGTAGCGGGTATCTTCGCCTTCCACCATTGTTAAAATACGGTAGAACTTGTTTGCTCCGGCCTTGTTGTCCAGCGTAACTACCAGGGTGTAGAGGTCATCGGAGCCTTCCGCCGGCACCGCCTTGACTCCGGCAATGGGCTCCAGCTCGGGGATGATGCAGTCTGCGCGGGCCGTCTTGCCGTCGTATTCCACTTTCAGGGTATATCTTTTACCAGCTTTGCCGGTCATCCATCCGGTGGTGTAGACAAATGGCGGGATATAGCGCTTATCCTGCTTGCTGAACATGATAACGGTAGTGTCGCCGTCGCTCAGGCTAACCTTCGCCCGTTTGACGATATGGCTGCTGAGAGAGTCCAGGCAGGTATACTCCGGGCTGGGGGAGAGGGAGGTGGTAAGCATCACCACAGGGGCTTCTCCGGCTTCTATCCATCCTTCTACCACAAGTTCTCCGGGAGTGTCTTCCCATCTTCCCGGCCCGTTGCAGGAGCAGAGAAGTGCGGTGGCTATTATGAGAAGTGCCTTTTTCATCTTCAGAACTTGCAGAACCAGCCGATGCCGGGCATCAGCTTGAGGGAGAAAGAGAATGGAACGTATGCGAAACTGCCGTCTTCGCGGTAGTTGAAGCGGTAGGAGAGTTCGTTGTCGTTTGCCAGGGCGTTGTAGATGGATAAGTTGATACCGTGGGTCAGGCTGTCGTCCTTGCGGAAATACCAGTTGAAATTGAGGTCCAGACGGATGTAGGGGGCCAGGCGTTTGCCGTTGCGGGGGCCGTAGACGCAGATAAGCTTGGAATCCAGCAGATAGAAGGATTCTGGGGCGGTGAAGGGCGTGCCGGACGCCACGGTAAAGGTGCCTCCTGCGTCCCATCTGCGTTCCGTCCAGGTGGCGACGGTGTTCATTTCGAACAGGCGCTCGAAGTTGGATGGCCAGATGCTGCCGTCTTCCCCGCGCCTGAGCGACCTTCCCAGCGACCCGCTCAGCCATCCCGTCAGTTTGCCTGCCTGCTTGTGGAGGATGAGGTTTATGCCATAGTTCCATCCGTCAGCCCCGGTAAGCATTCCGGCGAGCGACGAATCTGCACGCAGGTAGTCCAGGAGGGTGCCGGTGTATTCCACCTGATTGTAGAGACGGCGCCAGAAAAGCTCCGTGGAGAAGGCCCAGGTCTCCTGCATGAAATCGCGGTTGTAGGCCAGCGAGGCCCAGATCGACCGTTGCGGTGCACCGTATTTCCCGGCCAGGAAGTTGAATTCGATGGGAAAGCCCATGCTTGTTACCCCGGTCAGGAAGATGTTCTGGGTGGCGCTGCCACCCCTTAATTCCACCTTCCCTGAGCTGAACATGTCATAACTGACGGCGAGCGAAGGGTCAAACTGCCAGAAGGATTCTTTTTCGGGGGATTGATACCATCCTCCGGCGAGTTCCGCCCTGATCTTCCAACTCAGCCCTAGGTACTTTGTCCATGCGGCCCTGATGCGGCTTTCCAAAGCTTGCTGAGCCTCATCCTGGCTGGACGAGGTCATAGATCCGTTTTGATGGACGGGATTTGGGAGGAGGATGTCGTAGTAGGACAGGTCTGCTCCCAGTTCGAGGTCCCGCCAATGCATGGCGGTCTTGTATCCTGCGCTCCGGGTATGGTAGGGGATGAATCCGCTTTCATCGTTATACGAGATGTCCGCCCGGGCGTCGTATCCGCTTGCGAAGATGCTTTGTTTCAGAAGGATATCAGCGCTGCGGTGCTGCCAGTGCAAAGCGCCGGAAGCGTTGCTCCAGCCAAACTGTACGCCGAGATTGTTTTCCATCGAAGCATAATCTGCCGCATCGGAAGAGTAGAATGCATCGGCGTAGATGCGGTCTTTTTCCGTAGCTTGCCAGGTCCATCCAAGGTTGACGTCACCGAATCCGTACAGGAAGGGGTCTTCATCGACCATCAGATAGGATTTATAGAGTTGGTTGAGAAAACTCTTGCGTGCAGATACGCTCAGTGCGGATTTCTCCCCAGTGCGGAGTTTTAGGTTACCTTGCGCGGCCACCAGGCCAAGGGAGAAATTTCCCGAAGCGGTGCGTCCGGGGATGCTGCGGTCCGGGATCATGTCGACATATCCTCCCAGACGCCCCCGGCTGCATGCCGTGGTGGCGTAGTTCATGGTGCCGTAGTGGGCTGGGTTGAAGACGGAAAAGATGCCCAGGAGATGGCTGGCTCCGTATATGGGCGTGCCGTCTATGCTGATGAGGTTGTGTCCGTGGTCGCAGCCCTGGATGTGGATGCCTGCGTCGATTTCGCTGCCCGTCTGCACGCTGGGCAGGAGCCTGATGAAACGAAGGGGATCTGAGCTGCCGAGTATTCCCGGGAGCTTTGCGAGGCCGGCGACATCCACCTTTGTTTCCGCTTTTGCGGAGATGGGGGAGGTGCGCTTGCGGGCGGCCACGACCGTGCTGTCGATCGTGTGCACCAAAGAAGAATCGGTCTGCGCCGAAATCCTGCCGGGGATGAGCCCGAGGATAAGCAACGCAGACCGAAATATCAGACTATATAAGCGTCCGGCCTTCACTGTTTCTTGTTCAGGACGCTGTCAATGTAGCTGTCAACGCTCTTTTTCCAGTCTTCGTAAGCCTTGATCAGGTCGGCGAAATCGGTCTTGTTGAAGAAATCTTCGAACATGGCGAAGGAGCTGCCGTCGTCGAAACGGATGACGGGGATAGCTTCCCATTCGCCATTTTCTTTATTCTTTTCCGGTTCAAGACCAAGGTGGGCTGAGCACTTCTTGCTGTCGTAGAAAGCCTGGAGTTTGAATGCATTCTCTGCCTGCTTGAGCCACTTCTTGAACTCGTTCTCGTTAGTGCGGTAAGCGTCCAGAGAGTCGGAGCATGCGATAATGGTCTCGACATCGGCGGTGCCCTTTACCTGAAGTTCGCCCAGAAGGTCGAAACTGATTTCCGCGGTCGTGGGTGTCGAGGATATCGAGTACCTGGTGTTTGTGGAGACGTCTCCGTTTTTATAGCCGTTTCCATTGTCGTAGTCGTTTTTCTTCTCTTTCACTTCGGATGAAACCTTGAAGCCCTGCTCTTTGGCGGTCATCGTAAAGATGTCTTTCTTGCCATAGCTGAAGACATAAGATGCTTCGGCACCGTCCGTGAGGTAATTGAGCGCCTTGGTCTTGAGGGTGTAGCCGGCAGCGGAGAACGAGAAGGTGACGTCCGTCTGATCATTTGCAATGTCGAACTTGCCTGCCGACGCGGGTTTGTAGTCGATGCCGATCGTGAGGTCGCCGATGGTTTCATTGCCTTTGCGGAAGCTTGCGGAGATGCTCTCAGGGACATAAAGGTATGTCTTGCTGACGCTTTTCATGCTGCGCTTTCCTTCGGGCACGGAGACTTTATAGGTGTCGTAGTCCTTGTTAAACTGTGACTCGGAAAGCCAGCCGTAATCTTCCTTGGTGACAGGATTGTAGAAGTGATACTCCTCCACTCCATCGGTTGTGCGCTTGACGGGTTCCCAGCTGTAGTAGCTGTAGTCTTCCTGTTCGTGCTTGACTTTCTCCATCTCCATGGCGGCGCGGGTAGTATAGGCAGGCCAAGTATTGTAGTACTCGCTGCTGCTTTCGATTATCAACGTCTTTGTAGCGGAAGTTTTGATTTCCGCCTCGGCGGTCATGCTAGTTCCGTCAACATCGGCGGTGACCGTGAGCTTGGGGGCGTCCGCCTTTACCCAGGCCTTCTTTTCTGCATCAAGGGTAATGGCTCCCTTGGCGTTTGCGAACTGAATTGTACTTATCCTTTCCTTGACGAATTCGCCAGGCTCCTGATAGTTGCAGTACCAGCCATATTCTTTCTCTTCGACGACAGTTTCTTCTTCCTTTTCGATGCTGTCAGAGACGGTTTCGAAGATGGTCTGGTCGTTCTTCTTGTCGGTGACGGCTTTCTCAAACTGTGCGACAGCCTTGAAGGATTCGCCCCAGTTCTCCACATCGGCATATTCGATGAGTTCCATGCCCATGCCTTCGAGAGAATCCTGCTGCTCTTTGGGGGACAGGGGCTTTTCTTTCTTACAACCTGCGGCAAGGACCGCTGCGATTGCAATGATTAACAAATACTTTGTTTTCATGACATTTATAGTTTATATTTTACTTTGCCAATAAGGTTTACCTTATATAGATGCAGGCGCGGGTAGAAATGTGTAAAGAAAATGCATTGTTTTTTTTGTTTCAGAAAATATTTCTATCTTTGCAATCCCTTTGGTGCGATGGCCGAGCGGTTAGGCACAGGTCTGCAAAACCTGGTACAGCGGTTCGATTCCGCTTCGCACCTCTAAAAGCCAGAAGGACCCCTTCTGGCTTTTTTCGGTGCTGGCGCTGCGCGCCACCTTTCTTATTAGGGGCGCTGCCCCTAATGTACCCTGCGGCCTTTTCGCCTTTCCGTATTTTTTTCGCTCCGCTCTAAAATACCCGGCCCGGCCGGGCGGCTGGTGCCGCCTTCGTCGCTTCGCTCCTCGATCCCGATTCGGACCGGGCTCTACCAAGTTTCCGGGTAAGGTCCAATTTCAGGGGCGACACCTTACCCACTGGAAGTGCCTGGAAGCCATATTTCCGGGTAAGGTCCCCAGCATAAAAATGGACCTTACCCAAAAGCTGCATCCCATACCCTACACAAGTAAGACTGATTATTAAAATTTTTCAAAAATTTTTAAAAAATATTTGCAATTACAAAAAAAAGTCGTATCTTTGTAATCGGGTTGAGTAAGTGGTCGTT
>JAEENZ010000277.1 GCA_016283985.1 Bacteroidales bacterium | reverse complement strand
GAAAGCCTTCATTATGATCTTGGGGCTGGGCAGGCGTGTAAGGAAGTGCACATGGGCGCCAATGACCATCTCGTAGAGCAGTTCGAACATCAGGCCGTACATGTGGGCGGATGGCAGCATGGCCACCACTTCCGAAGCACAGCTCATCTGCGGCTCGGCGGCAAATGCCAGGTTGAGATTGGTGTAGAGCGACCTGTACGGCAGCATCACGCCCTTCGAGAAGCCGGATGTGCCTGAAGTATAATTGATGAGCGCAAGCTCTTCGGGGCTGTCTTCGTAGTAACTGATATCCTCGGGCTTGAAGCCGTCCGGATACTTCTCGTTGAACGTGCGGGTTATGTTATCGCGTACTGCCGACAGGGAATCGTTCTTGGAATAGAGGAAGTTGAAGTTGTTCATCAGCACCACCACCGACAATCCGGGCATCTCGGCTTCCGAAAGGCCTTCCCACTCGGTTTCGCCCACGAAAAGCACCTTGGATTCGGAATGGTTCACGAGATAATGAACGTTTGCGGATTTGAACTCGTGCAGGATGGGCACGGGCACGGCGCCATATGTGAGCGCCGCCAGGAAGCAGACCCCCCAGTTTGCCTGGTTGCGGGAGCAGAGAGCGACCTTGTCGCCTTTCTGGAGACCGCACTGCTCGAAGCATATATGCAGCATCGCAATGCGCTCGGCCAGCTCACGGTAAGTGACCGTCCTGCCCTGATAGTTCGACAGGGCTTCCCTCTCCCAATGCTCCTTGAAGCTGTTTTCAAAGAGTTTGTTTACGGATTTGTATTCAAGTTCAGTTGACATCCATCAATATGTTTTTGCCATCCGCACACAGGCAGACGGCATCGTTTTTCATGTAAAACTTTGCGCTTCGTGGCAAGCCCTTCAGCGGTCCGGTGCGGGCAGCGTCGCCCCACGCGGCGATATCATCGGCGGAGCCGAACAGCGTCCATCCTTCCCAGACCGCGGTGCAGGAATCGTCCGCGATGCGGAAGATCTCTCCGAAAATGGCGGGGATATAGCCCGGGAAGGGGTTCTCCGCCAGACCGCCCTTGCACTTGTGGCCGCTGCGGAGAAGCAGCAGTTCGCTGGATTCCCAACGCACCAGGGCCAGTTCGCGGGGAGCCATCTCCGCAAGCCAGGTATCCGGGCTCTTGCCGAAGCGCTTTTTCAGCCCCGCCAGGCGTCCCTTGTATTTCGAGAGATCCGCCCGCGCGTCGAGGCACTCCTTCCAGCCATCGGCGTACTGCTTCCAGTCCTTGAGGGGCAGGTCCACTATGTAACGTGCGGTATCCGGCAGCGCCGCGGCGAGTTTGCTCTCCCCTGCCGGCAGTCTGGAGATGAATTCGGCAAGATACTTCCGTTTGTCTCCGGTGAACGCCCGCACGCCGACGCCTTTGCGGCTCAGGTCCCTGAAATTCAGCACCGTCCACTGGGCGGCTCCGCTCACGAACTTCACCATCTCCCGGCGGTCCACCTGCCCTTTCAGCATCTTTGCCGGCAGCCAGCGGCCTGCGCTTTCATTCTTGAGGATGATGTTTCCCGCACTGCCATCAGCCAGGGCCGACGCCCCCGCAAAATCTGGAGCATCCAGCACGGAAGCGCCTGATTCGATGTGCCCGAGAGCCTCGTCGATCGCGGCCCGGGAAGGGCTCAGCAGCACTGCCGCCCGTTTGGGGAGCATGTCTCCCGTATAGAGGGCGTTCAGTTTGAGTGTTTCCGCCTGCTGAAGAACCTTCCGGACTGCGGAAGAGGTATCGGCGCTCGCGCGGCCTGCATCCACCGAAAGCAGGGGTATGAGGCCCGCACTGTAGTCGTAAGAAAGCACCATTTCGGAATCTCCCAGACGGCCGTAATCCAGCTGCCGGAACACCGAGGTGGAGTCCAGGAGGAACTCCAGCGCAGGCTCGCAGCGGCCGAAATGCATCACCGCAACCGCCCTGGAAGGGACGGTGCGGAGAAGCGCAGACTCTTCCGGTGCCTGAACACGGGCACAGGAGACCAGAAGAATCGCAACTATCAGGGGCGCACTTTTCATATAACTTACAAATATACGAAGTATTTTTTCTAAATTTGTATGTTAAATCAATAACACTATTTCATGAAAAGGCTTATCACTATCATTCTTCTCTGCGCCGCAGCGTTTTCCGCAGCCGCCCAGGAAGAAGTCGCCAAGACCGGCTTGAATTTCGGCCCTCTTCCCGCAGTCGGTTATTCTTCAGACCTCGGCTGGCACTATGGAGCGCTCTCGGACATTTACTGGTATGGTGACGGCTCCACTTATCCCGAATACATGTGGAAAGCGAACGTGGAGATTTCCAAATATTCCAAGGGAAATACCGTGCTGCACAGCTTCTTCGACAGCAAGTATCTGGTTCCCGGTCTCCGCATCTCCGGAGCCATCTCCTGGTTCGGTAACAAAACCACAAGTTTCTATGGTTTCAACGGAGCCAACTCGGTTTACGTGCCGTCCCTCGACAGGATTACCGCAGACAACGATGATTACACTTATCTGATCGAAGGCCAGGGCTTCTACCTGATGCGCCGCGACATCTTCCGCATCCAGACCTGCGTCCAGGGCGAGATCGGCGGCAACTGGGGTTGGGCCGGAGGCATAACCTACTGGAACATCAAGACCGGACATGCCGAGAACAAGGGTCTGAACGGCACCCTCACCGACGTTTCCCTCTATGACCTTTACGTGAACAACGGCATCATTCCCGATGCCGAGAAGAACGGCGGACAGCATCTCGAATTCAAGGCCGGTGTGGTCTACGATACCCGCGACCACGAGAACAACCCTACCCGCGGAACCAACCTCGAGGTTTACATGTTCGGATCTCCCGACATCATCTCGAAGCACGACAACTCCTACCTCAAACTGGCCGTACACTTCAAGCAGTTCTTCCCTGTCATCCAGGACAAGCTCACCTTCGGCGCACACTTGGCATTCCAGGGACTTATTGCAGGAAATGCTCCTTACTACATGCTCCAGACCATCCAGAGCATCAACATGAAGCAGATCAACACCGAAGGTCTCGGTTCCACCTGCACCCTCCGAGGCACCATCAACAACCGCCTGCAGGGTAACAGCTATGCTTGGATGAACACGGAACTCCGCTGGAGCTTCGCCAAGTTCCGCTGGATCAATCAGAACTGGACCCTCGCCACCAACCCGTTCTTCGACATGGGTATGATCGTTAAGCCTTACCGTGCCGAGCAGATGAAGGCAATGGCAAGTGACGTCACGTCGATCAATGTCGTGAACGGCAAAGATGGCGTTGGCAATTATCAGGCAAAAGATTTCTACAACGATGTCGAACAAGGCCTCCACTGCAGCGCAGGTATCGGACTGCACGTGATCATGAACCAGAACTTCAACATCAACTTCGAGTTCGGCAAGTGCTTCGATCCCAACGACGGCACCGGCCTCGGCATCAACATCGGACTCAATTACATCTTCTAATATGAAAAAACTGGCTATCCTGCTGATCGCCCTTTGCTGCATCAGCGCCCTCGATTCCGACGCCGCCCGCAGGAAGGCTAAGCACGTCGTGATGATAGGCATCGACGGATGGGCCGCCGAAGGCATCCGCCAGGCGGACATGTCCGAACTCCCCAACATTAAGTTCCTGATGGATAACGGCAGCTGGACCCTCACCAAGCGTTCGGTCATGCCTTCCGCATCCGCCATCAACTGGGCCACCATGTTCATGGGCATCCCTACGGAGATGCACGGATTCGACAAGTGGAATTCCACCAAGGGGACCATCCCCTCCACCTCGGACAACGGCCACGGCATTCCTCCCACCATCTACACGATCCTGCGCGAGCAGTTCCCTAATGCCGAAATGGGTATAGTGTACGACTGGAACGGCGTGGGAGCGGTATGCGACACCAACGCGGTGAACTTCAACTATTACATCGGCACTTACGGGAGCAACAACGTTCCCGTGGAAGAGTACACGAAGATCGGTGTCAACTACATCAAGGAAAAGAAACCTTTCTTCTTCACCTTCTACTATGGCGTCCTGGACCACACGGGCCACTCCAAAGGCTGGTACGGCCCCGAGTATATGGAATGTCAGAAAGAACTGGACAAGGGCGTGGGCATGCTGATCCAGGCCATCAAGGATGCCGGGATCATGGATGATACCATCATCATCATGTCCGCAGACCACGGTGGAAAGGGCAAGGGCCACGGCAAGTTCACCCTGCTGGAGCTCGAGACTCCCTTCATCGTCTACGGCAAGAAGATCAAGGCCGGATACGAGGTAACCTCACCCATGATGCAGTACGACACAGCCGCCATCATCGCCGACATCCTCGGAGCGAAGATCCCCGAAGACTGGCGTGGCAGGCCGTTCAAGCAGATTTACAAGTAATTACTTCCCGTACGCAGCAGGAGCTACTCCAAAGTACTCCTTGAATGCGCTGGAAAAATAGGACGCGGAGGAGAAACCGCACTTCGCAGCGATTTCGCTGATACTTGCGCTACCCTCCTTCAGCATTCCCGCAGCAAGATCCATCCTCATCTTTTTTATCAAATCAGATGGGGATGGACTATTTTCTGCCTTGAGTTTGCGATTTAAATGCACACGGCTCATGCCAAGGGCGTTTGCGACATCTTCCACGCCGAATGCAGCGTTGGTGTAGTTGTCTTTGACTACCGCGTAGACCTTATCGTAGAACGAGCCGGTTTCCGGTGCCGTGATTGCGGGTTTCGGCGTGGCAGGCTGCTTGGGAACGACCGGTTTCGGTGCAGGAGCCGTTACGCCGAAAGGGGAAACCCTTTCTTCCGCGTTGCTTCGCAACCCGTTCCGGGAAAACCGAGAAGGAACTGAGAGGAATGGAGCTTGCTCCAATTCCCGAGGTGACGCCGAGGAAACCGAAGGTAATGCTCCAGGAAGGGTTTCCCCTTCCGGCTGCGGTTCTGCGGGTTTCGGTTTTGAAACAACAGGTTCCAAAACAGGGGCCGGGGCCGGTTCCGGCTTTACACCAGGTTTTTCAGTCAAAAAACGCTGGAAAACATGCCAGACGAAGTAAGCAAGCAACAGAACTGTTAACAACAGGAACCACCACGACCCATACCACGGGCGCGAGACCAGGGCAGGCTGAGAAACCGCCTCCTGCTCCGTCACCAAAACCGGCTCTGAGAAAGCCTCGGCAATGGATTTCGGCACATCGAACTGCTTGACGAATCCGGTGAAAGAAGTATAGGAAAGCACCGTTCCTTCGGCATCCTTGATCCAAAGGACACCGTCATTATCGAAGGTCAGGGCAACAACATTGTTGCATGCGAGGTCTCCCTTTTCGACCGAATAGTTGAAAGCCTTGCCGTTTTTCCCCACCCGTACAAGGCCCCGGACTGACGTTGCTATCCACATGGAGCTGTCTGCAGGGCTGACAGCAGTGGCATTTATTGATTGCGTTTCTGTTACCATGTTACAAAAATAAATTATTATCTTCAGAAACGCAAAATATCTGAAATATCGGCTTATTATTTCGCTGGCGGGAATGACGCGAGCACGTCCTCCCTATCCTTCCGCGAGATTGGAAGTTCGGTTTCACCCAATTGCAGGGTATCCGCTTCAATGCCCGAAACTGCCGCCTTGTTTACAAGATAGGAGCGGTGGATCCGCAGGAAATCATGAGTGTTTCATTGGTTTGTCTTGTGTTCATTGTCAGTATCTCCCTCATTCTCCGCATAATCCAGAAGCCCAGGATTTGACAAAAGGGTAAGGTCCAATTCTATGCCGGGGACCTTACCGGCATTTCGGCCTCCCAGGCACTTCCAGCGGGTAAGGTGTCGACCTTAAAATTGGACCTTACCCGCCCAGATTTCTGTAGGGGCGTAAAACGAACAAGACCTGCCAATCTGGCAGGTCTTGCTCGTAGCCTCTAGTGACATAATATCGAACTTTTTTCTGGAGGATCTGGAAAGAATATGGGAACTCAAAAAGTGGATTCCAGACCCTTGTAATCTACATTTACACTATCTAAAATCTGACGACCTAGAGGAAGAAAAGCTTTAATCAATAGGCTGATATTTCACTTGGGGTACACTATTCATTCTGACTTATTTTTTGTCGATTCGTGGATTAATAGTACCTTTACGGCAACTTGTACAGAGTGGATGGGCTGACACTCGCGATGGTCGCTTGTATGCAAGATTTGTAAATAAAAGTATTTATTTATAAAACATAATTGATGAAAAAGGCCATTTTGCTTCAGATAGTATTGATCCTCTCGACTATTTCCGCCCAGGCGCAGGAGAACTGGAAGGATTCAAGATTCTCGTGGAGAGCAGGGCTATCTGTGAGTTTAAGCACATATATGCAAAACGACTATGGTGGAGAAGGCCCCACCTATGATGTCGGATTGGCGGAAAGGTATGGACGTTACCACGGGAAAGTCTATTCCTTTTTCCCTGTTTCTGCCGATATCAATTACAAATTGTTCAAGTTCCTCGACCTCTCTGCCGGGCTCAGCTGGATTCCTATGTGGGGTGATGTGTATGATTCTTATGATGCCACCGAAGGACATACTGTTTTTGCAAACAGTTTTATCCTGATGCCTTCTATAAGGATAAGGTATTTTACAGAGGGAAAAGGATTCATTTATTCATCCGCCGGATTCGGAGTCGGGTTTCATTTCAACAGAAGTGACTCCCAAGATATGTTTGGCTGGGATCATATGGGTTATCATAACGATTATATTCTGGACAAAGGAAAGACTTGCGTTTCCAAGCAATTGGAGATAGTCTTACTTGGAATAAAATACGGTCCGGTGTTTTGGGAAGGAGGCCTCGGCTCCAAGTTCTGGGGATACGGAAGTCGTTTTGGTGTTGAATTCAATTTTTAGGCAGCTATGAAAAAGATTATTATACTATCGGCTATAGCTATGGCTGCCATCTCGTGCGAGATTCAGCAGCCAAATGGTCCCAAGGTGAGCGATAAGTCTCTAAAGGAGGAACTCAGCACCCTATGTATGTTTGCCACCGTAGAACCTATCCGTGCTTTAGAAATTATTATTGAACAAGGGGATAAGGCTGTGAACAATGATGACTTGGATATCGGACAATATACTCATCCTGTGGCTGATAAATGGCAACTGATTGCGCAGTGGTGGGAAGGAGGTCCGGACCGTCAATGGCTGGTAAAGGCAACAAGTCCCATCAGTTTTATGAAGGGCGATGATGGCTCTTGGATTATTGATTATCAAGGGGATGGTATGGAATATGCCTACTATACCAATCTGACATACAAGACAGTTGCAATCCCCATTGAAGGTGGGTGGAAATTGTCAACGACAGGGAAGATAATTGACACTGATGGTTATGCGATGGATTTCGGGACTGATGATAATACACTTATAACCAGGGTCGAGGATAATGGGCACTATAAAGAATGGTATTACTCCCTCACTGGGCCCTATTCACTCACTATTACAAAGAATGGCGAGATTATTGACCAGGTTAGCGGCCAAGCCGATGGTAAAGAATACTCCGTTCAATTCTATACCGATTATCTCCACTATTCCGTTGGCCGTTTCTACGCTACCGAATAATAGTCCAGGTGGCAATAGAAAAAATCGAACCTCCCGCTTTCGCGCCCTATCAATCTAATAATCAGACATCTACACAATAAAACAAAAAGTGGAATTCTCAGAAATTCTCTGAAAATTCCACTTGGGTAGCCCGGAGGGGAATCGAACCTCTATTTAAAGTTTAGGAAACTTCCGTTCTATCCGTTGAACTACCGGGCCAAAGCGAAAAAAAGCGCTGATTACTCGGCGCTCTTTTCGATGATCTGACGACCGCGATAGTAGCCGCACTCGGGGCATACGCGGTGATACATCACGGTGGCGCCGCAGTTAGGGCAGACGCTCAGCGTGGGGACGGGCGCAAAGTCGTGCGTACGTCTTTTGTCTCTTCTCTGCTTGGAGAGTTTATGTTTCGGATGTGCCATTGTTTATAGTTTTTAATTGTTTATTTTCTGTCTAAAAGTCCTTTCAGGGCGGCGAACGGGCTGTTCTGGGCAGCCTCCTCGTCCCCCACTCCCTGACTCAGGAACTTGACCGTATCGGGATCGCACTCTCCTTCCGGATGGACCTTTTGAAGCGGCAGGGACAGACACACATAGTCGTAAATCACCTGCCTGAGATCCACTTCGGCGGCGGAGCCGTCGGGAACGATAACGTCCCTCTCCCCATCCGTGGCATCCTCGCCCTCCGTGCGGATGGAAAGCAAGGCTTTCGTCTCCACCGGAAGGACCAGATCCCCGAGGCAACGGTCGCAGCGGACCTTGACCCGTCCCCGCACATCGAGGTCGACGTCTATGGAATGCCCCGTCTTCACAGCGACGCCATCAATCCCAATGTCGGCGCTGAGAATGTCCTGATTGTCAAACTGTTGAAAGAACTCTGTATCAGCCTTCCACCGGAACTCTGCCCGACGGGAAGCCGCCCATCCATTCAAAGCTATGAGATAATCCATGGCCTAAAAACAGATTAAGGGATGCAAAGGTAAGAAAAAAATTCCGAAAATCAATCGTCTCCCCCGGAATTTCTCTTCCGCTCGAGCGGATCGAGGAGGATTTTGCGCATCCGCATGTGATTGGGCGTGATCTCCACGACCTCGTCTTCCTGGATATATTCCAGCGCTTCCTCCAGGGAAAATTTGATGGCCGGAGGCAGGATCACCTTTTCGTCCGAGCCGGCGGCACGCACATTCGTCAGTTTTTTCGTCTTGCAGATATTGATGTTCAGGTCCCGTTCGCGGGTGTGTTCGCCGACCA
>JAEENZ010000276.1 GCA_016283985.1 Bacteroidales bacterium | reverse complement strand
ATCGCACAAAAAAATCACTGCACAGTGGCCCAGCTCAAAAAGTGGAACCATCTGCGCAGCGATAAATTGCGAATCGGCCAGATCCTGTATATCTACAGGCGCTAAATCATCGCAGAGCAAACCAGGCCGAGGATGGCGTAGAATTCGGGCAGGACGGCATAGATGAGGGTCTGCACGAAGACTTTGTCGTGGCCCTGGCTGATGCCGACGATACCGTTGGCGCAGACCTGGCCCTGACGTATGGCGGAAAGCATGCACACGAGGCCGACGGAGAGGCCTACGCCGAAGACGGCGGCAGGATTCTCCATGGCGCGGAGCAGGAAGAACGCGACGAAGCCGTAGATGCCCTGGGTTGCAGGAAGAGCGGCAAGAACCATGTAATTACCCGATTTCTCCGGGCGTTTCTTGAGCCCGCCTTCAGCGGCGTTGCCGGCGATTGTCGTTCCGATTGCGGATCCGATGCCTGCGAGGGCAAGCACCAGTCCGAGTCCGAGATAACCTAGAATAAGTTCCATAATCTGTATTATTTATATTGTTATTGTTTCTTTAAAGGATCAAAATTGCGTCCTGCGGCCTCGTAGCCGGAATTCTTGAAGAACTCCAGGAAGTTGAGCCTCAGGGGATGGACGAATGCTCCAAGCGCGGCCATGGCTATGTTCAGCGTGTGGCCGACAATCACTATCAGTATGAAGAATACCCACATGCCCGGGTTCGAACCGTCTCCGAGCACCGACAGGCCTATGCTGTTGAACGAGCTGCCGAGCATCATGCCGGCAAGGCCGAGTGCGTAGAGGCGGAGGTAACTGAGTACGTCGCCGAGCAGGCCGGTAACCGCATTGTAGGTGTCCCAAAGACCGCTTCCTATATTTAATAAAGGATTGCGGTGGATGTCGTTCAGGAAGAAGATGCCCAGGGCGGAAACGATGCCCAGTACTATAATTATAATCTTGGTGGCGTTCTTGTCTATCACTCCCAGAAGGGCGAAGGCTCCGACTATCACGCCGCCTACGATCAGCAGGGTCCATCCCCAGGTGCCGAGGCTGCCGAGGAATCCTTTCTGTTTGGTGGCGACGCAGGTCTTCACCACCATGGCTATGCAGATGTGCACGATACCGACTATCAGCGAGAGCACCATGGTGCCGTCGTATCCCATGATCTTCGAGGGCAGGAAGATGCCCTTGATGGGTTCGAACATCTGCCACTGGGCGATGTCGATGCTGAAGAAGGTATGGAACAGGAATCCTATCACCGTAGTGGCTACGCCGAGGGTGACTACCAGCGGGGAAATGTCGCCAAGAGTCTTCTTTAGGCCAAGCCCGAGGGCGACCAGAAGCAGTCCGTAGCCGGCGTCTCCCATGCAGAATGCGAAGAAGAGCATGAAGAACACGGCGATGAACGGAGTAGGGTCGAAACCATTGTATGCCGGGCGTCCGTACATATCGGTGAGCATCTCGAACATCTTCACGAACTTGTTGTTCCTGAAGGAGATGGGCGGATTGTCCTCAAGTACGGCTTTGTCTTTGAACCAGACGATGTCCATGGCATCGAACTGTTTCTCTAGCTCAGCATCGTTCTCCACGGGGGAGAATCCTTCGAACACTGCGAGCAGATTTTCTGCCGCACCTTCGGCAGCGGCGGATGCGAGTGCGCGGGAGAAGTCTTCCTGCTGCACGGCAAGTTCTTTCTTGAGCGCGGGGATGTCAGCCCTGGCGGCCTCGAGTCCCGCTGCGTAAGCTTGCATCTCGTCCGAAGCGGCCTTCACGTCCGCCTCGGCATCGGAATAGTTCCTGACGGGTTCCGGGAGTTCCTTGAGAGGGAATCCGGCGTTGTCGCCTGCTATCACGAAGCGGCAGGTCCTGCCGTCGTCATCTACCTTGAATGTTGCGTAGGATGCTTCCCACGCCGCATCGTATTTCTTGGAGGGAACGCTGTAGAAGTGGAGTTTTACCCCGGTCTCAGCGAGCGCGGAGCGGTCCCAGCTGCCCCAGGCCCTGAGTTCGGCCGCCTCTTTTTCGAGAGCGGAGAGATGCTCTTTCAGGCCATGCAGGGTGGCGTCGCTGCCTTTCTCTATCTCGGAGATGCGCTTCTTGCGGGCCTCGATGCCGTCGAGCAGGGCGGCCGTGCGCTCATCCACAGGCTTATCCGAACGGGTTATATCCACCAGTCCGAGCTCCTGGAGGCGGGAGAGGAAGTCTTCCTTTCCGGCATCCAGCAGCACGAAGGAGTATCGCGTCATTTTCTCTATCATCTTGCTTCCTCCTCTTCTTCTTCCAGCGCGTGGCGGGTCTTTACTATCTTTGAGGATGCCTTGCTCAGGTTCTCTTCATCCTCCATGTATCTCTTTATCTTTAGGATGGCCTCCTGGTAGCCCGGAATCTGCACTTTTTCGTAGAGATTCACCTTCTGGGTGGTCTTCTTGCGCTGGAAATCCAGGATGCGGCGCTTCTGCTCGAACACCTCGCTCTCAAGGCCGAGACGGGTGAGTTCCTGCAGGATGCGCACGCCGTCGGCGTACCAGGCGGGCTTTACGAAGGCGTTGAAGGGGGCAAGTTCGTAGGAGATTTCTCCGAGCTGGGGGCACTTCACGCCCGCCACCTTAACTTCTTTCAGTTCGATGTCGGTGATGCGGATGAGCCCGGGCTCGAACTCGTTCCAGAGTGCCGCAAGATAGTCGTAGCGCTGTATGGCCGCTTCGAGTTCGGCCGCCAGCCTCTCCGAATCCTTCTTGGCCTGGATCACGCTCAGGCGCAGGGCCGACTCCTTATTCTTTAATGTAGGGAGGGCCCTCTGCCGCACCTTGAGCTGTTTTCCGAGGTTCGTCAGCGAAGTCTTGTTGTATTGGAACTTTATTGCCATTTGCCGTATTTATCGATCAGCGCCTGCTTGATGCCGGTCTCTTCCGGCTTGAAATGCTTGGCGAACAGCCGCCAAGCCGTATCCAGCATCTCTTCTATCTTGATGTTTACGTCTATCGAAAGCAGTTCCACCGCATAATCCTTTGCATAATCCAGGCAGCGAAGGTCGTAGTCGGAGAGGTCGAAACCGTTTTCCAGCTTGGTCTTCGCGTTCTGCGCATCGGCATATAGGCGTACGCCTGCGTTCATCACCTGGGAGTGGTCCTCGCGGGTCTTCTTGCCCTGCACGAGCTGCTTCAGGCGCGAAAGCGAACGGAACGGGTCCACGATTACCTTGCCCGTGTCGGAATCCGCACGGAGGAAGAGTTGGCCTTCGGTGATGTAGCCGGTGTTATCCGGAATGGCGTGGGTGATGTCGCCATCGTTCAGGGTGGTGACGGCGATGATTGTAATCGAGCCTCCGTCAGGGAGTTGCACGGCCTTCTCGTATATCTTCGCAAGGTCGGAATAGAGCGATCCGGGCATGGAATCCTTCGAAGGAATCTGGTCCATGCGGTTGCTCACGATGCACAGGGCATCGGCGTATAGCGTCATGTCGGTGAGCAGCACCAGCACCTTCTCGTTCTTGTCCACGGCGAAGTATTCCGCTGCTGCCAGGGCCATGTCAGGTATGAGGAGGCGCTCCACAGGAGGTTCCTCGGTCGTGTTCACGAAGGATACTATCTTGTCCAGTGCGCCGGCTGCTTCGAAACTCTGCTTGAAGAAGAGGTAGTCGTCGTTGCTGAGACCCATGCCGCCGAGGATGATCTTGTCTACATCTGCACGAAGTGCCACATCCGCCATCACCTGGTTATAGGGCTGGTCGGGATCGGCGAAGAAGGGGATCTTCTGGCCGGAGACCAGGGTGTTGTTGAGGTCGATGCCGGCGATACCGGTGGGAATCAACTCGGAAGGCTGGCGGCGCTTGTAGGGGTTCACTGACGGACCGCCCACCTGGCGTTCTTCACCCTCCACCTCGGGACCGCCGTCGATGGGCCTGCCGTAGGCGTTGAAGAAGCGCCCGGAGAGCTGCTCGCTCACGTGCAGGGTAGGGGGATCGCCGTGGAAGATGACTTCCGCGTTGGTGGGGATACCCTCGGTTCCTGCGAAAACCTGCAGGGTGACGAGATCTCCTCTCGTCTTGACAACCTGGGCCAGACGGCCTTCAACGGTGGCAAGTTCGTCGTTGCTCACGCCGGGGGCACGCAGGGCGACTGTCGCCTTGGTGATGGCTTCGAGCTTGGTATATACTTTCCTGTATGCTTTAGTTGCCATTTTCTGAGAGGATTTCGTTGAGTTGTTTGTGGAACTTCTTGAAGTCGTCGCTGTCCCACTTGGAGAAGTTCATCTGGCGCAGGGCGTTGATGACACGCTTGAACCAGGCGCGGCAATCTTCATAATTGTCGAATTCGAAGTGGCGGTCGCAGATCTCGAGGATGAGGTCGAGCATGTATTTCTGGCGCTCCATCGGGCAGAGGCCGTCAACCGAGTCGAAGGCATCCTGCTGCAGGAATGCGAAGTCCAGAAGCTCGCTCTTCCAGAAGGTCTCGTGGTAGCTCATAGGGACGCCGTCGTCGCCGAGAATGTTGATCTGGTCTGCCATCTCCTTTCCGCGGAGCACCATGGTCTTGGCCCTCATAACCTTTTCCACCCATCCTTTTTCCACTTTCTGGTCGAGGTAGGAGATTATTTCGGGGTATTCCAGATACTTGGAGTAGGAGTCGATGGGGTTGATGGCGGGGTAGCGCTTCTGGTCCGCCCTGTTCTGTTCGAGGGCGTAGAAGCAGCGGGCGGCCTTCTTGGTGGATTCCGTGACGGGTTCCTTGAGGTTGCCGCCGGCGGGGGAGACGGTGCCGATGAAGGTGACGGCGCCGGTCTGCCCGTTGTTCAGGACCACCATGCCCGCGCGGGCGTAGAAATTGGATATGATGGCGGAGAGGTCCACCGGGAACGCGTCGGCGCCGGGGAGCTCCTCCATACGGTTGCTCATCTCGCGGAGCGCTTGGGCCCAGCGGGAGGTGGAATCAGCCAGCAGCAGCACTCTGTGGCCCATCGCGCGGTAGTACTCGCAGATGGTCATGGCGGTGTAGACGGATGCCTCACGCGCAGCCACAGGCATGTTGGAGGTGTTGCAGATGATGGTGGTGCGTTCCATTAGATGCCTGCCTGTATGCGGGTCGATGAGTTCGGGGAACTCGGTGAAGATTTCCACCACCTCGTTCGCGCGCTCACCGCAGGCGGCCATCACGATAATGTCGGCCTCACCCTGCCTGGCGATGGCGTGCTGGAGCACGGTCTTGCCGCAGCCGAAGGGCCCGGGGATGAATCCTGTGCCGCCTTCGGCGATGGGGTTGAAGCTATCGATGGTGCGGAGGCCGGTCTCCATGATCTTCTGCGGACGCGGCTTCTCCTTATAACCCTTGATGGCCACTTTGACGGGCCACTTCTGGGTCATGGTCACGGGAACATCCTCACCGTCTTCATTGGTGAGGGTGGCGACCACGGTATCCACGTTGTACTGGCCTGCAGGGGCCATTTCCTTGACGGTAAATTCGCCCTTGAAGGTGAAGGGAACCATGATCTTGTGGGGAAGCCATCCTTCCTTGACCTCACCCAACCAGTCGGCGGCAATTACTTTGTCGCCGGGTTTGGCAATGGGAGTGAAGTCCCAGAGTTTCTTGCGGTCGAGCGGGTCGGTGTATTCGCCCCGCTTGAGGAAGACGTCCGTCATGGTTGTGAGGTCGTTCTGCAGACCGTCGTAAACGCTGGACAGGAGGCCGGGGCCGAGGGTGGCTTCCAGCATCCTTCCGAGGAATTCGACCTCGTCGCCGTTACGCAGACCGCGGGTGCTTTCGAAGACCTGGACCGAGGCTCTGTCGCCGTTGACCTTGATGACCTCGGCGAGGAGGTCGGT
>JAEENZ010000275.1 GCA_016283985.1 Bacteroidales bacterium | reverse complement strand
GCATCGGCCACTATCTTGCGCACCAGACTGAAGCCATTGGAATGCACGCCGCTGGAGGCGATGCCCACCAGAACGTCCCCCACCTTCACCTTGGAACCGTCTATCAGTTTGCTCTTCTCCACCACGCCGGTGGTGTAGCCCGCGATGTCGTATTCGCCGTCGGAATACATGCCGGGCATCTCGGCGGTCTCGCCGCCGACGAGGGCGCATCCTGCCTGCCGGCATCCTTCCGCCACCCCGGCCACGATGGCCTCGACCTTGGCGGGAACGTTGTGCCCGAGGGCGACGTAATCCAGGAAAATCAGGGGTTCAGCCCCCTGCGCGAGCACGTCGTTGACGCACATTGCCACGGCGTCGATGCCAATGGTATCGTGCTTGTCCATCGCGAAAGCGATCTTGAGTTTGGTGCCCACGCCGTCTGTTCCACTCACCAGCACGGGTTCCTTCACTCCGAGCGCGGAGAGGTCGAACATGCCTCCGAAGGAGCCTATGTTGCCCATGGAACCGGTGCGCGCGGTGGACGCCACGTGCTGCTTGATTCTTCTAACTACTTCATATCCGGCTTCGAGGTTAACGCCGGCGTTTTCGTATGTCTTTGCCATATTATCAGTCAGTTACAACATCATCGTAAAGGAGTGTGGGATATTCGCCCGTGAAGCAGGCCTGGCAGGGATCCGCGCAGCCGAAAGCGGATTCGCGCGTGGATTCCGGGCTCAGGTAGCCCAGGGAATCTGCCTCGATGGCCTTGCAGGCTTCCTCCAGGTTGCGCTTCGAGCAGAGCAGTTCTTCTGCAGTGGAGGTGTCCACGCCGTAATGGCAGGGGAAGCGCATCATGGGGCTGGCGATGCGCACGTGCACCTCCTTGGCCCCGGCGGAACGCAGGAGCTTGACTATCTTGAGGCAGGTGGTGCCGCGAACGATGGAATCGTCCACCAGAATCACGCGCTTGCCTTCCACTATGCTGCGGACGGGGGAAAGTTTCATCTTCACGCCCAGTTCGCGCATGCTCTGCACTGGCTGGATGAAGGTGCGGCCCACGTATTTATGCTTCACCAGGCCCATCTCGAAGGGGATTCCGGCCTCCTCGGCATAACCGAAAGCAGCGCTCAGGCCGGATTCCGGCACGCCCACCACTATGTCGGCTTCCACCGGATTCTCCCGGCACAGGCGCCTGCCCGCTTCCTTGCGGTACGCATGCACGTTGCAGCCGTCGATGTCGCTGTCCGGACGGGCGAAGTAGATGTATTCCATCGCGCACATGCGGTGGCGGGAGAAGCGGGACCAGATGGTGCTGCGCATGCCGCCTCCGTCGAACGACACTATCTCTCCGGGCTTCACGTCCCGGATGAACTCCGCACCCATGATCTCGAATGCGCAGGACTCGCTGCTCACCACGTAGCCGTCCCCGAGTTTGCCTATGCAGAGGGGCTTGATGCCGTACTTGTCCCTGGCGGCATACACGCGGCTGCGGGTCATGATGATGAAGGAGAATCCTCCCTCCATCATGTTCAGGGCCTTGACTATGCGGTCGATGCGATCCTCGTTGTAGTTCTTCTTGATGAGATGTGCGAGAAGTTCGCTGTCGGTGTCGGTCTGGAAGATGGTGCCGTGCTTCTCGAGATAATCCGCTATCTGCTTGGCATTCACCAGGTTACCCTCTCCGGCAACCACGAAGTTGCCGCTCTTGTGACGGAAAAACAGAGGTTCCACGTTCTCGGGGCCGCCCTTGGATGCATTGGCATACTTCACGCTGCCCACGCCCATGGAGCCCTTCAGCTCACCTACCTCGCCATTGGTGAATATCTCGCTCAGCAGTCCCTGCCCGCGGTAACGGTAGGATTTGCCGTTTTCGTCGAAGGTGGCTATGCCGCCGCCTTCCTGCCCGCGGTGCTGCAGGTTATGAAGCCCGTAATAAATATAGGTGGATGCGTCCTTTACGCCGTAAACTGCAAGTAATCCCATTTTCTATTGAATATCAAGTTTTTCAAGTCTGTCCAAAACGGTCTGATAGGATGCGACGACGTCGCTGAGGTCCAGGCGGAAACGGTCCTTGCCGAGCCTCTCCCCCGTTGCCTCGTCCCAGAGGCGGCAGGTGTCGGGGCTGATCTCGTCCGAAAGGATGAGTTCGCCGTTGTCCGAGGCATGGCCGAACTCGAGTTTCATGTCCACCAGTTCGATTCCAATGCTGTGGAAGAGCGCCTCCAGCAGGCTTCCGGCCTTACGTGCCACGGCCATCATGATGTCGATCTCATCGTAGGTGGCGAGCCTGAGGGCCACTGCGTGGTGCTTGTTGATGATGGGATCTTCCAGCTCGTCGTTGTTATACACCAGGTCCACGATGGTGTTGCCGGGGCAGAAGCCATCCTCAACCCCCAGACGAGTGGCCAGGTCGCCGGCGATACGCTTGCGCCAGAACACCTCGATGGGGATTATCTCGATCTTGCGGCAGAGCTGGTCGCGCTCCCCTACCTGCTCCAGGAAGTGGGTGCGGACACCGTTTTTGTTGAGATATCCCAGCAGGATTGCCGAGATGCGGTTGTTCAGCACCCCTTTCCCGTCGAAGCGGGCACGCTTGATGCTGTTGTAGGCAAGGGTCACATCCTTATATCGGAAGATGACCTTATCGGGATCTTCGGTCGCGAAAACCTGTTTTTCGTTACCGTCGAAAAGAAGTTGTTTTTTATCCATTATTTCTGAAATAGTTGACTGCATTTTCAAATATTGGCTGGCAGCACTCCCCTGCTATGTTCTTGAACAGATTCCCCTCGTAGCGCTCGCTGTGACCCATCTTGCCGAGTATGTGCCCGTCCGGGCTGAGGATTCCCTCGATGCCGTAGGACGATCCGTTGGGATTATCGATGTAGCGGAAGGCCACCTGGCCGTTCTCGAACAGCTCCCGGGCGAGTTCCTCGCTCACCACGAACTTACCTTCGCCATGGCTGAAAGCTATCGAATGCCTGTCTCCCAGCCTAAAGGAAGACAGCCATGGTGAATTCACTGAGGCCACCTCCGTCGTGGCAATAAGGGATATATGACGGTTGATGTCGTTGCGGAACAGTGTCGGTGAATCCGGAGTGACGCAGCCGGTCTTGCCATATGGCAACAGGCCGCTCTTCACCAGGGCCTGGAAGCCGTTGCATATGCCCAGGATCAGTCCCCCGCGGGCCTGCAGGGCCGCAATCGCCGCGGATATCTTGGCATTATTGATGACGTCGGCAATGAATTTACCGCTGCCATCGGGCTCGTCACCGGACGAGAATCCGCCGCAGAAAGCCAGGATGTGGCATTCGTCTATCCTGTGTGTCAGACCGTCGATGGAATCGAGAACGTCCTGGGGATGGAGGTTGCGGAATATGAAGGGCCGCACCTCTGCACCAGCCTTCCTGAAAGCTTTAGCCGTGTCGTAGTCGCAGTTGGTGCCCGGGAAAACAGGT
>JAEENZ010000274.1 GCA_016283985.1 Bacteroidales bacterium | reverse complement strand
CCTGGGCACTGGCCTCCGCCAGGTCGTCCTGCACCTGGGGGTAAACCTCGTTGACCAGATGCTTCAACTCGGCTGCAATCTCGTCATATCGTTCTTTTGACAGGTATTCCATAGCGAATATGCTTTTCTATGCTGTACAAATATAGCATTATTTTCCGTAACGCCCCTTTGCTTCCAGGGGCCGGGTAATACCCGCACCATCGGCATGCCATGAAAGCCCTCTCCAAAGGAACCATCCCGTCACGAATCACAACAAATAGGGATTGCCCCGGAAAGGGAAAGAGCGTACCTTTGCACCGGAAAAAGGAACGGTGTTCCCTATGCAGACGCTCAAGACAGACACCCGCAAGCGGATTCTCAATGCCTCGAAGAGGCTCTTCCTGAGGAAGGGCTTCCGGGAGACGACCACGCGTGACATTGCCCGTGAATCCGGCATCAACCTGAGCAACCTGTATCACTACTTTGCTTCTAAGGACGAACTGTTCCGGGGGCTGCTGAAACCGGCGACCGATACACTGGAGTCCATGTTGAATGAACATCACGGAATCAAGGGCGCTGACATCTTCAGCATGCAGGAAGAAGGATATGTGGAAGCGACGCTTGAAGAGTACATGGACGCGATCCGTAAATACCGGAATCTCCTGAAACTCCTGCTCTTCAAATCACAGGGATCTTCCCTGGAAGGATATAAGGAATACTACGTCGAGAAAGCCACGCGACTGGTCCTTGACTGGTTGAAAGCCATGAAAGCGAAGCATCCTGAGATCAATACGGATGTATCCGATTTCTTCGTTCACCTGAACAACGTCTGGATGTTCACCCTGCTTGAAGAGGTCCTGATGCACGACCTGACGGAAGAGGAGGTCCGGTCGGTCCTGTCGGACTATATCCGATTCGAGGTCATGGGATGGAGAAAGATGATACGGATCTGACGGTCGCCACGGAGGCGGCCGTTTTTGTTTTGGAACAAAATGAAACATTGTTCACTATTGGAAACGATTTATGGATAAGAAGAAACCGATTCTGCAACCTCTCCTCGCATACGCTGGGAAGAGAAGGGTGCTGACCTACCTGTCAATGGTCATCTCTGGTATCAGCCAATTGCTCGCACTGGTCCCTTTCCTCTATATCTGGGCCATTCTCAGGGACGTGATAGACGGGAATTACAGCCGCATCGCACATTACGGCTGGATGGCCGTGGCCTTTGCCATCGCCGCCATTGTCGTGTATTTCGGCGCCCTGATGTGTTCGCATCTGGCGGCATTCAGGATTGCCGCAAATATGCGCAAGGTGCTGATGCAGCATATCATGACCCTGCCCATAGGCTTTCTGGATACGCTGGGTAGCGGCAAGGTGCGCAAATGGGTGCAGGAATCCACCCAATCTACGGAAACCTACCTGGCGCACCAGCTTCCGGACAAGGCCGGCATGTACGCCACGATGACCGGGCTTGCGGTGCTGATGTTCCTCTTTGACTGGCGGATGGGGCTGCTGTGCCTGGGAACGGTCCTGCTGGCCATCACCGTGATGGTCTCCCTGATGACGGGCCCGACGCTCCGAAAGAAACTGGGGGAGTACAACAAGGCGCTGGATGCCATGTCCAATGAGGCCGTCGAGTATGTCCGCGGCATCCCGGTGGTGAAGACCTTCGGCCAGTCGGTCTTCTCCTTCAAGCGCTTCAAGGAATCCATCGACCAATACAAACAGTGGGTGATTGCCTATACGATCGATCTGAGGCGACCGATGACCCTGTATACGACGCTCGTCAATGCCTCCTTCGCAGTGCTCATCGCGCTGACGCTGCTCGTCGTGAAGAATGGCTCCTATACGCCTGAGTTCTTGCTGAACCTGTTGTATTACATCATCGTAACCCCGGCCATCGCTGTCACCCTGAACCGCATCATGTTCGCCAGCGACAACGAAATGATCGTGGCCGAGGCGCTGGACAAGACGGGCAGGATCCTCTCGATTGATCCGCTCGCGGAGCCGTCAGATGTACAGTTGCCGGAGGATAATGAGATTCGGCTCAAGGATGTCCGCTTCCGCTATCCGGAAGCCGAACGCTTTGCGGTGGATGGTGTCTCGCTGGACATCAAGCCCGGGCAGAAAATCGCCCTTGTGGGCCCTTCCGGTGGCGGGAAGACCACGACGGCGAGCCTCATCGCCCGTTTCTTTGATGTGACGGAAGGGGCCATCACCCTGGGCGGCGTGGACATCCGCCATATCCGTAAAAAGGATCTGATGGACCGCATCTCCTTTGTGTTC
>JAEENZ010000273.1 GCA_016283985.1 Bacteroidales bacterium | reverse complement strand
TGGTGGTGCCGATGTTCGGCTCGTACTTCTTCGACGATATGTTCTCGAGCATATCGCACCTTTTCAGCGACCCGTCCCTCACACGGCTGGGATGGGATGCTGCAGGGTACGGGCTCTACACCAGCGGCTATTCGGTGCTCTGCGTTTTCGGCGGACTGATAGTCTGCGGGATGCTCCTCGACAAGTGGGGAGTGCGCATCACCGGATCCATTTTCGTGGGGATGATGACCGCGGGCGCCGCCCTGGTGCTCTGGGCCATCACCTCCGGACTTGCGCCCAAACAATCACTGACGATAGCTTACATAGGATGTATGCTGTTCGGGCTGGGAAGCGAGATCGCCGGCGTGGCGGTCACGCGCAGCATCGCCCGCTGGTTCAAGGACGGGCCTATGGCCTTCGCAATGGGACTGCAACTGGCAATCGCCAGGCTGGGAACCGCTTTCGCGCTGGTAATGGCGCCACGGCTGGTTCCATCGTCGGCCGACGTTCCAGGAAAGGGCGTGCTGACGCTGGCCCAAACGGCCAGGCCGGCCGTATTAGGCCTGGGTCTGCTTCTCCTGGGATGCATCCTCTGGGGGGTGTTCGTGGCGCTCGATGCGAAGAGATTCCCTTCCGGACGCACCGACGACAAGAGTGAAGGCTTCCGCCTCTCGGACGTGGGCAAGATCCTCACCAACAAGCGTTTTATCCTCATTTCGCTGCTCTGCGTGTTCTTCTACAGCAGCATCATCGCTTTCAAAAAATTCGCAGGCGCAATCCTGGTGCCGCGATCCGACGTGCCCGCGGAGGCGGCCAGCTGGATGGTCAGCATGCTGCCGTTCGCAACCGTCATCTTCGCACCGCTGTTCGGCATACTGGTCGACAAACTCGGGCATGCCACGCGCTGGATGCTGGGTGGAGCGGTACTGGCCCTCATAGCCCATCTGCTGCTGGCCTTTGCGCCTGCCGGAGTGCCGTTCTGGGGCTATTTGAGCATGGTATTCTTGGGATTCGGCTATTCTCTCGTACCCGCCGCCATGTGGCCGTCAGTCCCGAAGATCGTACCCGACAAAGTGCTCGGCACCGCATACTCGCTCATCTACTGGATCCAGAATCTGGGGCTGATGCTCTTCAAGATGCTGGCAGGCGTGATCCTGGGCAAAGCCGCCGTCGGCAGCGGCCCGGTGAACGTGGAACTGATGTTCGTCGGCGTCTGCATCGTCGCTCTGGCCACATCCGCCATCCTTCATAAAATCAAACTGGCATGAAGTATCCGCTGTTAGACACAATAAACTCCCCCGCCGACATCAAGGGCCTGGGCATGGATCAGCTGAAACAGCTCTGCGCAGAGATCCGGCACTACATCATAGAGGTCTGCTCTACGAATCCGGGACACCTTGGGTCCAGCTTGGGAGCGGTGGAACTGATAGTTGGATGGCATTATGTTTTCGACTCTCCTGAAGACAAGATAGTCTTCGACGTGGGGCATCAGGCCTATGCCCACAAGATACTCACCGGCCGCCGGGAGGCGTTCAGGACTCTGCGCAAGGCAGGCGGCATCAGCGGATTCCCGCGCATGGACGAAAGCCCGTACGATTGCTTCGGGGCAGGGCATTCCTCCACCTCGGTATCCGCCGCGCTCGGCCTGGCAGAAGCCGCCAGGATACAGGGGCGCAAGGAGAAAGTCAGCGCCCTGATAGGCGACGGCGCCCTTACCGGAGGCCTGGCCTTCGAAGGCATCAACAACGCCGGAGCGGCCAAGGCGGACCTGCTGGTCATCCTGAACGACAACGAGATCTCCATCGACCACAACCTCGGCGGCCTGCACAACTACTTGTTGAGGGTCACTACCTCCCAGCGTTACAACGCCTTCAAGAACAAGGTGTGGAACGCCCTGGGTGAGAGAGGCCTGAGAGCCGCGATCCAGCGCTGGTGGCGCAGCCTCAAGAGCTGGATGGTGAAGAAGACGGGAGGAGACCTTTTCGAGGCCCTCGGATTCCGCTACTTCGGCCCCATCGACGGCAACGACATAGTGCAGGTGGTGAACACCCTGCGCCGTATAAAGAACATCCCCGGCCCCCGCGTGCTGCACTGCAATACGGTGAAAGGCAAGGGTTTCCCGGCCTCGGAGGCGGATCCCTACACCTGGCATGCCCCCGGCAGGTTCGACCCGGAAACCGGCAAGCGCCTGAACGGCCCGTATCTGGCCGACAGGTATCAGGACGTGTTCGGAGAGGTGCTCTGCGAGCTCGCAAAGCAGGATGATCGCGTGGTAGGCATCACGCCCGCCATGGCCAGCGGATGCGGCATGAGCAAGTTCGCCGCCGCCTTCCCCGGCAGGTTCTTCGATGTGGGGATCGAGGAGGAGCACGCGGTCACTTTCTCCGCCGGCCTCGCCGCCGGAGGGATGCGTCCGTTCTGCAATATATACTCCAGCTTCGCCCAGCGTGCCTACGACCAGATAATCCACGACGTGGCACTCCAGCATCTTCCCGTAGTGCTTTGCTTCGACCGGGCAGGCCTCGTGGGTGAAGACGGAGCCACGCACCACGGCTGCTACGACATCGCAGCCCTGCGCACCGTGCCCGGCACCATCATCGCATCTCCCAAGGACGAAACCGAACTCAAACAGCTGATGTACTCCGCCCTGAACACCGAACACGGACCATATATTATAAGGTATCCGCGCGGGTGCGGTGAAGGAGTGGAGTGGAAGGATGCACCGTACGAAATCCTCCCTACTGGAAAGGCGGTGGAACTCAAGGCCGGAAAGAAGGTGGCCCTGGTCTGCACCGGCCCCGTCACGTCCGCAGCCCTGCGGATCGCAGAAAAGTATGGCGAGGAAGTGGGCGTTTACAACTTCCGGTTCATCAAACCTCTTGATACAGAGATGCTCGCGAAGATTGTCGGGCAATACGCTCACATCATCACCCTGGAAGACGGAAGCCTCAAGGGCGGTCTCTACGGAGCGGTCGCAGAAGAGCTCGCAGGCCGGAAGGATGCGCCTGCAGTGGAAGGAATCGGCATTCCCGACGAATTCATCAGACATGCAAGCAAAGACGAAGAATGGGTCCTTTGCGGAATGGATGAAAAATCTGTGACGAAAAAGATTGAAATTTTTTTGGAGAATCGCAAATAATCCCTATCTTTGCAGTCCTTTTGTAAAAAAGGCTTGAAATATCGCCGATATAGCTCAGTTGGCCAGAGCACGTGATTTGTAATCTCGGGGTCGAGGGTTCGAATC
>JAEENZ010000272.1 GCA_016283985.1 Bacteroidales bacterium | reverse complement strand
CCCTTCCTTACGAAGAGAACATCGCCCTCACCAAGAAGGTGGTCGAATATGCACACAAGTACGACGTGACCGTCGAGGCCGAACTCGGCGTTCTCGCAGGTGTGGAAGATGAGGTTTCCGCAGAGGAATCCCACTACACCCGTCCCGAAGAGGTCATCGACTTCGCAACCCGCAGCGGCTGCGACTCACTCGCAATCTCCATCGGCACCAGCCACGGCGCATACAAGTTCAAGCCCGAGCAGTGCAAGCGCGATCCCAAGACCGGCCGTCTGGTTCCTCCGCCGCTCGCATTCGACGTTCTCCATGAGATCGAGAAGAAGCTCCCCGGCTTCCCCATCGTCCTCCACGGATCATCCTCCGTTCCTCAGGAATATGTGGATATCATCAACGCCCACGGCGGAAAGCTTCCCGATGCAGTAGGCATTCCCGAAGAGCAGCTCCGCGAGGCTTCCAAGAGCGCAGTCTGCAAGATCAACATCGACTCCGACAGCCGTCTTGCAATGACCGCAGCCATCCGCAAGGTATTCGACGAGAAACCCGGTGAATTCGATCCCCGCAAGTATCTCGGCCCTGCCCGCGACGAGATGAAAAAACTCTACATGCACAAGATCGTCAATGTTCTTGGCAGCAACGGAAAAGCCGAATAACTTTATCCGGTTATTTCTACATCACAGAGGTCAGCAAGTGCTGGCCTCTTTTTCGTTCTGTAGTACACGGGCAATCGTAATGGCGCGATTCATCTTGTCGATGAACCACTGCTTCTTAGGCAGTACGGTGAGGTACTGGGCCACTGTGATGTTCTGTTCGTCCTCCGGTTTGGATGCGATGAGTGTACGATCGTATGCCATGGCTTCTTCCTGGTCACGGAGCTGGCGGACACTCCATCCGTTGAGGATGGACAGCTGCTGGTAGAAGAGGCGTTTTGCGGGCTGAGGGATGGTGACAAGTTCCACAAAATGGCTCCAGGTCAATTGATGCGACAGCGTCGCAGCAATCTTGGAGCCGTATTTCTCTTCTCCAATGGCATTCAGCTCTCCGGCGATGTATTTGCCAATGCGCCAATAGGTTATGGAGACTTCGCTGTTGAGGTAGACAGCGATGGTGCGTTTGGATTGCTCAATAATCTGCCCAACACCGTCGGTGATGCGAATGCCTATCTGCTGGAGTTCGTTTAGTGTAACATCTTTGGCTAGTTTGTTCATATCGGATCTCCTTTTTTTACGCCCCATACAACCGGTCATCAGCAAAGGACCAGAAGGAATCGTCACAAACGATGACGTGATCCAGCAGGATGATGCCGAACGATGAACAGGCTTTCTTCAGCAACTCCGTTCTGGTTATATCATCATGCGAAGGCTTGGGGTCGCCGGAGGGGTGGTTATGGACCAGAAGAATTGAAGTGGCGCCACGCTGCAGGCAGGCCTGCATCACCATGCGGTTGTCGATAACCGTGGTGTCCATCCCGCCGGAAGACAGGCACTCCTTCCCCAGCAGTCGGTTATTTTTGTTCAGGAACAGCACCCAGAACTCTTCGTGGCCCATCCCCTTCATCGAAGGGATCATCAGTTCGTAAACCCTCCGGGCCGTCGTCAGCGGAGTCTTGCATACCCTCGCCTCCTCCTCCAGAAAACGCCTTCCCAACTCGCAGGCGGCCATTACGGAACAGGCCTTTTCCGGCCCGATGCCGGAAACCAACTTCATGTCCGCATAGCTCATTGTAAACAATTTGACCAGGCTTCCTTCCGCTAAAACCAACAGTCTGTTAGCCAGGTCCACTACCCCTATCTCCCGCGTGCCGCTTCGCAGCAGCACCGCCAGAAGTTCCGCCTCGCTCAGGGCGGCGGTCCCCTTGACCAGCATCTTCTCCCGAGGACGCTCGGTCGCACAAATATCTTTCATCTTCATAGCTCCGGCAAGTAAAGAAAAACCTGCGTAGAATGCAAGGAATTAAACGATTCACACGTTTAACTTATGGTTGTTGATAACTTTGTGGAAAAAATTGTAAAAGAATGTAATAAAGTGGAAAATTTTTTCGTACCTTTGCACCATTGCGTATACGAATTATGGTCACTTTTATCGGAGAATATACTTCCAAGATCGACGACAAGGGGAGAATGGTCTTCCCTGCGCCGCTCAAGGGCGTATTGCCGCCGGGAAGCGACATGAGGTTTGTCATTAAGAAAGATCTTTTCGAGCCCTGCCTGCAGATGTACACCATGGAAGAATGGGAGCACACCAGCGCAGAGGTAAAGAGCAAGCTCAATTTCTTCAACAGACAGCACGCAATATTCTGGAGGGAATATATGCGCGACCGTGACGTGGTGGAGCCCGACGTCAAACTCGGGCGTATCACCGTGTCGCGCAAACTTCTTGATGCCATAGGTGTAACCAAAGAAGTGGTTTTCTCCGGCAATGACTTCAAGATCGAGATCTGGGCCAAGGAAGAATTTGAGAAACGCAGAATCCCGAACGATGAATACATTGCCATTGCAGAAAGCCTTTCCGATAAATAGGAAGGAGACCTGCAATGAGCGTGTACCATAACCCAGTCCTGCTCCACGAGAGCGTTTCCGCATTGATAACCAACCCCGACGGCTGCTATGCAGACGCCACTTTCGGCGGCGGCGGCCACAGCGCGGAAATCCTTAAGCAACTCAGCCCGAAAGGCAGCCTGATGGCCTTCGACCGCGATGCCGACGCAGCGGCAAACGCCCCGGCCGACAGGCGCTTCACCCTGATACACAACAATTTCAGATTCATACACAACTACACCCTCCTGAACCATCCGGAGGGCCTCGACGGCATCTTGGCAGACCTGGGAGTGTCGTCGCACCAGTTCGATACGGCGGAAAGGGGCTTCTCTTTCCGCTATAGCGCCCCGCTCGATATGCGAATGAACGTGCAGGGCGACAAGACTGCAGCGGACATTGTCAATTCGTATACGCAAAACGAGTTGGAAAAGATCCTTAAAGTCTATGGCGAGGTGGACAACGCACGCAAAGTGGCCGAACTCATAGTGAAGGCCCGCAGCTCTGCGCCCATCCTCACCACGGATGACCTCGACAATGCCATTGCAGCAGCCCTGCCGTCTTTCGCCGAGCATAAATTCCTCGCCAAGGTCTACCAGGCCATGCGCATAGAGGTGAACCAGGAGATGCGTGCGCTGGAGAAATTCCTCTCCGGCGCCGCAGCATCCCTGAAAAAGGGCGGAAGGCTGGCCATCATCACCTACCACTCCCTCGAAGACCGCATGGTAAAGAATTTCTTCCGAAGCGGCAACATCGAAGGAACGGTGGAAAAAGACATTTACGGAAGGAGCAGCGCTCCGCTGAAGCCTCTGGGCGGCAAGCCGGTGCTTCCCTCCGAGGAAGAAATAGCACAGAACACCCGCGCCCGCAGCGCAAAGCTTCGCGTGGCAGAAAAGATATAGGCATGGAACAGAAGCGTAAATGGAAGGTCTCCGACATCTGGGAGGTACTCAAGAACGGGTTCGCCGCAATCATCACGGGGAACCTGCTCCTGCGCCTCAACGCCGGAAGGTACTTCATCCACATCGCCTACACCTTCCTCCTTTTCTGGATCCTCATCTTCGAAAGCCTGATGGCGGAGAACGCACTCAGCAAGGTGGAGAGGAACAAGGCCAGGATCAATGAGATGGAGATTGTCTATGCCGACAAGACCTTCGAGGTGGCCTCCATGAGCAGGCGCAGCGAGGTTGAAAAGCGCCTCCAGGCCATGGGGTCCAAAGTGAAAGAACCGGAAAAACAGGCTATTGCGATAGAATGACGGACGACAAGAACATACGCCAGCTTCCGCAGCAGACGGAGAAGCCGAAGAGGGACAGGATAGGAATGGTCCTCTACGTCTTCTATACCCTGTTGCTGATTATCTCGGTGCTCGTCTTCGTCAAGCTCGTCTACTATCAGCTGATCTGGAAACCGGAGCAGAAGATCGCGAGCGCTCTCACCCCCGGCATCGTCAAGCGCACCGTGGAGCCAGTGCGAGGCAACATAATCGACTGCAACGGCCGATTGCTGGCCATGTCCTACCCCGTATACGACATCCACATGGACTGCAGCGTGATGAAGGCGGACTTCGCCAAGATGAAGAACAGGGACAAGGCCAAGATGAAGGAGGATGAATGGCTTGCCAAGGCCCGCGAACTCGCGAACGGCCTTGCGGAACTCGTTCCCGGCACCAGCGCCGACAAGATGTTCGGCCAGATAAAGGAAGGCCGCGCCGCCAACAGGAAATACCTCAGCATAGCAAAGGGCGTGGACCGCAGCACCATGCTGAAGATCAAGAACCTGCCTCTCTTCAGGGAAGGAGCTAACAAGGGCGGTATGATAGTGGAAACCCGAAACATCCGCAAATACCCCTACGGCAAGCTCGCCCGCCGTACCATCGGTTTCGTGCGCGACAACAAGGGCCTTCCGGAAGAGGAAATAAAGGGCAATCCAGGCCTTGAGGGCCGCTATGATGCCATCCTCCACGGCAAGGACGGGCGCGAGTACCTGCGCTTGAGCGACCGCGGACGTGTGCGCAACTATGATAGCAGCTACGTGCGCGCAATCGACGGCCAGGACCTCCGCACCACCCTCAACATAGACTACCAGGACGTGGCCGACAGGGCACTCCACGAGCAGATAGATTCCATGACCACCCTCAACGGCGCCTGCCTGGTGCTGATGGAGGTGAAGACCGGCGCCATCCGCGCAATGGTGAACCTCTCCCGCGACCCGCACAGAGCCGGCAACTTCGAGGAGATAACCAACTTCGCGATCGGCCGCCGCTTCGAGCCGGGATCCGTCTTCAAGACCGTCACCCTGCTGAGCGTCCTGTCCGACGGCTACGTGAAGAGCCTGGACGAGACCCTCCCCACCAACCACGGCTGGGTGAAGGACACCAAGATGAGACAGGATATCCACATCGCCGACTGGGAACGCGAGCACAAGACCCGCGAAATCAGCGTCCGCGACGGATTCAAAATATCTTCCAACTACGTCTTCGGCACCCTCGCGGTGCAGAACTACGCCAAGAACCCCCGCCAGTACGTGGAGAAAGTATACTCCTACGGCCTGGGCGACAGCTTCGACTTCGACCTCGAGGGCCTGCTCACCCCGAACATCCCCGACCCGAAGAACAGGAACGTCTGGTCCAATACCACCCTCGGCAACATGGGATTCGGCTACGTCACAGAACTCACTCCCCTGCACATTCTCACCTTCTACAACGCCATCGCCAACAAGGGCAGGATGGTGAAACCCTATCTGGTGGAAGACATTGAGAAGGCCGGATCCGTCACCGACAGGCGCGGCCCGAGCGTGCTGAACGCATCCATCTGCTCGAAAGCCATCGCCGACACCATGACGAGGGCCCTGCTTTCCGTTACCGAAGAAGGTACGGCGAAAGTGCTCAAGAAGGCCAAGTGCACCGTTGCAGGAAAGACCGGCACATCCTTCGGCACCTTCCCAGGTTCCGGCTACTCGGATGCCTCCGGCCGCCGCAAATACCAGGGCACCTTCGTGGGATACTTCCCGGCGGAGGATCCCCAGTACAGCGTGGTCTGCTCGGTGTTCTCCGACCCTACCTACACGAACTACCGCTATCAGGGCGGCGGCATCCCGGCCGCAACGGTAAAGACCCTGGTAGACTACGTATATACAAACGATCCCAGGTTCATGACTAAACTGCCAAGGAAATGAAACTAGAGAAGATAATAAAGGACACGGGTGCGACCATTCTCCATGGCACCGCCGCCACGGAAATCAGCTCCATCACGAGCGATTCCCGCAAGGCATGCCCCGGAGCGCTGTTCATCGCGGTGAAGGGTTGCAGCGTGGACGGACACGCCTACATAGAGGATGCCCTCGCCAAGGGCGCATCCGCCGTGGTGGACGCCGACCGCAGGGGCCTCGCCCTCTGTGCGGACAACTTTTACGGCCATCCTTCCGGAAAGCTGCAGCTCGTGGGCATCACCGGCACCAACGGCAAGACGACCACCGTCACCCTTCTCTATCACATGTTCCGCAACCTGGGATATGAATGCGGCCTGCTCTCCACTATAGCCAACTACGTGGGCACGCGCCGCAGCGAGACCGCCAACACCACCGCCGACCCCATCACCATCAACTCCCTTATGGCGGAGATGGTGGAGGCCGGATGCCAGTACTGCTTCATGGAGGTCAGTTCCATCGGCATAGAGCAGGACCGCACTGCGGGCCTGGAGTTCAAGGTGGGCATCTTCTCCAACCTCACCCACGATCATCTCGACTATCACAAGACCTTCGCCGAGTACCTCCGCTGCAAGAAACTCTTCTTCGACGGGCTCCGTAAGGATGCCGTAGCCATCATAAACGCTGACGACAAGAACGGCCCCGTGATGGTGCAGAACTGCGCCGCGAAGGTGATGACATATTCCTGCCGCGGAGCAGCCGACCATCGCTGCAAGATTCTGGAAGAAAGCTTCGAGGGGATGCTCCTGCGCATCGACGGCATCGAGGCATGGACCAAGCTCACCGGCAGGCACAACGCATACAACATACTCGCCATCTACTGCACCGCCCTCGCCCTCGGCACTCCTGCGGAAGAAGCCCTTCTTGCCATCAGCAAGCTGGATTCCGCTCCCGGAAGGCTGGAAACCCTGCGCGGACCTCGCGACCTTGCAGTCGTCATCGACTATGCGCACACGCCCGACGCCCTGGAGAACGTGCTCCAGACGCTCCGCGACATCTGCCCCGAAAGGGAACTGGTGTGCCTCTTCGGATGCGGCGGCGACAGGGACCGCAGCAAGCGCCCGGAGATGGCGGCGATAGCCGAAAAGATGGCGGACCGCATCTTCGTCACCTCGGACAACTGCCGCACGGAGGATCCGGATGCCATCATCGAGGAGATCAAGAGCGGGTTCAGCAAGGCAGGACTCCTGAAAGCCGTCTGCATCACCGACCGCAGGGAGGCCATCAAGGCTGCCATCACCCTGGCCAAACCCTCTTCCACCATCCTGATCGCAGGCAAGGGCCACGAGACCTACCAGATAATAGGCACCACCAAGCATCACTTCGACGAACGCGAAATAGTTAACGGAATATTTGAACTGATTAAATAATGCTGTACCATCTCTTTACACATCTAAAGGATATAGACTTCCCCGGAATGGGGCTTGTGAACTTCCTGACCTTCAGGGCCATGGCCGCTGTCGTCATCAGCATGCTGATAGCCTTCTTCGCAGGCGGACGCATCATACGCTGGCTCCAGCGCAAGCAGATCGGCGAAAGCATCCGGGACCTCGGCCTGGCCGGCCAGATGGAGAAGAAGGGCACCCCTACGATGGGCGGCATCATAATAGTCCTGTCCCTGCTGGTAAGCGTGCTTCTGGTGTGCGACCTCAGCAACATCTACATCCAGCTGCTCATCCTCACCACCTTGTGGTGCGGAGGCATAGGATTTACCGACGATTATATAAAGGTATTCAAGCATAACAAGGAAGGCCTTTCCGAGAAGGGCAAGCTCGTGCTTCAGTTCGCACTCGGTCTGCTGATAGCGCTTACCGTGTGCATCAGCAAGGATATCCCCACAGACCAGCTCGTGACCACCATCCCCTTCGTGAAAGCCCACGAGTTCGACTATTCCTGGCTCTCCCCCTTCCACGGTCAGCTCGGAGTGTACTGCTCCTGGGGCATCTACATGGTGATGATAATCATAGTCATCCTGGCGTGCTCCAACGGAGTCAACCTCACCGATGGCCTGGACGGCCTCTCCGCTGGCACTTCCGCCATCGTGTCGGTCGTCATCGGTCTGCTGGCATATCTGGGAGGCAACGTCATTAATGCCGGATACCTCAACATTATGTATCTCCCCGGCACAGGTGAGATCGCCATCTTCATGGCGGCCCTGGTGGGAGCGCTGATCGGATTCCTCTGGTACAACACCTTCCCCGCCCAGGTGTTCATGGGCGATACTGGAAGCCTTACCATAGGCGGCATTATCGGTGTGAGCTCCGTGCTCATCCGCAAGGAACTCCTCCTCCCCCTGCTCTGCGGCATCTTCCTGGTGGAGAGCGTGAGCGTGCTGATCCAGAAATACTGGTTCAAGTACACCCGCCACAAATACGGGGAAGGCAGGCGCGTGTTCCTGATGGCGCCCCTGCACCACCACTACCAGAAGAAGAACATGCCGGAACCGCGCATAGTGACGCGCTTCTGGATTATAGGGATAATCCTCGCAGTAGGAACTTTGGCATTACTCAAGATTAGATAGAAGAAGATTATATGAACAGAATGGTTATTCTCGGCGGGGCCGAGAGCGGAGTTGGAGCGGCCGTGCTCGCAAAGGTTAAAGGATTCGACGTGTTCCTTTCCGACAACGGCAGCATTAAGGAAGAATATATAAAGACGCTGCGCGAGTGGGACATCCCATTCGAGCAGGGAGGGCACACGGAATCGCTGGTGTTGAACGCCGACGAGGTGGTCAAGAGCCCCGGCATACCCTCCACGGCACCACTGGTAAAGAAACTCGCCGACCAGGGCACCCATATCATTTCGGAGATTGAGTTCGCCGCCCGCTACGACAGCGCGAAGAAGGTGTGCATCACCGGATCCAACGGCAAGACCACTACCACCAGCATAATCTACTACCTGCTGCAGAACGCAGGCCTGAACGTGGGCCTCGGCGGCAACATAGGCAAGAGCTACGCGATGCAGGTGGCGACCGAGCAGCACGACTATTACGTGCTGGAAATCAGCAGTTTCCAGCTGGACAACTGCTACGATTTCCGTCCGGACATCGCCATCATCACCAACATCACCCCCGACCATCTCGACCGTTACGACTACAACTTCGAGAACTACATCCGCGCCAAGTTCCGCATCACGCAGAACCTGCGTCCGGAAGACTGCTTCATCTTCGACTCCGACGACGAGATAACCATCGACCATCTCAACAAGATAGTCCTGCAGGCCAAGATGCTCCCCTTCACCCAGAAGACGGAAGTGAAGCAGGGCGCGTTCCTGCGCGACGACAAGATAGTCCTACGCTATGAGCAGAGCGAAAGCGAAATCTACCTCAAGGAACTCGCACTCGGCGGGAAGCACAACATATACAACTCCATGGCAGCCGCCCTGGCAGCCAAGGCCGCGGGCATAGACAACGCCGTCATCCGCAACAGCCTCAAGACCTTCAAGGCCGTAGAGCACAGGCTCGAGCCGGTGCTGAGCGTGGGCGGAGTGCTCTACATCAACGACTCCAAGGCCACCAACGTGGATGCAGCATGGTACGCACTCGAGTGCCAGACCAAGCCCGTGGTTTGGATCGTGGGGGGCAAGGATAAGGGCAACGACTACAGCGTGCTCACCGACCTTGTGAAAGAAAAGGTCAAGGCAATAGTCTGCCTCGGTGTGGACAACAGCAAGATACACGCTGCGTTCGAAGAGATCGTGGGCAGCGACAACATCTGCGACGCCCTCAGCGCCGACGAGGCCGTGAAGGCATCGGCGAAGTTCGCCGACCAGGGAGACGTGGTTCTCCTCAGCCCCTGCTGCGCCAGTTTCGACCTTTTCGACAACTACGAAGACCGCGGAGAGAAATTCAAGGAAGCAGTTAGGAGACTGTAAGAGATGACAGGCAGGAAAAAGACATTCTGGAACTTTTTCGAGAACACCGAGGGAGACAAGGTGGTCTGGATAATCGTGCTGGTGCTGATCATGTTCAGCATCCTGTGCATATTCTCGTCCACGTCCCGCCTTCTCGGCCCCGGCCAGAGCCGTC
>JAEENZ010000271.1 GCA_016283985.1 Bacteroidales bacterium | reverse complement strand
ACCGATAATGTCTAGTAGTGTATCCATATCTCAATAATACTTAAACCGCCACCCCATAAGGGATGACGGCAGCAAAACTAAATCAGATAAAAATGCGTTTCGTGCGTTTTGTTCGCGAACGCACTCTAAACGAACTCTTTCAGTTCCTTCGAAATTTCTTCAATTTCATCCTGGCATTCGTCGTCGTTGGAGCGTATCCTCTCATTGACTTGTTTTATGGCGGTTTGCCAGTTCCTCACGGCGGTTGTCCGTAAATCCGGATAGCGGCTCGTTAGATAGTCATAAAATAGATTGATATTGTCTTTAATCTGATAAGTGTTCAGAAGCGCCAGGTACAGGCAACCAATCTGCCAGCGCTCGCGATGAGACCTTAGATACGTGACGGTGAACTCTTCAACGGACTCAGAGCGCTCTCTGGCAAATGGAGTCTTGACATTTTTAGTAATGGGATCCCCGTTACTATCGCCATTGACTCGTTTGGAATTCACCGAGTAGAGGAGTACCTTGAAGGAAATACTGCACCCAATCCAAACGAGGAAAAATTTGAGGACATCCTTAATCAATTTGAACGCTGCAGACGCGGCGCTCCCCGACGCAATCATCTTTTCGGAGAAAGAATAAAGGCAAAAGCCTATAAGTGCAACGAAGAAGATGATTATAACAAATGCCCTGACAGGGTTGCGATATCGGATATCTATACTTCCCAGATCGAAGGGGATCAGTACATCAACTGGCTTTTCAATATACATCTCTGAAAATGCTATTGTTATCGAATGCAAATATAACAAAAACAGGCGCTCTCAAAAAATTCGGTGGGGCAAGTGTGGGGCAAGTAAAATAAAAAACGCATCTGAGATGCTTCAGATGCGTTTTTTAAGTGACTCCCACAGGACTCAAACCTGTAACCTTTTGATCCGTAGTCAAATGCTCTATTCAATTGAGCTAGGGAGCCGGAATTTCAATTTTTATTCCTCTGTGGCTTCGGCCTTCTTGGAGTAGTTGCGCTCCTTGATGCGGGCCTTCTTGCCGGTGAGATCGCGGAGGTAGAATATGCGAGCCCTGCGGACCTTACCATACTTGTTGACAGTGATGCTGTCGATGAAGGGTGACTGGTAGGGGAAAATTCTCTCAACACCGATTCCGCCGGAAACCTTGCGCACTGTGAAGGTGCGGGTGTAAGGAGTTGCGCCGCTGATCTGGATGACCACGCCGCGGAAATCCTGCTTGCGGAACTTGTCGCCTTCCTTGATCTTGTAGGTAACGGTGATGGTATCGCCGGCCTTGAACTCGGGGAAGTTCGCTACATTCTCGTTCGCGAATGCCTTGTCTACTACGTTAAGTAAATCCATAATACTCTTTCAATTAAGCGCAGCGTCACTGAACCGTTCAACGAGAGGCTGCTTTTTGTGGACCGCAAAGATAGGAATATTTTTGGAACGCGCAAAATTATTTGCAGAATTTCGCACTAAAAGTATTGGCTTTCCTTTTCGAACAGATTCTTGTCCTCGCGGGAAGGGTCCGGTTTCACGGCAGACGACTCTGCGAGCCGCTCCACGGCTTCCTTGTCGGCTCCGCGCAGTTTGCGGGGAATCCACACCAGTATCTTCACGAACACGTCTCCCCTGCCATATCCGTTCACCGAAGGCAGGCCCTTGCCGCGCAGGCGCTCCACGGTGCCCGACTGCGTGCCGGAATCCAGTTTCAGCTTATATGGCCCTTCCAGGCATGGGATGGTAATCTCGCAGCCCAGAATGGCGTCCGTCACGGAAATAACGCGGGTATAGAAAAGATTCTGCCCTTCCCTCTTGAACTGGGAGTGAGGCAGTTCCTCGATGAGCAGGAGCAGGTCTCCGTTCACTCCACCCCGGGGAGCAGCATGGCCCTCGCCGCGCACGGTTATCTGCATGCCGTTCTCCACGCCTGCGGGGATGTGCACCCTGATGGTCTCACGCTTACGCTCCAAGCCGGTGCCGTTGCACCTGCGGCAGGGATTGCTTACGATCTTGCCCTCGCCGTTGCATTGGGGGCAGGTGGAGTATGTGACAGTGCGGCCGAAGAAAGAATTCACCGTCTGGCCTACCTGGCCGCTGCCTTTACAGGTGGGGCAGGTCTTGATGTCCGATTCGTTGCGTGTGCCGCGCCCGCCGCAGTCGGGGCAGGGACGGTTGCGCTCGATGGTGACTTCCTTGTCGCAGCCGTTAAGTATCTCTTCCAAAGTGAGTTTCACGCGTGTGCGGATGTCCCGGCCGCGCATGGTGCGCGTTTCCTGGCGCTGCGAACCGCCGCCGAAACCGAAGCCTCCGAAATCGAATCCGCCTCCTCCGAAGCTGAACCGGCCGCCGAAGAGGTTCTCGAGAATGTCGTTCAGATTGCCGAAGCCCTGGCTGAAATCGGGGCCGGCGGCACCGTCCACACCCGCAAACCCGAACTGGTCGTACTTTGCACGCTTCTGCGGATCGGAGAGCACGGAGTAGGCCTCGGAGGCTTCCTTGAACTTCTCCTCGGCCGTCTTCTTCTCAGCGTCCGTGCCGTTCACCCAGCGGTCCGGATGCCACTTGAGGGCAGCCTTGCGGTAAGCCTGCTTGATGTCGTCCTCGCTTGCACCCTTCTGGATGCCCAGGACCTCGTAGTAGTCTCTTTTGTCTGCCATAGTTTATGCTCCTACGACCACCTTCGCATAGCGCAGCACCTTGCCGTTCAGGGTGTATCCGGTCTGCACTACGTCTATAACCATGCCCTTCTGCTCCGGAGTGGGAGCCGGGAACTGGGTGACGGCCTCGTGCAGGTCCACGTCGAACTTGGTGCCTTTTGCTTCTATGACGGCCAGGCCTTTGGTCTTGAGGTAGTCCATTAACTTATTGTAGATGAGAGCTGTGCCCTCTTTTGCAGCTTCGTCGGAGCTCTTTGCGAGGAGTTCCATCGCACGCTCGCAGTCGTCCAGCACGGGAAGAAGGCCCTTGATGGTGTCGGCGGATGCCGAGCCAACCAATGCGAGGCGCTCCTCGGCGCTGCGGCGGCGGAAAGTCTCGAATTCCGCCATCAGGCGCAGGTAATCATCATGCTCCTTTGCAATCTTTCCGTTGAGCTCTTCTATCTTTTTCTGCAGGTCTTCGCCTTTCTTCTGGGGCTTTTTCGCTTCTTTTGTATTCTTTTCTGCCATAATTTCACACAATTGGACGGACGATTCCAACCGCCCGTCGCCATACAAAGATACACAAAAGTTCTGCCAAGCCGAAATGGCTGACATTATGTCAGCGTCCGAGGCGTTCCTTTATCTCGTCCCTGTGCTTGATGACGAAGTTTTCCACATACACACTGACGCAGGCCAGCACGAAGTATACGGCACACTGGAGGCAGAGCGCACGCAGCTGCGGCGCAACGATCTCCAGATTGGCTCCGGCCGTGTTCAGGTTGATGAATGCCTGACATCCGAAGGTGGACGGGAAGATGTAGGAGAAGTACTTCCAGAACTCAGGGAATGCGGTGGTAGGCCAGCTGAATCCGGTCAGGAACACGCAGACGGGGCTCATGAAAAGGAAGAGTATGAATGCGGATTCGCGTCTGGTGACCAGTGTACTCCAGCTCATGCAGAAGAATACGCATACCGTAACGAAAAGGGCGAGAAGAACGAGGATGTCCTGGAAGCTGCCCCTTTGAGGGAAGTGGAACATGGCCGGAACGATGCAGGTAACGTAGATGCCTATTATCATGAATATCAGCCAGTAGACTGCGCCCCTTCCGAGCACTACGCGCCCTACCCCGCGGCCTTTCAGGTGATCCGGCAGGGTTGCGAAGCTGCGGTTTTCCTCCCTCATCGTTCCCACGCTCATGCTCATCCCGTAGAACATCACCTGCTGAACGATCAGCATCAGTATTGCCGATATCAGGAAGATGCTGTAGGAGAAGGCCCTGTTGTAGGGATTGATATCGTCATACAGCACGGTATTCACCGACTGGTCTGCCTGGGCATCGGTAAGGCCATCGGCGCGGAAGCGCTCCAGCTTTATGTTATTCACCTCGTGCAGCATCACGAAATTGGATCCCATCAGCACATTTTTGTAGTATAGGAAGCTGCTCATGTCGGCATAGATGCTGAATGTGGCGGTCTCACGATACGCCAGCCTCTGCCCGAAATCTCCCGGGAAGTAAATAATGCCGTTCACATTGCGGGTCCGGAGCAGTTCCTTCGCCTCCTCCATCGACACGCACTCATATGCGATGTCTATCTCGCGCGTGGCGTCCATCTCCCGTATCATCCGGCGGGAATCGCTGCAGTCGGCGTTGTCTACCACAGCAACCGGGGAATCCTCCAGAATGCCGTTCTTGTAGACGTAATTATACAATATGGGATAGAGGAAGCCTGCGGCTATGAAGATGATCATCACCCCGCCATCGTGCAGGATGTTCCTCAACTCCAGGTTGAATATGTCCAGCGCGTCTCTAATTCCTTTCATAATCCAAATTCCAATAGGCATTCTTCAGCCTGCGCATCACAAAGAACGGCAGGAAGCAGAACAAGAGCATCGCCAGCACATACAAGTACCAGTCCCCGAAAGGATTGCCGAATATGCCGGTCTGCACATATATTTCGTAGTAATAGCGTAATGGATACATCATCGTGAGCCCCTGCAGGGCTGAAGGCATCACCTCCACGGGGAGGGTGAAACCAGTCAGGGACAGCCCCAGCACACTGTAAAGCGCCCCAATGCTGAGCGCGAAGCGGCAGACCGGCACGCAGCCGATTATGAGCACCGCCACCGACTCGGAGGCCACCACCAGCAGCAGGCACGCCAGCAGCATGTTCAGCAGGCTCCCTTCCAGCGGGAAATGCATCCATTTGTAGAGGATAACCTCCAGGCTCCAGCCTATAGCAGTAAACAGGATGGTATAGAGGATGGTCTTGCCCATCATGGCCGAGTAAATATCACCCTCCGTAACCTGCAGCAGATGCCGCCCGGTGCCATATTTAAGTTCTGTTCCAAGTGAATATATGAACACGATGACCACCACCATCTGAAGCATGCCGGGAATCATCATGTTAGCAAGGTATGCCCCGTAATTCATGGTAGCGTTCCCTATCTGGTGCACGTCCACATCCACCGGACGCAGAAGACCCATTATCTCGCTCTCGTTCACTCCCTTCATGCGGAGGACCTCACGCTGTACGGCACCCGAAGTCAGGTTGATCATCGTAAGAAGATCCTTCCATGCCAGGGAACCTCCCAGAAAGTACAAGCCATTGATATAGAAGCTGAAATGCGGCTGACGCTGAGCCTGGATATCGCGGTTGAACCCTTCCGGGATGAGACAGACGGAGGTCACCCTGCCACCCTGGAGATCCGCCCTGGCAGAGGAGAAATCGTCGTAATAGACAACCTTTCCCAGCTGGGTAGCGTCCAGCTGCTGGCAGAAGTTCCTGGAAGTGGAGCTGCGATCCAGGTCCACCACCGCAATAGGTACATCCGACGGCACCCCCTGCCCCAGGAAGGTCAGGTAGAACACCGTACAGAAAGCCATCACGGCCACGGTGCCTATGATGTAGATGGGCCTGCGGGCCCAGATGCGGAGCTCGCGGCGGATTACTGTGCGTATTTTCTGAATGAAAGTCATTTTACTCGATTACTATTGCCGTCATTCCGGGGCGTAGTCCTTTCAGCGTTTCCGCCGGAACGGCTCGCACCTCGAAGGTCTTGGCATCATACAGATCGCTTTCCTTGGTAGCCTTCCATGTGGCGTAGCTTTCACGCACGGCCATGTAATTAACTGTAGCCCTGATGGTTGCACCGTCGAGTGCAGGGATGCTGACGGTCAGTTCATCGCCCACGTTCATGCTGTGCAGCTGGTCTTCGCGGATGTTGAAAGTAAACCATATATCGGAAAGATCTGTCACGCTCATCACCGGACTACCCTGCCCCACCAGTTCTCCCTGTTTGGGATAGACGCTTGAGACTATGCCGTCGGCAGGAGAAATCAGATAGAGTTCCTTGAGATAGGAATTCACTTCCTGGATGGCTCCATCCGCCTGATGCACAAGTGCTTCCGCGGCGGCCTTGTCTTCTGCACGTGCTCCACGCACAGCCATATCGTACTGGCTCTTTGCAGCACGCTCCTGGGCGACAGCGGCATCATACTTTGCCTTGGTCTCATCGTATTTCTGTGCCGGGACAACCTTCTGTTCATAGAGTTTCTTCACACGGTCGAAGGATTTCTTCATGATATCTTCCTGAACCCTGGCCTGCTGCCAGAGCTGGTATGCGCCTGCTATCTGCTCGCGCTGGGCACCGTTCTTTGCCTTCGTGCTCTGCGCCTGCGCAGCGCTGCGGGCGGCTTCCGCCTGGGCGAGCTTGGCACGCACCTGGGGCGAGTCGATGAATGCGACAGTGTCGCCCTTGTGCACCTCCTGCCCTTCCCTGTAGTACAGTTCCGTCACATGGCCGGGCACCATGCAGGAAATCCTGTATTCGGTAGCTTCTGCCTCTCCCTGAATAACCTGCGGACGCGGTTTGCTGACAAGATACCCTACGAATGTAATGATCAGGACTATTATTACCAGTGCGCTGATTCCTATTACAAGATTGTAATTCTTCTTCTGTTCCATATCTATTTTTCTTTTATTTCAATATCCGATGTGTAGTTTCCGAGGGCTGCTTTCAGCCTGGAGCTGTTGAGTTGGAGTTCGATGCCGGCATCTATGCATTCGCTGTGAGCCTTCAGCCATGCCGTCTGTGCACCCAGAGTCGTATTCACGTCCACCACTCCGGCCTCGTAGCCCGCCATGGCGATGCGGAGGTTCTCATCTGCACTGGCAAGGTCGTTCTGAGCCATCTCCACGCGGTCGTATGCCTCTTTCCGCTGCTGGCGTAGCTGGGTGACCTGCATCTCTATCATCTCACAGGCATCATCGTACCTGTTCTGGTAGATGCGCTCTTCGGCCTTGGCCTTGCGCGTCTTCTGGAGAGCCTCCGTGCCATGGAAGATGGGCACGCTTACCATGACTCCCGCGGCCCAGTTCTGGCCGAAATCATTGCGGAAGCCGTGATTCATGTTGGGATTGCTTATCAGGTAGTTGGCCGTCAGGGCGACTGTGGGAAGCATATCGGCACGGGCGATGTTGGTCTTTTCGTGGTAGATCTTGCGCGCCAGGTCGAGCCGCTTCGTTTCCGAACGGGACGCCCATATATCCTCCATAGTCTTGAACTGCTCTTCTTCCGGCAGCGGCACCACCTCGAGGGCTTCGTCGGCAAGCGTAAAGCTGGAATCCAGAGGAATACCTATCTGCTTGCAAAGCAGCATCCTGGCGAGCACGAGGCCGTTCGTTGCCTTGGTCAACGCCATGTCGGCCTCATTCGAGCGCACCTTGACCGTAAGTGCATCCGCCTCGGTGGCAACTCCTTCCCTGACGGCGATTTCAACATTGCCCTTCATCTTATGGAGAAGTTCGGAGTAGCTTTCGGCGAGCTTTTTCTTGTTGGCCACGGAGACCACCTGCCAGTAGGCCTGGTCTACGTTTATCAGTATCTCATCGTAATTGCCGTCGTATTCGTAGCGGGCCAGGTCCTCGGCATATTTAGCCATCCTGTTGGATGCGATTATCTTTCCGCCTACGAACAAGGGCTGCTGCACGCTGATGACGCCCACGTAGATGTCGGACAGGTCCGGATGGATGGCCTCGTCGATGGCCGCATCAACTCTCTCGCCCACTCCTGCAATGGCCGAATTGGCTTCAGCGGCGGTCAGGCGGTCCACTATTTCCTTTGCTTTGGGATCGCTCTGGACGAACGCGCCCATCACGGGATGAGCGCTTATGAGGGCCATAAGGTCGTCTACTCGCGTATTGTAGGCAGTCTGGAGCTGCGCGGATTCTCCTTTGATATCGGGAATCTTTTCTTCATCCACCAGGGAGAACTCGCCTCCGGTGTGCTGGTACAGCCCGGTCGCCGTGACCTTCGGGAAGAAGTTCGCCGCGGCTATCTTGCGGTCGTATCCCGCCATCTCCACTTTTGCCCGCTGCTGATCCAGGGTCTTGTTCTTCGTTATTGCCATCTGACGGCAGGCATCCAGGGTAAGGATGCCATCCTCTGCATCTGCAGGGATTCCAATCAATGCCAGCACCATGCCGGCAACACACATCAGTCTTTTCATTTCACTATTTTCGTTTTCACATATCCAAAGATGCAAACCGCTTGCCCTTTATGCATCCTTCTGATAATTAAAAGGCATACATTTATTACCAATTGGTCGAATTTGTCTACTTTTATACAATTTTTGACTACCTTTGTGAACAAAAAGGAAATGTTTTATGGACAATAACCTGCACGTCATAAGCCTGCACGACCTGAGGAAATTCTTCCCGATGTCGGTCGGCGACAATTTGTCAGACGACTTCTTCCTCTCCGAGGTCCGCTACGGCGATATGCCCCAAATCCTCAATTACCCCTGCCGCCTGGACGGCTACATGGCCGTATTCTGCCTCGAGGGAGAACTTCAGGCAGAAATTAACCTCAAGAGCTACAAAATCAAGGAGAACTCAGTGATAATCAATGTTCCAGGCAATATCGGAAGAATCTACAGCATAGAAGAAGAGCAGATAAAGAAGCTGCATTTCGTGGTTGTAGCCGCTTCGAGCGACTTTCTTTCCAGTTCCAGGATGGACTATGTCCGCATGTTCAATGAGAGCATCGCAGTGCTGGACAATCCTTGCTTCGAGATGCAGCAGGGCGAGAGGGCTATCTTCGCGAGGTATTTCGATCTTATAAATGAACTCGTAAAGAACGGTCACAATGACCTGAAACAGGTGCTGCGCGGAATCATCTCCTCCTGCCTTTACTATGCAGGGTCCATCTGGCAGGACAAACTCCTGAACGCCGAGCGTCCTAAGCCTGGCACGGGACAGGGTGTCAGGTCCAAGCTTGTCCTGGAGCAGTTCCTCACACTTGTTTCGGAGTATCACGACAAGGAACGCGGAATGGCCTTTTATGCCGAAAAACTTTGTCTGACACCAAAATATCTTTCCAAGATCATCAGGACGGCCAGTGGGAAATCCGGCCCGGAATGGATAGACTCATTCGTTATCCTCGAGGCCAAAAACATGCTCAAATACTCCGACATGCCAATAAAAGAAATAGTCTTCAAACTGAATTTCCCGAGTTCATCGGTTTTTTATAAATTCTTCAAGGCGCATACCGGCCAAACCCCGAGCGAGTATCGCAGATAATTAGTATCTTTGCCGCCTATGTCCGCATCGAACAAAGACAGCCTTCTGGAAAAGCTGCGCGGAGGGGCTCCCCTTCTGCGCTGCGAGCAATTGAAGCTGGCCTGGCTCCTGGGCCTGCCGGCGATGCTGGCCCAACTCGGCACCATCGTAATGGAGTATATCGACGCCGGGATGGTTGGACGCCTCGGATCCGAGCAGGCCGCCAGCATAGGGTTGGTTGCTACCAGCACCTGGATTTTCGGCGGTTTCTGCTTCGCGAATGCATCCGGATTCTCCGTCCAGGTCAGCCAGCTGATAGGGTCGCGCAACTATGCCAAGGCCCGGGAGGTAATGCGCAAGGGTTTTGTCAGCGTGCTGTTATTCAGCCTGCTGCTTGCCGGCATCGGCCTTGCCATCAGTCCATTCCTCCCCCACTGGCTGGGCGGGGAAGAGGCCATCTGCGCCGATGCAAGCGCATATTTCGCCATCTTCTGCGCTTTCCTGCCGGTGATGCAGATTGCGGTTACCGCCTGCTCCATGCTACAGGCCAGCGGCAATATGAAGATTCCCAGCATAGTGGAGGTTTCCGCCTGCGTGCTGGATGTCGCCCTGAACTACCTCTTTATCTATATACTGGGAATGGGCGTGAAAGGGGCTGCAATCGGCACCGGGCTGGCCACTCTGATAACCCACGCCTTCGCCATCTGGTATCTTTTCACAAAGAGCCCGGAGCTTAACATCTTCCAGGACAGCAGCTCCTGGATTCCGGACCGCGAGCATCTGAAAGCGGCCTTCGGCATCTCCGGTCCCATGTGGCTGCAGAACCTGATCACCCGCGGCGCATATGTGATGAGCACGGTTATAGTGGCCCCGCTGGGCACCATCGCCATCGCAGCCAACTCCTTCGCCATCACGGCCGAGAGTTTCTGCTATATGCCAGGATACGGCCTCAGCGATGCGGCAACATCCCTCGTGGGGCAGAGCATAGGCGCGAAGCGCAAGGATCTCGCCCGGCAGTTCGCCTTCATCACCACCGGCCTCGCCGCCGTGCTGATGACCACTGCGGGAATCCTGATGTACATATTCGCTCCCCAGATGATGGGGTTGCTGACCAACGACCCGGAGGTGATCGCACTGGGCGTGAAGGTGCTTCGCATCGAGGCCTTCGCCGAGACCATGTACGCCGTTTCCATCATAGGTTACGGCTCCTGCGTGGGCGCGGGAGATACCATGGTGCCCATGGTGATGAACTTCGCCAGCATGTGGGTGGTACGCATCGGCCTGGCCCTCATACTCACCCCGAGAATCGGCCTTGCAGGCTACTGGATTGCCATGTGTATCGAACTCAACGTTCGTGGAATAATCTTCTTCCTGCGCATCAAGGGCAAGCGTTGGATGAAAAAACAGTTTGCTGAATGAAATACGACTTTACTACCGAGGGTGCCCCGCGCGGCACCGCTTCCGTCAAATGGGATTCCTGCGCTGAAGGCGTGATTCCGATGTGGGTAGCGGAGATGGACTTTCCCGCCGCCCCCTTCATCATCAAGGCCCTGCAGGATCGAGTAGCAAAGGGTGTATTCGGTTATACGCTCGTGCCGGACAGCTACTATGATGCCGTCATCCGCTGGTTCGGCGGCAGGCACGGCTGGAACATCTCCCGCGAGCAGATAATCCCCGTCCAGGGCATAGTGCCCGCCACATCCATCGCTGTGAAGGCCCTAACCGAGCCGAGCGACAAGGTGGTCCTGCTGGTGCCGGCATACAACTGTTTCTTCCACAATATCACCAATCAGGGCTGCGAGACTTCCGAAAGCCGTCTGGTGTGGAACAGCGATGCGCACCGCTACGAAATTGATTTCGATGATATCGAGCGCCGCTGCGCGGATCCGGCCGCCAAGGCCTTCCTACTCTGCAACCCCCACAACCCCTGCGGGCGTCTCTGGAGCCGCGAGGAGCTGGTGAGGCTGGGAGAGATTTGCCTGCGGCACGGTATTAAGGTGATAAGCGACGAGATTCACTGTGAGATTGTGGCTCCGGGGCGCTCCTACGTGCCTTTCGCCTCGATTTCGGAGGAGTTCGCTCAGAACAGCCTAACCTTCGTCTCCCCTACCAAGGGCTTCAACATTGCCGGCGTGCAGATTGCGAATATAATCTCTGCAAACGCCGAGCTGCGTGCCCGGATGGACCGCGTGATAAACGTCTGGGAGCATTGCGACGTGAACCAGTTTGGCATCGTGGCACTGCAAGCTGCGTATTCCGATGAGGGTGCGGAGTGGCTGGGCCAGATGAATGCCGTCGTGCATCGCAATTTCCTCACGCTGCGCGACCTGTTCGCAGCCCACTTCCCTTCGGTCCATGTGCCGGAACTTGAAGCAACTTATCTGCTTTGGCTCGATTTTGAATCTGCTATGGTATCCTCTCCGGACGCCATAGCAGATTATCTACTGGAGCACCATAAGGTGCGTGTCAGCGACGGGGCCATTTACGGCGGGCCGACAGGCTGCCGCATCAACCTTGCGTGCCCCGAGGCAACAATGAAAGAAGGCCTCCGGCGCATTGCCGAAGGCCTCTCCGAACTGCTTTAAAATCAGTTACTTCCCATCGAACACTCCTGTAAAGAGAACAGTGTTCGAAGTGGATTCCGCAATCACATATGCGAAAGGATGGTCGGCGATGAAGTCGATAGGAGCATCCGTGCCGGGAGCAATGTTTTTCTCAAAAGTAACCACGGTAACCGCTGCCGCTTCCGTACCGGATTCATCCAATTTGATCTTGGCTTTCTGGATAACCGAACTCACGAACACCCGCACGTCGCTGAACATGGGCGAAAAATCTTCATCTATAAGGAAGGCCTTTTTGATGCCCATTGCCATCAGGGTTTCTTTAAGTTCGAACCCGGATTCTGTCTCGAATTTCGGGAACTGAAGATTAACAGCCTGATACTTCATTCCATTTACCAGCGAACTCCAGTCTTGGTTTTCGAGGCTTGCGAGCATAGTTTTTAGGCCATCCGTCTCCTTGGGCAAAAGTATGTAGAATTTGTATTTCCCTTTGGCGTAGTCCCGGCTCACAATATGATATGTGCCACAGTCGGCATACCGGATATTGCCGATTTCGCATAGGAAGTCCAGTTTCTTGCCTGCACCTGTAAATGCCATCTTCTCAATTTGGCCGTCTTTGAAAGGATCGGTCCATGCCGCCTTGAAATAAAGGGCGTTCATCAGGTAAGCGACCGTTTCCGGACTCACCTCATCGATAATGCTTGGAATCAGGCCCTCGGTATTCCGGGCGCACCAGGCGTTTACCGTATTCTTCACTTTATTGAGATCGGTGAAGGAGATGTTCTCCACGGGTGCGTAATAATACTGCTCAACCGTAGATTTGTAGGCCTTGTTAATCTGGTAGATGTCATTCACCATCACGGCATCGGCAAGACGAAGCGTCACATCCAAATCCACAGCAGGAAGTTGGTCAAGAAGAGATTTGGCATAGGCATTCACCGCCTGAGCATCGCCACCGAGCACAGCTGCAAGTTCATCGGCAGTATTCCCTTCCGTTCCGGCTTCAACCATGCCCAAAGCAAGATAGAGACTCAGAGGCGACATTATCATACTTTTGCCAGCATACAACCTGTTCGTCAGCTTGAAGCCGAAAGTGTTGAGTGCTCCGGAAAGATTCTGCTGCGCCGTAGTCAGTTCCACCCTATCGATAGCCTTGGTGGGTTCCGGCATCGTCACCCCGAAAAGGCCGTCGTATGTTTCCCCGCTCCCCTTCTGGTTGCAGGAGGGAATCAGCAGAATCAACAGCGATGCGGCGATAAGGATGAGGGGCCGTTTCATTGTTCTAGAAGGTGTACTTGACCAATCCCTGCACGCGGTGGTTGGTAACCCAGTGCAGACCCTGATCATAAAGACCGATGGCCAGATTCATGCCCTGGGTCTTGTCGCCGTACTGCACGGTGGTCATCTCATACTCCAGGCCAAAAGCGACCTTCCCGAGATTGTAGATGACGGTAGGCGTCACACGGGCCATCTGATTCATATTGTCGAAGCTGTTGCCGCTGAACCAGAAACCGACGGGAGTGCCTGATGCTCCATCGAGCGCTTCTTTGGTACCGAAATTCTTAACATATCCTGCAAACAGGATGGCCTGGACCTTCTTTCCGTAGCAGAGACTCAGCCAGCTGGAAGAGTTGCGGGTAGGAGTATACGACATATTGCCGTATCCATCTACATTGGAATTGGCTATGCCATAGCCGCCGTTAAGATTGAGATGGTCGCCAGCCTCCGCAAAAACCGTCTTGAACTTCACGCTGAACAGGTCCTTTGCATACTGTGCGTAGAAGAAAGGGATGAAGGTGGTTATGCGGTCCGTGCGGAAACCTGCATTATCGTAAAAGACCGGCTTGATGCTGAGCATGTCGATACCGGCGCGGAGAGTGAGATTATCCTCCTTGTAATTGACTCCGAGATAGATTTCAGGGGTGTTTCCGTACTTGATGTAGTTCGCGCTCTTTCCATCCGGACCGGTGGAGCAGTACTGCATCTGCCAAAGGGCCGCACCGGTCAGGCTGAAGCCATCAGCAATCTTGTAATCCACCTGAGCAAGAGGAGTACGGCTGAAGGGGCCGAACGGCGCACCGGTGTTCAGAGAGAAAACGTCCGGCATGTCGGCCGCCATGGGATGCCAGCTCTGGCCTGCCTTGAAGGTCCAACCCTTCTTGGAAAGCGTGACGAAAGCCTGGCGGAGGCGGAAATTTGCCGTTCCCGTGGTTTTATCATCAACATTATTCTCGGGCGTTTTGCTGCTTAAGCCGTTGTAGAAGTCTCCTTCAACGCGTGCACCGACCTTCCATCCTTCCACCTCATAACCCTTGACCTCAACCCAGAGGCGGGAAGTAAGGGCTGCAAAACGGAAGTTAGGATAGCCATTCACATCATCGCCGTTGGAGGCAAGCTTCTGGTCATAGGGAACATAGGTGAAGAAATCCTCGGTGAGGCCTTTCATCTTGCGGGAGTCAAAAGCATAGAAATTGCGGATGAAACCGTGAATCTCGATACTGGGCTTGCTGTCCTGCGCGAAAGCGGAAAGAGTGGCTGCCGCAAAAGCGATTATGGTAATTATCTTTTTCATATTCAATCAATTAAGCGAAAGGGAATATCTTGGTGAGCCAGAAGAATCCAAGCACGAAACCCACGATACCCACGATGATGCCAACCCTGGCCATATCTTTCGTCTCCACCAGACCGGTAGAAGATGCGATGGCGTTCGGAGGTGTGGAAATCGGGAAAAGCATGGCGATGGATGCGCAGGTTGCGATAAAGATGATCATTGCCTGGGTGCCGCCGAATGCGATGAACTCGGCATTGCTGGCTGCGGCAGGATCCGCCATGCCTTCAGCAACGACAATCAGGATAGGAATCAGCAACGCTGCAGTTGCGGAGTTGCTGATGAAGTTGGAGAGGAAGTAGCACACGAGGCCTGCCACAACGATAACCAGAACAACAGACATGCTGCCGAACGGAATGGCTTCAATGAGGACTTTGGCCAACCCGGTATCCTGCAGTGCATATCCGAGGGCGAATCCTCCAGCGACGAGCCAGAGCACGCTCCAGTTGATTTCCTTGATTTCTTCCTTGCCAAAGAGGCCAGTTGCGGTGAATACTGCCAGAGGAACAAATGCCACGATGTTGGAGTTGATGCCGGTCAGCTGCTCGGTTGCCCAAAGGAGGATGGTGCCGATGAAGGTAATCCACACGAGGATGTATTTCCAGTCCTTCTTGATCTTGCTTTCAGGAATCTCAAGAACGAGTTTCTTGGTCTTGAAGGGGAAGAAAAGCTGCAGGAGCACCCATGCCACCAGAATCATGATGATCACGTAGGGAATCATGTGGATGCACCAGTCACCGAAGGTAACGTCAATGCCGGCCTGCTCCAGATATCCCTTTGCAGTGGCGTTGGGAGGGGTTCCGATAGGAGTTCCGATGCCTCCGAGGTTTGCAGCTATGGGGATGGAAAGCGCCAGGCCTATCTTACCTTTATCGTCAACGGGGAGCTTGGAAAGCACCGGTGCGAGAAGCGTCAGCATCATTGCGGCAGTGGCGGTGTTGCTCATGAACATCGAGAACACCGAGATGATAATCAGGAAGCCGAGCAGCACGAACTGAGGCTTGGTGCCGAAGAGCTTGAGGAGCGCACGGGCGATGACGACGTCCAGGCTGTATCTCTCTGCCATGATGGCAAGCACGAAGCCGCCCAGGAAGAGCATCACGACCGGGTCCGCCATACTCGACATGATGCGTGCAGGCTTCATGAGAGTGCCGAGCTCAGGGTTGCAGAAATAGCCAATACCCTTCGTAGAAATAGTCAGAAGGGCGAAGGTAATAATCAACAGGGATGTAGTCCAGTTGGGAATGATCTCGAATATCCACATCAGCGCAGCGAAAACGAAAAGTGCGATCACGCGCTGCTGAACGACCGTGAGGGCATCGATGCCGAAGAAGGAAACGGGCACTGCCCAAAGGAAAACCGTAGCTATGAGCACGATTGGCAGAAGCACGCAATACTTGACATTGAATTTCTTGTCAGACATATTAAGATTAATTATACACGTCAAAAAACCGCTTTCCTAGAAAGCGGCACAAAGTTAACAAATTATTTCCGAATATCACGCGATATAGCGGGCGCATGCCGGGGAACGGAATTTGCAGCCAGCAGGGATTGTCATGAAAAAGACAGTGATAATATCCCTGCTGGTTGTTTTGTGCGTTGTGCCGATGCGTGCCCAGCAGATTTACAATATGGATTTCGACGACTGGAGCAAGGAATCCGGCACCTGG